>NZ_JBSXPP010000003.1:0-366266 GCF_054073305.1 Mycolicibacterium sp. CBM1 | reverse complement strand
AATTTGTGTTCGGCGGTGTCCTACTTTTCCACCCTGTTGGGTAGTATCATCGGCGCTGGTAGGCTTAGCTTCCGGGTTCGGGATGGGACCGGGCGTTTCCCTGCCGCTATGGCCGCCGTAACTTTATTCACTCGTTTGTGAGTGTGAATCTGTGTTTTGGTGGTGGGGTGTGGTTGTGGTGTGGTTGCGGGCGTGTGCGTCTCTTTCAACCGTTGGTGTTGATTGGTTGTTGTAAGTTTTCGGCCGGTTAGTGCCAGTTCCCTGAACACCTTGCGGTGCGTGTAGGTCTGGTCTATCGATCCCGTGGTCTGCGGGGGGCCTTATCCCTCTAAAAGGGTGAGAAGCCTGGTCTTGGAGAAGGTTTCCCGCTTAGATGCTTTCAGCGGTTATCCTGTCCGAACGTGGCTATCCAGCGGTGCCCCTGGTGGGACAACTGGTGTACCAGAGGTTCGTCCGTCCCGGTCCTCTCGTACTAGGGACAGGTTTCCTCAAGCTTCTGACGCGCGCGGCGGATAGAGACCGAACTGTCTCACGACGTTCTAAACCCAGCTCGCGTGCCGCTTTAATGGGCGAACAGCCCAACCCTTGGGACCTGCTCCAGCCCCAGGATGCGACGAGCCGACATCGAGGTGCCAAACCATCCCGTCGATATGGACTCTTGGGGAAGATCAGCCTGTTATCCCCGGGGTACCTTTTATCCGTTGAGCGACACCCCTTCCACTCGGGGGTGCCGGATCACTAGTCCCGACTTTCGTCCCTGCTCGACATGTACGTCTCGCAGTCAAGCTCCCTTGTGCACTTGCACTCAACACCTGATTGCCGTCCAGGTTGAGGGAACCTTTGGGCGCCTCCGTTACATTTTAGGAGGCAACCGCCCCAGTTAAACTACCCACCAGGCACTGTCCCTGGACCGGATATACGGTCCGAGGTTAGAAGTCCAATACGATCAGAGTGGTATTTCAACAACGACTCCACCCACACTGGCGTGTGAGTTTCACAGTCTCCCACCTATCCTACACAAACCGAACCGAACGCCAATACCAAGCTATAGTGAAGGTCCCGGGGTCTTTTCGTCCTGCCGCGCGTAACGAGCATCTTTACTCGTAGTGCAATTTCGCCGAGTCTATGGTTGAGACAGTTGAGAAGTCGTTACGCCATTCGTGCAGGTCGGAACTTACCCGACAAGGAATTTCGCTACCTTAGGATGGTTATAGTTACCACCGCCGTTTACTGGGGCTTAAATTCTCCGCTTCACCCAAGGGTTAACGGGTCCTCTTAACCTTCCAGCACCGGGCAGGCGTCAGTCCGTATACATCGTCTTGCGACTTCGCACGGACCTGTGTTTTTAGTAAACAGTCGCTTCTCACTGGTTTGTGCCACCCCCCACCGCTGCCCACCGCAAGGGTGATGACAGTAGGAGGTCCCCCTTCTCCCGAAGTTACGGGGGTATTTTGCCGAGTTCCTTAACCATAGTTCACTCGTACGCCTTGGTATTCTCTACCTGACCACCTGTGTTGGTTTGGGGTACGGGCCATGTGTGTGCTCGCTAGAGGCTTTTCTTGGCAGCAGAGGATCACCGAATTCGCCTCACTCGGCTATGCATCACCTCTCAGACATATGAGATACGGATTTGCCTATATCTCGTCCTACAGGTTTACCCCAGTATTACCACTGACTGGTACGGCTACCTACCTGCGTCACCCCATCGCTTGACTACTACCCACCCGGGTCCCGCGCAGCCAGCCAGCGGTGGCCCCCGAAGGGAACACTCACCGACCATTTGGGCGGTTAGCAGAATAGATTCATCAGGGACGCCCACACACGGGTACGGGAATATCAACCCGTTGTCCATCGACTACGCCTGTCGGCCTCGCCTTAGGTCCCGACTCACCCTGGGCGGACTGGCCTGCCCCAGGAACCCTTGGTCTTTCGGCGGGCAAGGTTCTCACTTGCCTTATCGCTACTCATGCCTGCATTCTCACTCCCACACCCTCCACCACTCGATCACTCGGCGGCTTCACTGGATGCAGGACGCTCCCCTACCCAACGACACAAGGTCGTTGCCGCGGCTTCGGCGGTGTGCTTGAGCCCCGCTACATTATCGGCGCACAATCACTTGACCAGTGAGCTATTACGCACTCTTTCAAGGGTGGCTGCTTCTAAGCCAACCTCCTGGTTGTCTCTGCGACTGCACATCCTTTTCCACTTAGCACACGCTTAGGGGCCTTAGCCGGCGATCTGGGCTGTTTCCCTCTCGACGAACGGAGCTTATCCCCCGCCGTCTCACTGCTGCGCTCTTAGACTTACCGGCATTCGGAGTTTGGCTGACGTCAGTAACCCTGTGGGGCCCATCGGCCATCCAGTAGCTCTACCTCCAGTAAGAAACACGCAACGCTGCACCTAAATGCATTTCGGGGAGAACCAGCTATCACGGAGTTTGATTGGCCTTTCACCCCTACCCACAACTCATCCCCTCAGTCTTCAACCTAAGTGGGTTCGGGCCTCCACGCGGTCTTACCCGCGCTTCACCCTGGCCATGGGTAGATCACTCCGCTTCGGGTCCAGAACACACCACTACACCACACACTCCTGTGTGGATACGCCCTATTCAGACTCGCTTTCGCTACGGCTACCCCACCCGGGTTAACCTCGCGACATGTCCCTGACTCGCAGGCTCATTCTTCAAAAGGCACGCCATCACCCCACGCAAGCGAGGGCTCTGACGGATTGTAGGCACACGGTTTCAGGTACTATTTCACTCCCCTCCCGGGGTACTTTTCACCATTCCCTCACGGTACTAATCCGCTATCGGTCACTGGGAAGTATTCAGGCTTACCGGATGGTCCCGGCAGATTCACAGCAGATTTCACGGGCCCGCTGCTACTCGGGGACATGTCACGACAGAGAACACGTTTTCGTCTACGGGGCTCTCACCCACTACGGCAGGCCATCCCAGACCACTTCGACTAACACATTCTTTTCTCACTGACGCCCAGACCGGCAGATCTGAGAAGACACACCCCACAACACCGCACCCACAACCCCTGCCGGGTATCACATGAGCACGGTTTAGCCATCCTCCGCGTTCGCTCGCCACTACTAACGGAATCACTTTTGTTTTCTCTTCCTACGGGTACTGAGATGTTTCACTTCCCCGCGTTCCCCCCCAACGCCTATACATTCAGCGTTGGGTGACACGACATCACTCGTGCCGGGTTTCCCCATTCGGACATCCTCGGATCAACGCTCGGTTGGCAGCTCCCCGAGGCTTATCGCAGCCTCCTACGTCCTTCATCGGCTCCCAGTGCCAAGGCATCCACCATGCGCCCTTAAACACTTACAAACACAAAACCAATATCAAAAGAAATTGCACATCAACACCCACACAAACCCCCCACCACAGTCCAAAGACCCCGGCCAGGAACGCTCGCATGCGTGCTAGATGCTCGCAACCACTATCCACAAATCAAACACCACACCCCACCACCAAAGTGAGGCAACAACACGCCGACCCCACCACCGCGAGGCCACCCCGCAAACCGAGGCACAGGCTTGTTGTCTCAAAGCCCAACAGTGTGTTTGGCAGCACCAGAAAAGCCCCCACAGGGAACTCCCCGTCTCCGGCTACTTTGCTTGTCATGCACCAGACCCCCACCCACTACAGGCAAAAGGCCATCCAACGAATCGACCAGAACACCGAACCCCCACACGATGTGGGCGGGCCTGATACTCGTGGTGCTCCTTAGAAAGGAGGTGATCCAGCCGCACCTTCCGGTACGGCTACCTTGTTACGACTTCGTCCCAATCGCCGATCCCACCTTCGACGGCTCCCTCCCACAAGGGGTTAGGCCACCGGCTTCGGGTGTTACCGACTTTCATGACGTGACGGGCGGTGTGTACAAGGCCCGGGAACGTATTCACCGCAGCGTTGCTGATCTGCGATTACTAGCGACTCCGACTTCACGGGGTCGAGTTGCAGACCCCGATCCGAACTGAGACCGGCTTTGAAAGGATTCGCTCCACCTCACGGCATCGCAGCCCTTTGTACCGGCCATTGTAGCATGTGTGAAGCCCTGGACATAAGGGGCATGATGACTTGACGTCATCCCCACCTTCCTCCGAGTTGACCCCGGCAGTCTCTCACGAGTCCCCACCATAACGTGCTGGCAACATGAGACAAGGGTTGCGCTCGTTGCGGGACTTAACCCAACATCTCACGACACGAGCTGACGACAGCCATGCACCACCTGCACACAGGCCACAAGGGAACCGACATCTCTGCCGACGTCCTGTGCATGTCAAACCCAGGTAAGGTTCTTCGCGTTGCATCGAATTAATCCACATGCTCCGCCGCTTGTGCGGGCCCCCGTCAATTCCTTTGAGTTTTAGCCTTGCGGCCGTACTCCCCAGGCGGGGTACTTAATGCGTTAGCTACGGCACGGATCCCAAGGAAGGAAACCCACACCTAGTACCCACCGTTTACGGCGTGGACTACCAGGGTATCTAATCCTGTTCGCTCCCCACGCTTTCGCTCCTCAGCGTCAGTTACTGCCCAGAGACCCGCCTTCGCCACCGGTGTTCCTCCTGATATCTGCGCATTCCACCGCTACACCAGGAATTCCAGTCTCCCCTGCAGTACTCCAGTCTGCCCGTATCGCCCGCACGCCAGAGGTTAAGCCTCTGGTTTTCACGAACAACGCGACAAACCACCTACGAGCTCTTTACGCCCAGTAATTCCGGACAACGCTCGGACCCTACGTATTACCGCGGCTGCTGGCACGTAGTTGGCCGGTCCTTCTTCTATAGGTACCGTCACTTGCGCTTCGTCCCTATTGAAAGAGGTTTACAACCCGAAGGCCGTCATCCCTCACGCGGCGTCGCTGCATCAGGCTTGCGCCCATTGTGCAATATTCCCCACTGCTGCCTCCCGTAGGAGTCTGGGCCGTATCTCAGTCCCAGTGTGGCCGGTCACCCTCTCAGGCCGGCTACCCGTCGTCGCCTTGGTAGGCCATCACCCCACCAACAAGCTGATAGGCCGCGGGCCCATCCCACACCGCAAAAGCTTTCCCCTCCCAGACCATGCAGCCAGAAGGGTGTATTCGGTATTAGACCCAGTTTCCCAGGCTTATCCCAAAGTGCAGGGCAGATCACCCACGTGTTACTCACCCGTTCGCCACTCGTGTACCCCGAAAGGCCTTACCGTTCGACTTGCATGTGTTAAGCACGCCGCCAGCGTTCGTCCTGAGCCAGGATCAAACTCTCCAAACAAAAACCCCTCCCAAAGAAGGCGAATTCACAATCAGAGAAAATCTGACCTAACAAAAACGACACCAAAACTGGCATCACAAAAGCCACACCCCAACACGGGGGTATCAGAATGCAGCAAAAAAACAACAAACAAAAACCACCAAACACACTATTGAGTTCTCAAACAACACACCTCGGCACCTTCACCGACCGCGCAAACCACCCCGCGACTTTCGCCGCGAGCGGTAGGGCGGACAGTTGGAACACCCCGGAGTCCGGGAGTATTCCTCGAAGTTGCCGTCGCGCTCCCCGGGCTGGCCCGTGTCGCGGCGACGTGGATTAAGTTACGTCAGTGCTAACTGGGAGTCAAATCGCCTGCTAAACGGGGGTTTCCAGACGAACGGCAGGCGTCAAACGCGCTGTACCCCAGCGACATTCCGCTTCCCGCGGCGCAGGACGAGCCAGCGGCCGTGCAGGAAGTGGGACGGTTGTGCCACCCAGTCGTCGGTCTCGATCTTCACGTTGTTGACCGACACCCCGCCCTCGGCGATCGTTCGCTTGGCCTCCTTCTTGCTCGCCGAGAGCCCGGTGGCCACCAAGAGGTCGGCGATCCCGTCCGGTCCCCCGGGCACCAATTCGGCCACCGCCGTCTCCCGCAGTGCTGCGGCCAACGTGGCTTCGTCGAGCCGGTCGAGTTCACCGCGTCCGAACAGTGCCTGGGAGGCATGCTCGACCGCCGTCGTCGCGGCCTGCCCGTGCACCAGCGTGGTGAGCTCCTGAGCCAGCCGGCGCTGTGCCGCGCGCTCGTGCGGCCGAGCCGATGTGGCCTCCTCCAGCTCGGCCAGTTCCTCGGCCGACAGGAACGCGAACCAGCGCAGGTACCGGATGACATCGGCGTCGGTGGCGTTGAAGAAGTACTGGTACCAGGCATATGGGCTGGTCATCTCGGGGTCCAGCCAGAGGCTTCCACCGCCGGTCGACTTGCCGAACTTCGCACCGTCGGCCGATGTGACCAACGGCACCGTCAGGGCATGGACCGTGGCCCCGCGGGTCTGGCGGACCAGCCGGACGCCGGCGATGATGTTGCCCCACTGGTCCGAACCGCCGATCTGCAGCGAGCAGCCGTAGCGCTGGTGCAGTTCGACGTAGTCGTTGGCCTGTAAGAGCATGTAGCTGAACTCCGTGTAGGAGATTCCCTCCCCGTCTAGGCGGCGCCGGATGGTGTCTCGGTCGAGCATCACGTTGACCGAGAAGTGCTTGCCGACGTCACGCAGGAAATCGATGGCGCTCAGCTGTGAGGTCCAACTCAGGTTGTTCTCCACCACGGCACCGTTGGGTGAGCCGTCGAAGTCCACGAACCGTTCGAGCTGACCGCGGATACGGTCGGCCCATTGCGCGACCGTGTCGGTGGTGTTCATCGTCCGTTCGCCGGTGTCGCGGGGATCGCCGATCATCCCGGTCGCTCCGCCGGCCAACACAATCGGCCGGTGACCGAAACGCTGGAAGCGCCGAAGTGTGAGTAACGGCACCAGATTTCCCGCATGCAGGCTCGGCGCGGTCGGATCGAATCCGCAATACACCGTCATTGGTGGCTGCGCGGCGGCGGCCGCCAGCGCTTCGATGTCGGTGGACTGGGCGATCAGTCCGCGCCAGGTCAACTCGTCGAGAATCGTCGTGCCCATGGGTTGATCTTCCCGTATCGCCTCGGCTCAGTCGCTCGCGCCCGGCGCCGGCGCCCGCGGGCTGCGCCGATAGGCCGACACTTCGGGGCGCCCGGCCACCCACAGTCGCCACGGTCGATCCGCCGCCTGGGATACCCCGACCCGCGGGCCGGCAGTGTCGGGCAGTCCCTCCCCGAGCTGCACCGTCACCGGCGATCCGGCGGCGAAGACGTCGACGCCGTTGTCGTCCATCGTTATGCCTAGTGCTGAACACAGGTTGCCCGGGCCGCGAGCCAACGCGACTGGGCGCACCGCGGGGCCGCGGCGGTCCTGGGCCAGTGGGACACCGGACTCGATCACGGCCGCGCGCAGCAGCACCGCCGCCGCCGCGCCGTCCGGACCGCACGACACGTTCGCGCAGACGTGGATGCCGTGGCTTCGGTAGGTGTAAAGCCGCCCCGCGGGACCGAACATCACCGCGTTGCGGGCGCCTCGACCGCGGAACGAGTGCGAAGCGGCGTCGGGCCACGGCCCGTCGAGCGGGCCGCCGTAGGCCTCGACTTCGACGATGAGGGCACCAACGCCACGGCAACTGAGCACCCCACCGAGCAGTCGGCGGGCCGCCGAGACCGGGTCGACGTTGAGCCACTCGACACTCATCGGAGCAGATTCTGCCCGAACTCTTGACCCGTCCACCATCAGAGCGCATTATTCATCGCGTGATGAATTCATCGAGTGATGAATTAAGGGCTGTCCGCCCCGATGCCGCCGTCGAGGTCGACCACCTGCGAGTGGTCCGCGGCAAGCGGGTGGCCCTGCCCGACTTCTCGGTGCGGATCGCCCGCGGCTCGGTCACCGGGTTGTTGGGCCCGTCTGGCTGTGGCAAGACCACTCTGATGCGCAGCATCGTCGGCACCCAGGTCATCAAGTCCGGAACCGTGACGGTGCTCGGCCACCCGGCGGGTTCTCCCCCACTGCGCCGCCGGGTGGGCTACGTCACCCAGGACCCGACCATCTACAACGACCTGCGAGTCATCGACAACGTCCGCTACTTCGCCGCCCTCTACGGTGTGGACGCCGCGGCCGCCGAGGAGGCTGTCGATGGCGTCGGGCTGCGCGATCACGCCGGGGCCTACTGCGGGAATCTGTCCGGCGGTCAACGGGCTCGGGTCTCGCTGGCCTGCGCGCTCGTCTGTCACCCCGAGCTGCTGGTACTCGACGAGCCGACTGTCGGCCTGGACCCGGTGCTGCGCGCCGACCTGTGGCAGCAGTTCCATGCCCTGGCCCGCCGCGGCACCACTCTGCTGGTGTCCAGCCACGTGATGGACGAGGCAGACCATTGCGCGGACCTGTTGCTCATGCGCGACGGTCGACTGTTGGCCCACACCACACCCGACCGGCTACGAGAGGACACCGGATGTACGTCGCTGGAGGAAGCGTTCCTGTTCGTCATCAGGCACAGCACCGTACAGTCGGCAAGCTGAGTCCCCGCGCCTACCTGGCGACAACCACCCGGATCCTGCGCCAGCTGCGGTCCGACCGTCGCAGCGTCGCCATGATTCTGGTGGTGCCCAGCGCGGTGATCACCCTGATGTACTTCATGTTCGCCGACGTGCCGAGCCGGCCGGGCTCGGTCTCGCCGTTCCAGACGGCCTGCCTGATCCTGTTGGGCCTGTTCCCGTTGTTCGTGATGTTCCTCATCACCTCGATCACCATGCAGCGCGAGCGGGCGTCGGGGACGCTGGAGCGCATCCTGACCACACCGCTGCGCCGATTCGACCTGCTGGCGGCCTACGGCACGGCCTTTTCCATCGCCGCCGCCGGCCAGGCCACGCTGGCGTGCCTGGTGTCGTTCTGGCTGCTCGGCTTCGACACCCACGGCAACCCGATGTGGGTGTTCGTTATCGCGGTGCTCAATGCCGTGCTCGGGGTCGGGCTGGGGCTGCTGGCCAGCGCGTTCGCTCGCACCGAATTCCAGGCCGTTCAGTTCATGCCGGTCGTCATCGTCCCGCAACTGCTGTTGGCCGGGATCATCGTGCCCCGGAATCTGATGCCCGGCTGGCTGGAATTGATCAGCAACGCGATGCCGGCCAGCTACGCGCTCGAGGCCCTCCAGCAGGTCAACGCCCACGCCGAGCTGACCGACGTCGCGGTGCGTGACATGGTCGTCGTGCTCGGCTTCGCGGTGGTCGCACTGGCGCTGGCGGCGGCGACCCTGCGGCGGCGGACTCCGTGACGGCCGCCCGCGGGCGACCCAAGCGACCCGGCCGCCCCCGCGGTACCTCAGACACCCGGGACCGGATCCTGGGTGCCGCGCGAGAGCTGTTCGCCCGCAATGGGATCGACAACACCTCGATTCGGACGATCGCTGCCTCCGCTGGTGTCGACCCGGCGCTGGTGCACCACTACTTCGGGACCAAACAGCAGCTGTTCGTCGCGGCGATCAACATTCCGGTCGACCCGATGGCGGTGCTGGTGCCGCTGCGGGACACCCCGGTCGACGAACTCGGTCACGTGCTGCCGTCAATCCTGTTGCCGCTGTGGGACTCCGAGATGGGCGCGGGACTGGTCGCCACCCTGCGGTCGCTGTTGACCGGCTCCGACGTGAGCCTGATCCGGTCGTTCCTGCAGGAAGTGATCACCGCCGAGATCGCCCCCCGCGTGGACAACCCGCCGGGCAGCGGCCGGCTGCGGGTGCAGTACGTGGCGTCTCAACTCGTGGGAGTGGTCGTGGCGCGCTACATCATTGCGCTGGAGCCGTTCGCCTCACTACCCCCGGAGGCGATCGCAGCCACGATTGCACCAAACTTGCAGCGCTACCTGACCGGCGAGCTGCCGCGGGGCTAGGCCCCCGCGCGCGTGATCAGCCGCTCGTGCTCCTCGGGGCCGACGTCGACAGCCTCGTCGACGAGCAGCACCGGGATGCCGGCATCGATGCGGTAGGCCTTGTGCAGGCGCGGGTTGTAGAGGACGTCGTCGACGAGCACCAGCGGACCGCGGTCGGCCGGGCACACCAGGATTTCCAGCAGCTTGGCGTCGAGCACGGCGCTTAAGGGCTGGCCGGTGCGGGCATGACCGGGGCGCTGCCCCCGATGGCCGGGTTGCCGTCGCTCGGCATCTGGCCGGCACCCATCACCGCATTGTTCTGTTGAGCCTGCTGGGCCTGCTGAAGGATCTGCAGCTGGGCGAAGATCTTCTGCTGATAGCCCAGCGTGTCCTGCAGCGCGTCGATCAGCGGCTTCTGGTTCGGGCGGTATTGCAACGCGTTCTGGATCTCGGCGATGTTGGTCTTCGACGGCTTGACGCCCTGCGCCCGCAGCTTCATCACCGACTTGATCAGGTTGGATAGCTGGCCGCCACCGGAACCCTGGTCGTATTCCTGGTCGACGTACATCAGCAGCTGGTCCGCGCTCTGGAACTGCGGGACGCCGTTGTCGGCGTTCGCGGTGGCTGACGGTGTCGCCGGGGTGGTGCCCGGGTCGGCCAGCGCCGGGGCGGCGCCCAGGCCGACCAGCAGACCCGCACTCAGCGCGCCGATCGTCATCCCGTGGACGGCCCGATGCCAGTGGCGAGAACCGGTCTGCGTTGTCATGCATTCCTCCGACGCGTGGGCACCTAGAACTATTGGGCGAGCCTAACAGCGCCGCACGACCTGGGCAGAAGCTCAGGTCCGCACACCACCAAGGTGCGCACGTACCGCAGCCGTGAAGCGCTTGTACTCCCCCGTATCGGGGTCCAGATGCCACGCGTTACGCGACGCCTTGGGCACGCCTGCCGCCCGCAGCGCCGACACGGTCGGCCGATAGGTCGCGCTCAGCGGGATCTCGGGCACCACGTGCACGATGTCCGGGGGCAGTCCGACCGGCATGGCCGAGACGGCGGCAGTCAGGTCGGCGGCGGTGACGGTGGTCCCCGGGCGCAGCGTGACGGCGGCGACCGCGAGCATGCCGTCGGCCACCTCCACCCCATAGGTCGCGGCCACGTCGACCGCCGGGATACGACTGATCGCATCGGTTACCGGCTCGGGGAACACCACCCCCCGCGGAGTGCGGATCAACATCGGCCGGTTCCCCAACAGCCAGAAGTCGCCGTCGGCGTCGCGCCGGAACACGTACTCGGTGGAGATCCAGGTGTCCCCGGGCGCGAACACACCCCGCTTGACCAGCGCCGTCGGGTCGATCGGCCCCCACGGTCGGGCCAACAGCACCCCGACCTGATTGGGCTCTGCAACCGCGACGAAGCCGCGCTCGTCCTCGATGATCACGTCGTCGGCGGCGTCGTAAGCGGCCAACTCGACCTGTCCGGCCCCCGGCAGCGGGCGGCCCTTGCTGCCGACCTTGGCGCCGGCCACATTGGCCAGCACGGCCTGCCCGTCGGTGGTGGCGAAGAACTCGACGATGTTGGCCGGTGTGAACGCGTCGACCGTGCGTTGCCACAGTCCGGTCGGCATGCCCGAGCCGATGAACAGCCGCACGGGGTGGTTGCCGCTTAGGAAGAGGCCGGGCTCATCCATGTCGTCCAAGACGTCGCGCAACATCGTCCAGGTGTAGGACACGACCGTCACGCCGTACTGGCGGATCTCGGCCAGGAAGCGGTCCGAACGCAGCCCCCGCGACAGGGCGATCCGGGTGCCGCCGACCACCGCCCCACCGAGGCTGACCAGCAGCCCGGACTGGTGGTGCAGCGGAGTCAGGCAGTAGACCGTGTCGCCCCGGCTCAGGGCGGCGGCCGAAGCTGTGCCGAACGCCGACAACGCCCACCGGTAGTTGGTGATCTGCTTGGGCACCAACTCGCCGCCGATCGTGCTGAACGCCACGAACGCGAGATCGCGGGCGAACCCGGGGTTGGGCCGGTACCAGCCGGGCAGCGCCACGACGTCGGGGTCGATCTTCTCCATGTCGACGACGTCGCTGCCGCCGGGCAGGTTCAGATCGCGGGACTCACCGCCGCCGAGCACCAGAACCTTGACCGGCAGGCGACGCGCGGCCGCCAGATTGCCGGGGTCGGTGATGACCTCGCTCACCCCGCCCAGACGGACGGCATCGTCGAGGTCGACGTCCGGCGGCATCAGCACCGCCACCGCGCCGAGGCGGGACAGCGCAGCGATAGCCACCAGGGCCGACGGGCGGGTGTCCATCAGCACCCCGACACGCACGCCCTGGCGAACACCCACCGCGATCAGACCCCGCACGACGTTGTTGATCCGGCGGTTGACGGCCTCATAGGTGTGGACGCGGCCGTCGAAGAGCAGGAACTCGCCGTTGGGGGCGCCGTTGGCCTGCTCGTCGATGATCCGGCCCAGCGAGATCCTGGTGTGGTCATTGATCTGACCGAGCCGGACCAGCCGCGGCAACGTGCGCGCGGTCTCCACGGCCAGGGTGCGCATGGACTTGTTGGCGCTGACCATCGCGTCGGCCGCGCCACGCGCCAGCGACAGAGCCAGGCCCGACGCCTCGGCGACGCCGTGGATGACGCGCGAGCTCAACGCCACACCCGACTCGGAGGCCTCGCCGTCGTTCTCCTGCATCCGCGAGATGTTGACCGGACACTGCCCCTGGCCGGACAGCCACAGCACCCACTCCGCGACGGTGGGCCACGACGTCGTGGCGGCCTTGGACCCGACGACCAGGCCGAAGTGTCCGGCCCGGATCATCGCCTCGTATACCTCGGCGGTCGGCGCGGCCCGCCGGATCCCGCGCACCGAGGCGGGCTGGCCGATGTCATCGACCTCGCCGATGAACGCCAGCACCGGGCAGGTGATGTCGGTCAGCGTCACCAGCTGACCGTTGATGGCGAAGCCACCGGTCATCATCCGGTTGTGGGCGATGAACTGCTTGAGCAGCTCGGAGATCGCCGGACCGGACCACGCGATCCAGCCTTCGCTGTCGAGGAACCGCCGCTGCTGTTCCCGGGGTAGCAGCGCCTCGCGGTCATGGAGCTGGCGCAGAAAGTCGACGCGGGCTTTCGCGGTCTTGAGCGGATCGAGCATCTGGAACCCGGTGCGGGCCAGCCAGCCCGGGATGTCCACCCGGTTGAAAACGTGATCGGCCATGAAGTCGGCGGCCACGGCGCCGAAGTTGGGCGGGATGCCCATCGGCAGTGCCGCCAGGGTGTCCACCGGGGAGCCGAACGCTACGACGCTGTCGATGTCCTTGGACCGCCGGTAGGCCGCGGTCTGATAGCAGAACATGCCGCCCTGGGAGTAACCGACCAGGTGCACTCCGTGTCCGGTGGCGTCCTTGACCGCGTCGATCGCCTCGCTCAACGCCACGATGTGGTCGGTCAGCGTGCGTTCCATGCCACCCTCGACCTCGTCCGGTGAGCCGAAGTCGATGACCCACGGATCGATCCCGGCCGCATGCAGGATGCCGACCGCGCCGTCTTCCTTGGTGACGTCCCACATATTCGCCGACATCATCATCGGGTGCACCATCAGCACGGGCGGGCCGGCAGGCGCCTGTCCGGGCCGGGTGTCCGGCGGGAAGTAGCGCCGGAGCTTGTACATCGGCTTGCTCTCGACGATCTGGAACGGCGAGGGCACCACACCGGTCTCCAGGCCGCCCCAGCGCAGCACCTCGAAACCGTTCTGCGCCGTGGCCATCAGGCGCTCCACAGGCCTGGTGACCGCCGACAAGTTCAGATCCACCGCTGTACCCCTGTCCGACATCGCCGCAGCGCTCCAGCCCCCGACAGCCTGCACATCATGGCACAGGGCGGGCCGCCCACCCGCAGCTTTGGCAGGTCAGTTGGGGCACGGCCGACTGCACTAGGGTCGTCCCAGTGGCACACCTGCTCGGCGCCGAAGCCCTCCATCTGGAATATCCGAATCAAGTCGTTTTCGAGTCGGTGACCGTCGGGGTCAACGACGGTGCCCGGATCGGCATCGTGGGCCGCAACGGCGACGGTAAGTCGAGCCTGATGGGGATGCTCACCGGCCGCATCGCTCCCGATTCCGGCCGGGTGACGCAGCGCAGCGGCTTACGGGTCGCCGCACTCGACCAGGCCGACACCATGGCCGCGGACACCCCAGTGGGCACGCTTCTGGTCGGCGACCTGCCCGAGCACGAATGGGCGGGCAATCCCCGCATCCGCGACGTGGTCGCCGGGCTGGTGTCCGACATCGACTGGCAGTCGCCGGTGGCGGTGCTCTCGGGCGGCCAGCGTCGCCGGGTTCAGCTCGCGGCGTTGCTGATCGGCGACTGGGACGTGATCGCCCTCGACGAGCCGACCAACCACCTCGACATCGAGGGCATCACCTGGCTGGCCGAGCACCTCAAACAGCGGTGGTCCCGCAACGTCGGCGGGCTGCTGCTGGTGACCCACGACCGTTGGTTCCTCGACGAGGTGGCCAACACCACCTGGGAGGTGCACGACGGGATCGTCGAGCCCTTCGACGGCGGCTATGCGGCGTACGTGCTGCAGCGGGTCGAACGCGATCGCGTCGCCGCCGCGGCGGAGGCCAAACGGCAGAACTTGATGCGCAAGGAGCTCGCCTGGCTGCGGCGCGGGGCGCCGGCACGCACCTCCAAGCCCAAGTTCCGCATCGACGCGGCCAACCAGTTGATCGAGGACGTCCCGCCGCTGCGTGACAACGTCGAACTGGCCAAGCTCGCCACCGCGCGACTGGGCAAGGACGTCATCGACTTGCTCGACGTGTCGGTGTCCTACGGCGGGAAGACCGTTCTGCGGGAGGTGGAATGGCGCATCGGGCCCGGCGAGCGCACCGGCATCCTAGGGGCCAACGGCGCGGGCAAGTCGACGCTGCTCGGCCTGATCGCCGGCACCGTGACGCCGGATTCGGGGCGGGTCAAGCGTGGCAAGACCGTCCGCCTGGCGATGCTCGATCAGCAGTCCAGTCAGCTCACCGACATCGCCGGGGACATGGTCCGCGACGTCGTCGGCCGACTCAAGACGGACTACCAGGTCGACGGCAAGGACATCACCCCCACGCAGTTGTTGGAGCGCTTGGGTTTTCGGCGTGACCTGTTGTCGGTGCGGGTGGGCGAGCTCTCCGGCGGTCAGCGCAGGCGCCTGCAACTGATGCTGACGCTCCTCGAAGAACCCAACGTCCTGGTGCTCGACGAGCCCACCAACGACGTCGACATCGATATGCTCTCGGCCACCGAGGATCTGCTGGATTCCTGGCCGGGCACGCTGATCGTGGTGTCCCACGACCGGTATCTGCTGGAGCGGGTCACCGATCAGCAGTACGCGATAGTGCACGGCCATCTGCGGCACCTGCCCGGCGGTGTCGATGAGTACCTGCGCATCGCTGCCCGCAAGCCGGATGGCGACGGCGGGGTGCCTGCCGCTCGGTCGACGCAGCCGGCCGCCCTGTCGGGGGCCGAACTGCGCAACGTGGAAAAGGAGATCGCCGCCCTGGATCGTGCGCTGGCGAAGCTGGCCGACCGGGTCAACGCCAAGCATGTGGAGCTCGCCGAGCACGACCAGTCCGACCATGTCGGCATCACCAAGCTGACCCAACAGCTGCGCGAGCTGGAAGCCGAGGTGGCCGACAAGGAAAGCCGCTGGCTGGAGCTCTCCGAGTTGGTCGAGTCAGGCAGCTGACTCTTTGACCGCAGGCGATCACGCCGAAGCCGAAACCGGCCAACGCCACCGCAGACATGCCGCTGCAGCAACGGCATCAACGACGCCCCCGCCGTGGTGCCGATCCCCAGCGCCGCCAGCAGCCCGCCGTATCCGATCGCCCCGGTCTGAACGTTCTCCTTGGCCCCCAGCGGCAGCAGCGCCAGCATTCCCGAGCACGGCCCCAACCGGCCCGCTGTCGTAACTGCCGCGATGACGGCGTCCTTTGGGAAGCCGGAGCAGGGCGACGATCATCAGCAGATGCGACACCGCTCGGGTGAACAACACCACCGCGGCGCCCGCCAGACCCATCAGGTAGCCGCCCAGGATCGGCCCGACCGTCTGGGACATCTTGCTGCTGAGCGAATTGGACCAGGCCGAGGTTCAGCGCGGAGTTGGCCGACCAAAGTTCACGAAACTGCCGCCGCCGGAACAGCTCGTATCCCATCCCGCTCGTCTTGCCGGCCATCGGGGAAAGTTGTCCGGGCCCTCGCGGTTCAGCGGCGCAGTTCGGCCCGCAGTTTCTCGGCGGCGGCGCGCACGGTCCCCAACTGTTTGGCCACCTGCACCGGCGCGGTTCCGCCGCGGGCGTCGCGTGCCGACACTGAGCCCTCAACGGTCAGCACCTCCCGCACTCCCGGGGTAAGCGCGTCGCTGAGCTGGGCGAGCTCGTCATCGGTCAGTTCGTCGAGTCCGACCCCGCGGCTCTCGGCGGCGCGGACCGCCGCACCGGCCGTCTCGTGGGCCACCCGGAACGGGACACCGCGGCGCACCAGCCATTCGGCGATGTCGGTGGCCAAGGTATAGCCGGCCGGCGCGATCGCGGCCATCCGCTCGGTGTCGAAGTGCAGGGTCGCGACCAGCCCGGCCATCGCGGGCAGCACCAACTCCAGCTGGGCCACCGAGTCGAACACCGGCTCCTTGTCTTCCTGCAGGTCCCGGTTGTAGGCCAGCGGTTGCGCCTTGAGGGTGGCCAGCAGGCCGGTCAAATTGCCGATCAGCCGCCCGGACTTGCCGCGGGCCAGTTCGGCGATGTCGGGGTTCTTCTTCTGCGGCATGATCGAGCTGCCCGTCGACCACGCGTCGTGCAGGGTGACGTAGCCGAATTCGGTGGTGCTCCACAAGATGATGTCCTCGGCGAGCCGGGATAGGTCCACGGCGATCATCGCCAGCACGAACGCAGCCTCGGCGGCGAAGTCCCGGGAAGCGGTCGCATCGATCGAATTATCTGCTGCCGCAGCGAAACCCAGCTCCGCAGCGATGGCGTCCGGGTCGAGGCCCAGCGACGAACCGGCCAGCGCGCCCGATCCGTACGGGGACACCGCGGTCCGCCGGTCGAAGTCGACGATGCGGTCGACGTCGCGCAACAGCGGGTGGGCGTGGGCCAGCAGGTGGTGGGCCAGCAGCACCGGCTGCGCCGCCTGCAGATGGGTCTTACCGGGCATGATCGCCGTGGGGTGTGCGGCCGCCTGGGTTGCCAGCGCCGAAACCACCTCCAGTGCAGCGTCGGCCACCCGCCGCATTCCGTCCCGCAGCCACATCCGGAACAGCGTGGCCACCTGATCGTTGCGCGAACGGCCGGCGCGCAGCCGGCCGCCCAGATCGGCGCCGACCCTCTCGATCAGCCCGCGTTCCAGCGCCCCGTGCACGTCCTCGTCGCTGTCCAACGGAGCGAAGCTGCCATCGGCGACGTCGTGGCCCAGGCTTTCCAGCCCGGCGAGCAGCCCGTCACGCTGTTCGTCGGTCAGCAGGCCGGCGCCGTGCAGCACCTTGGCGTGCGCCTTGGAGGCGGCGACGTCATAGGGCGCCAGTACCCAGTCGAAGTGGGTGGACTTGCTCAGCGCCGCGAGCGCGGGAGCGGGCCCGTCGGCGAACCGCCCACCCCACAGCGAGCCCTCGTTGGTGCTCACGGTGTACGCCTTACGCCGAGATCGACGTTCCGGCGCGGTCTACTCGCACTTTCGCGGCCAAACGTGAGTTTGGGCGTCACTGGGCGAGGTCCCGGCGCGCGGCGATCTTCGACGACAAGCCATGCACATGCACGAAGCCCTTGGCCGACGACTGGTCGAAGGTGTCCCCCTCGTCGTAGGTGGCCAGGTTGAAGTCGTACAGCGAGGTCGGGCTGCGGCGGCCGTTGACGGCGATGTGCCCGCCGTGCAACACCATTCGGATCTCGCCGGTGACATGGGTCTGGGTGTCGGCGACGAAAGCCTCCAGCGACCGCTTCAGCGGCGAGAACCACAGGCCGTCGTAGACGAGCTCGCCCCATTTGCGGTCGGTCCCCCGCTTGAACCGGCCCAACTCGCGTTCCAGCGTGACATGCTCGAGTTCGGTGTGCGCGGTGATCAGCACCATCGCGCCCGGCGCCTCGTAGATCTCGCGGCTCTTGATGCCGACCAGCCGGTCTTCCACCACGTCGAGGCGGCCCACCCCCTGGGCGCCGGCGCGAAGGTTCAGCTCGACGATGGCTTCCAGCACCGAGACCGGCTTGCCGTCGATGGACACCGGCACGCCCCGTTCGAAGCCGACGATGACCTCGTCGGGGGTGTTCCAGTTCAGCGTCGGGTCTTCGGTGTAGTCGTAGACGTCCTTGGTGGGTGCGTTCCACAGGTGCTCGAGGAAGCCGGTCTCCACCGCCCTGCCCCAGACGTTCTGGTCGATGGAGAACGGCGAGCGCTTGGTGACGTTGATCGGGATGTCGTTCTGCTCGGCGAAGGCGATGGCCTTCTCCCGGGTCCAGGCGTAGTCGCGGACCGGGGCCAGCACCTCCAGATCCGGTGCCAGCGAGGCGAACCCGACCTCGAAGCGGACCTGGTCGTTACCCTTGCCGGTGCAGCCGTGCGCGACGATGCCGCCGCCGTGTTCCCGGGCTGCGGTCACCAGGTGCTTGACGATCAACGGCCGGCTCAGCGCCGACACCAGCGGGTAGCGGTCCATGTAGAGGGCGTTGGACTGGATCGCCGGCAGGCAGTACTGCTCGGCGAACTCGTCACGGGCATCGACCACGACCGCCTCGACGGCACCGCAGTCGAGGGCGCGCTGACGGACCACGTCCATGTCCTCGCCGCCTTGGCCGAGGTCGATGGCCACCGCCACCACCTCCTTGCCGGTCTCCTTGCCGATCCAGCTGATGGCCACCGAGGTGTCCAGGCCGCCGGAATACGCCAAGATGACGCGCTCGGACATGAAGTGCTCCTTCGTTTTTCGGGCTGCTGCTATTTTCGGGCTGCTGTTAACGGATGGTCTCGAACATGGTGGCCAACTGGGCGCCGGTCATCGGCTCGCGTGCCACCACCAGGATGGTGTCGTCGCCGGCGATCGTGCCGACGACATCGGGAAGCGCCGCGCGGTCGATCGCACTGGCAAGATAATGCGCCGCCCCGGGCGGGGTGCGCAGCACGGCCAGGTTGGCGCTGGCGTCGGTGGAGACCAGCAGTTCGCCGAGCATCCGCGACAACCGCTCGGTGCCGCCCGCCACTCCCCGCACGGGGCTGCCGTCCTCGGGGACGACGTAGACCCCGACCCCGCCGTCGGCGCCGCGCAGTTTGACCGCGCCGAGCTCTTCGAGGTCGCGCGACAGGGTGGCCTGAGTGACCTCGATGCCGTCGTCGGCGAGCATGCCGGCCAGCTCGCTCTGGCTGTGCACCGAGCGCGACGACAGGATCGCCACGATTCGGGCCTGCCGGCCGGCCCGGGTGGTGCTCACCTCGCTGGTCATGACCGATCCAGCAGCCACGCCAGCAGCGCCTTCTGGGCGTGCAACCGGTTCTCGGCCTCGTCCCAGACCGCGCTGTGCGGGCCGTCGATCACCTCGTCGGTGATCTCATGGCCGCGGTGGGCCGGAAGGCAATGCAGCACAACAGCTTCGGAGTCGGCGTGCACGAGCAGGTTGGTGTTGAGCTGGAAGGGCCGGAACGGCCCGACCCGGTCCAGGCCGTCGTTCTCCTGCCCCATCGACGTCCAGGTGTCGGTGACCAGGACGTCGGCGCCGGTCGCACCGGCGACCGGGTCGGCGGTCAGGGTGACGGTGGCACCGGTCTGCTCGGCGCGCTTCTCGGCGGCGGCCACGAACAGGGGGTGGGGCTCGAAACCCGTCGGCGCGGCGATGGTGACGTGGATGCCCGCGGTCACCCCGCCCAACATCAGCGAGTGCGCCATGTTGTTGGCGCCGTCACCGAAGTAGGTCATCCGCAGCCCGGCCAGCGAACCCTTGCGCTCGGCCAGCGTCTGCAGGTCGGCGAGCACCTGGCAGGGATGGAACTCGTCGGACAGAGCGTTGACCACCGGAACCGTTGCAGCCGAGGCCATTGCGGCCAACCGCTGCTGGGCGAACGTCCGCCACACGATCGCGTCGACGTAGCGGGACAGCACCCGGCCGGTGTCCTCGAGGGTCTCTTCGCGTCCGAGCTGCGTGGCGCGTCCGTCGACCACCACCGCGTGCCCGCCCAACTGGGCGATGCCGATCTCGAAGGAGAACCGGGTGCGGGTGGAGTTCTTGTCGAAGATCACCGCGACACCGCGCGGGCCCTCCAGCGGGCGCCGACTCATTGGCGCCGCCTTGAGCTCGGCGGCGAGAGCGAGGACCTCCGCCTGCTCCTGCGGGCTGAGGTCGTCGTCGCGCAGGAAGTGCCGCAGCGTGCTCATGGGGTGGCCCCGGCCGAATCGCCACTGTCGAAGGCGGTGTCCAGGATCGCGGGCAGTGCGGACAGGAAGGTGTCGATCTGCGCCTCGGTGATGATCAGGGGCGGAGCCAGCCGCACCACGTCGGGTGCGGCCGCGTTGACCAGGAAACCGGCTGCGCGGGCGGCTGTCTCAACCGCTTTGGCCTGTGGTGCGGTGAGGACGACTCCGCGCAGCAGGCCGCGGCCCCGCACATGGTCGACCAGCGGATGCCCGAGGGATTCGATGCCGTGGTGCAGCGTCTTGCCGAGCACGTCGGCCCGCTCGACCAGGCCCTCGTCGGCCAGCACCCGCAGCACGGCCAACGCCGCCGCGGTGCACACCGGGTTGCCGCCGAACGTGGAGCCGTGCAGGCCGGGCGTCATCAGCTGGGCGGTCGCGCCGATCGCCAGGCAGGCTCCGATCGGCAGTCCGCCGCCCAGCCCCTTGGCCAGGGTGACGATATCCGGGGTGACCCCGTCGTGTTGGTGGGCGAAGAACGACCCCGTGCGACCGACCCCGGTCTGTACCTCGTCGAGGACCAGCAGCGCGCCGTGGCGGTTGGTTATCTCCCGCGCCGCAACCAGATACCCGGCCGGGGGGACGACGACGCCACCCTCACCCATGATCGGTTCGAGGAACACCGCCGCGGTCTCGTCGTCGACGGCCGCGGCAAGCGCCTCGACATCGCCGAAGGGCACGTGTGTGACGTGGCCCGGCAGCGGCTCGAACGGCGCCTGCTTGCTGGGCTGACCGGTCAGCGCCAGCGATCCCATCGTGCGGCCGTGGAAGGCGTTCTGGGCGGCGACAAGCTTGGTCCGCCCGGTGAGCCGGGTGAGCTTGAAGGCGACCTCGTTGGCCTCGGTGCCGGAGTTGCAGAAGAACACCCGCGCCGGGGCGCCGAGCTGGCCGACCAGCGCCTCGGCCAGGGCGATGCCCGGTTCGGTGGCATACAGGTTCGAGGTGTGGCCCAACGTGTTCAGCTGGGTGGTGACGGCTTCGATGAACGCGGGATGACGATGGCCAAGGATGTTGACGGCAATGCCGCCGAGCAGATCGAGGTAGGTCGTGCCGTTCTCGTCGGTCACCACCGCCCCGTCACCGCTGGCCAGCGCCAGCGGCGGCGTGCCGTAGTTGTCCATCATGACGGTCTGCCAACGTTCGAGCAGGCCCATCCCCGAGTCGCTTAGCTCCTGCCCGCCGGATGTCATGCGATCACCTTCGTTCCGGTGCCTTCGTCGGTGAACAACTCGACCAGGACACAGTGTTCGACGCGGCCGTCGATGACGTGCGCGCTGGGGACCCCGGCGTCGACGGCCCGCAGGCACGCCTCGATCTTGGGGATCATGCCGCTCTCCAGGGTCGGCAGCAGCCCGCTAAGCGTGGCGGTGTCGATCTGGCTGACCAGCGAGTCGCGGTCGGGCCACCGGGTGTAGAGCCCCTCGACATCGGTCAGCATCAGCAGCTTCTCGGCGCCGAGCGCCTCGGCGACCGCCGCGGCGGCGGTGTCGGCGTTGACGTTGTACACAACGCCATCGAGATCCGGGGCGATCGTGGAGATCACCGGAATACGCCCGGCGGCAATGAGATCCAGGACCGCAGCGGCGTTGACGTGGTCGATATCGCCGACCAGACCGATGTCGGTGGCCACCCCGTCCACGATGACGCCGCGACGCACGGCGGTGAACAGGTGGGCGTCCTCCCCCGTGAGGCCGACCGCGTAGGGGCCGTGCGCATTGATCAGGTTCACCAGCTCACGCCCGACCTGACCGAACAGCACCATCCGAGCGACGTCGAGCACCTCGGGTGTGGTGACCCGGAAGCCGCCCTTGAATTCCCCTTCGATGCCGAGCTTCTTGAGCATCGCGCTGATCTGCGGGCCACCGCCGTGCACCACGACCGGATGGACGCCGACGTTGCGCAGGAACACCATGTCGGCCGCGAACGCGGCCCTGAGCCAGTCGTCGGTCATCGCGTTGCCGCCGTATTTGACGACGACGATCTTGCCGTTGAGTTGCTTGAGCCATGGCAGGGCCTCGGCGAGCACGGCGGCCTTGGTGTTCACGGTCGCGGTCATGAGCTGTAGGCCGAGTTCTCTTCGACGTAGGCGTGCGAGAGGTCGGTGGTGCGGATGGTGGCCTGCCCGTTGCCGAGCTTCAGGTCGACGGTGACGTCGATGTCGGCGCCGGCCAGGTCGACGTCGCGGGCGCCGGGTGCACCGGCGCCGTCGATGCACACCGGGAAGCCGTTGAACGACACGGTGATCCGCTGCGCATCGATGGCGAACGGCACCATGCCGACCGCGGCGAGCACCCGGCCCCAGTTCGGATCGGAGCCGAACAGTGCCGTCTTGACCAGGCTGTCGCGGGCGATGATCCGGGCGGCGGTCACCGCGTCGTCGTCGCTGGGCGCCCCGGTGACGGTGATCGCGATCCGCTTGGTGACGCCCTCGGCGTCGGCCTGCAGTTGCGCGCACAGGTCGTCGCACACCTGCAGCACGGCGGCGTCGAGATCGGCCTGGCTGGGCGTGATCTCACTGGCGCCGGAGGCGAGCAGCAGCACCGTGTCGTTGGTGGAGCAGCTGCCGTCCACGTCGAGGCGGTCGAAGGTCTTGGCGGTCGCGCGGCGCAGTGCGGTGTCCAGTGCGGCAGCGTCGGCGACGGCGTCGGTGGTGAGCACGACCAGCATGGTGGCCAGCGACGGGGCCAGCATGCCGGCGCCCTTGGCCATGCCGCCGACGGTCCAGTTCTCACCGGACACGACAGAGTGATGCAGCGCAACCTGTTTGGGAACGGTGTCGGTGGTCATGATGGCGCGTGCGGCTTCCTCGCCGCCGGTGAGACCGCCGGCGAGCTCGTGGACGATCTCGGTGATTCCCTTGCGCATCTTGTCCATCGGCAGGCGGTCGCCGATCAGGCCGGTCGAGCAGATCGCCACCTCGATGGGGCCGGTCTCGGTGCCCCAGTCGCTCAGCGCGCCGGCCAGGGCCTCAGCGGTGGCGTGGACGTCCTGGAAGCCCGCCGGGCCGGTGCAGGCGTTCGCACCACCGGAGTTGAGCAGGACCGCACGCAGCCGGCCGGTGGTCAGCACCTGCTGGCTCCACTGCACCGGCGCGGCCTTCACCTGATTGCGGGTGAACACGCCGGCCGCGGCGTAGTCGGGGCCCTCGTTGAACACCAGCGCCAGGTCGAGCGCACCGGATTTCTTGATCCCGGCGGCGATGCCCGTCGCGCGGAAACCCGCGGGTGCGGTAACCCCTTGGGTGTGAACCAGTTTGGCCTGATCTGTGTTCATTCCCGCGCTCCTCAGCTCCTGCCCTCCGATACTCGTCACGGCGCCACTCCCACGATCGACAGTCCTTCGGTTTCGGTCCAGCCCAAGGCAAGGTTCATCGATTGCACCGCCGCGCCGGCAGTGCCCTTCACCAGGTTGTCGATCGCGCACACCGCGACCAGAACACCGGCGTCGGCATCCACGGCGACCGCAAGTTGCGCGGCGTTGCTGCCGATCACCGCGCCGGTGCGGGGCAGTTGCCCTTCGGGCAGCAGATGGATGAACGGCTCGTCGCCGTAGGCCTTCTCGTAGGCGAGACGGATCTGCGACAGCGGCGCCTGGGTGCGGGCGGTGCAGGTGGCCAGGATGCCGCGGGAGGTGGGGATCAGCACCGGGGTGAAGGAGACGGTGACGTCGCGCTCGGTCACGCCTCGCAAGCCCTGGGCGATCTCGGGGGTGTGCCGGTGGGCGCCGGCGATGTTGTAGGCCCGCGCCGAGCCGATCACCTCCGAGCCCAGCAGGTCGACCTTGGCGGCCCGGCCGGCGCCTGAAGTCCCGCTGACCGCGACGATCGTGATATTCGGCTCGACGAGATCGTCGGCGATCGCGGGAAACAGCGCGAGCAGTGCTGCGGTGGGATAGCAGCCGGGCACCGCCACTCGGGTGGTGCCCCGCAGCCGCTCGCGGCCGCCGGGCAGTTCCGGCAGTCCGTAGGGCCAGCTGCCGGCGTATGGCGTGCCGTAGAACCGTTGCCAGGCGTCGGCGTCGGTGAGCCGGAAGTCGGCGCCGCAGTCGATGATCAGGGTGCCCTCTCCGAGCTGCTCGGCCAGCGCGGCCGAATGGCCGTGCGGCAGGCCCAGGAACACCACGTCATGACCGGCGAGGACGTCGGCGTCGGTGGGGTCCAGGACTCGGTCGGCCAGCGGCAGCAGGTGGGGATGATGCTCGGCGAGCTGCGTGCCCGCGCTGGCGGCGGCGGTCAGCGCCCCGATCGTCAGCCGGCCGTCCGCATAGGCCGGATGGCCGAGCAGCAGGCGCAGGATCTCACCGCCGGCATACCCGCTGGCACCGGCTATCGCTACCGAAGTCACCCCGAAATTCTGCATGTTTATGCAGCCCTATGCAAATTCATTAATATCGAGCTCGACGAAATGCTGCGATCTACTCGCATAAGTTCGCCCGTGTGTCGGTTTGGGCGAACCCCGGCGGGGACGGTGGTCAGGCACGGAGCTGGGCGCCGACGCGTTCGGCGGCCGCGGCCACCGCGGCATCCCGCGCGGCACTGGCCTCGTCCTCGGTCAGCGTCCGGTCGGGCGCACGGAACCGCAGCGCCAGCGTCAGCGACTTGCGATCCTCCCCAACCTGCGGGCCGGTGTAGACGTCGAACAGTGCGACATCCTCCAACAGCTCGCCGGCCCCGTCACGCACCGCGTCGATCACGTCCTGGGCCGCGACATCCCCGCTCACCACCAGGCTGACGTCCTGGAACACGGCCGGGAACGGTGAGACCCGCGGGGCGGGCAGCGTCTCGGCGATCGGAATGCCGCCGAGGTTCAGCTCCACCGCACAGGTGCCCTTCGGCAGTCCCGCCCGTTCGATCACCGCCGGATGCAGCTGCCCGGCGTGCCCGACCAGCCGGCCGTCGACGAACACCTCGGCGCAGCGGCCCGGATGCCAGGGCAGGTACTGGGCGGCCTGCAAGGTGACGTCGACACCACACGCACGGGCGATGATCCGCACCGCCTCGAAGGCGTCGGCTGCGTCTACCGGGCGGCCCGGACCCCAGGCGCCGCGCGGCTCACGCAACCCGCTCAGAACGGCGGCGACGTGCACCGGCTGATCCGGCAGCGAAGCGTTCAGCGCCGCGATCTCGTCGTCGGTGGGCCGGCGGTGGGTCGGGATCAGCTCGTGACGGCGGGTCTGCGCGGTCGGGTGCACCACCTGCGCGATGCCGAACAGCGCCACGTCGGCGAAACCACGGGATACGTTGCGGGACAAGGCTTCCAGCAGTGCCGGCAGCAGCGTCGTGGCCAGGCTCGGCCGGTCGGCCTCCAGCGGGTTGAGCACCGAGGTGGTGGCCCGTCGCGCATCATCGGCGGCCAGCCCCCAGGTGTCGAAGACACCGGCCGGCAGGAACGGCGTGGGCAGCACCTCGACATACCCGGACAGGGCCAGCGACTTGCCGACCGCGCGGCGGCGCTTCTGTTCGGCGGTCAGGCCACGTCCGGCCGGGGCGGCAGGCAGCACCGAGGGGATCTTGTCCAGACTCTCCAGACGCAGCACCTCTTCGACGAGGTCGGCGGGCTGCACAAGGTCGGGCCGCCAGCTCGGCGGCGTCACGACGAGGATCGCCGGATCGTCACCGTCCTCGGCCACGTTCGCGCCGATCTGAGTCAGCCGGTTGACCGTGGCCCCCGGTTCGTAGTCGACACCGGCCGTCCGGTCCGGGAGGTCGAAGCGCATCCGCACCGGCGCCGGTGACCAGTCCTGACGCGGCGGATCGCCGCGCCAATCGGTCAGCCTGGGTTCGACTGTGCCGCCCGCGATCTCGGCGAGCAGCGCCGAGCACCGATCCAGGGCAGCAACGGAGATCGCCGGGTCGACGGAGCGTTCGTAGCGACGGCCGGCCTCACTGACCAGGTGCAGGCGACGGATCGTGCGGGACACCGCGGCGGGATCCCACACGGCGGCCTCCAGCAGCACGTCGGTGGACTCGTCGTCGATCTCGGTGGTACCCGCACCCATGACCCCGCCGATCGCGGCGGTGGCGACGTCGTCGACGATCAGCACGTCGGCGGGATCGAGCTTGCGCTCGACGTCATCGAGGGTGACCACGGTCTCCCCCGGTTCGGCGAACCGGACCACGAACCCACCGCTGATACGGCTACGGTCGTGCGCGTGCATCGGATGCCCGATCTCGAGCATCACGTAGTTTGTGACGTCGACCGCCGGTGAGATCGGGCGGATACCGCTCAACATCAGGCGACGGCGAAGCCACCACGGCGACAGCGCTTTCGGGTCGATACCGGTGACCGGACGCAGCGCGAAACGGCTGACACCGGTGCCGGGCTCGATGGTCACCGACAGCGCCGGACCCTCGGCAGGTAGCGGCGTGACGTCGGCCGGGTCGACGAAGTTCAGGTCGTAGGCGCAGGCGATCTCGCGAGCGATACCACGCACGGACATGCAGTAGCCCCGATCCGGGGTGACCGCCAGGTCGAACACCACGTCGTCAAGGCCGAGCACAGCGATGCCGTCGTCGCCCGGCTGCGCGGTGCCCGCAGGCAGCACAAGGATCCCGGAATGGTCGGCACCCAAGCCTAATTCGGCCGCCGAGCAGATCATGCCGTCGGAAAGCCGGCCGTAGGTCTTGCGGCTCGCGATGAAGAAGTCGCCCGGCAGCGTGGTTCCCGGTAGCGCCACCACGACCGTATCGCCGACAGCGAAGTTCGTTGCGCCGCAGACGATGTCGCGATCCTGCGCTTCACCCACATCCACCTTGCACGCGCGGATGGGCTTCTTGAACTCGGTGAGTTCCTCGATCGCACTGACCCGTCCGACGGTCAACGGACCAGTCACCGGCCCGAGGGTGATGATGTCTTCGACCTCGTGACCGACCCGGATCAGAGCCTGCTCCAGATCGTGCGGCTCGACGTCCCAACCCGGGGCGCCGCGCTGGACGACCTCACGTAGCCAGCTGTACGGAAGACGCATCAGACCCCGACTCCGAATGGCAGGGAGAACCGGACGTCGCCCTCGACCATGTCACGCATGTCGGGAATGCCGTTGCGGAACTGCAGGGTTCGCTCCAGACCCATGCCGAACGCGAAGCCCGAGTACACCTCGGGGTCGATTCCCGCGGCCCGCAACACATTCGGATTGACCATGCCGCAACCGCCCCACTCGACCCAGCCGGCCCCACCCTTCTTGTTGGGGAACCAGATATCCACCTCGGCCGACGGTTCGGTGAAGGGGAAGAAGTGCGGGCGCATGCGGGTGCGGGCCGTCGGACCGAACTCCGAGCGGGCGAAGGCGTCCAGTGTGCCCCGCAGATGCGCCATCGTCAGCCCCCGATCGACGGCCAAGCCCTCCACCTGGTGGAAGACCGGGGTGTGGGTGGCGTCGAGTTCGTCGGTGCGGAAGGTGCGGCCGATCGAGACGATGTAGACCGGTAGCTCGCGGTCGAGCAGGGTCCGCACCTGCACCGGTGAGGTGTGAGTGCGCAGTAGCTGGCGGGATCCCTCCGGTGCGATGTGGAAGGTGTCGGACTCGCTGCGGGCCGGGTGGTCGGGCGGGAAGTTCAGCGCGTCGAAGTTGAACTGCTCGGCCTCGACCTCGGGGCCCTCGGTCAGCTCCCAGCCCATCGCGACGAACGTGTCGGCGATGTGTTCGGCCAGGATGGTGATCGGGTGGCGCGCACCGAGGGGCTGACGGGTCGAGGGCAGTGTGACGTCGATGGATTCGGCCACCAGCACGGCCGCGTCGCGTTCGGCACGCAGCGCCACCAGCCGTTCGTCGTAGCGCGCCTGGGCCTCGCCGCGGGCCACGTTCACCCGCTTGCCGGCCTCGGCCCGGTCTTCCTTGGGCAGCGTCGCCAGGGCCTGGCGGGCCAGCGCCAGCGGCGCGCGGTCACCCAGGTGCTCGGTCTTGGCGCGGGCCAGTGCGTCCAGGTCGGCGGCGGCGTCGAAGGCATGCCGGGCCGCGCCGACGGCTTGGGCCAACGACTCCTCGGACAGGTCGACCGGTTGCTCACCCACGCGGCGAGACTCTCCTTCGGTTGCCTAGGTTTGTCCGCGCCACGGACGTGGCGCAAGTGCCGATCATAGGTGATGCCACAATGACGCCTCGCAGGCATTTCGCCCACCCGGAAGCAACCCGGGGTGAGACCTTCCGGGAGGTCCGATGACGAGGTTGCTGATCGTGGCCGCGGTGTGGGCGGCGGCCGCGGGTCTTGTCGTACTGGCCTTCATGACACATGGCGCGTGGTGGGTGGCTGCGGCGGTCGTCGCCGCCGTTGCCGCGCTCGGCACCTGGGACGTCGCGCAGACCAAACACTCCGTGCTGCGCGCCTACCCCATCGTGGGCCACGTCCGGTTCGTGGCCGAGCTGATGCGCCCCGAGATACAGCAGTACTTCATCGAATCCAACACCGACGGCGCCCCGTTCGACCGGGAGACCCGCAGCATCGTCTACGGCCGCGCCAAGGGCACCAAGGGTGACGAGCCGTTCGGCACCGAACGCGACGTCAACGCCGTGGGCTACGAGTTCCTGCGCCATTCGCTGCGGGCGCGGACCGCGGCCGGACCGGCGCCCACCGTTCGTCTCGGCGGCGCCGACTGCACCCGGCCCTACGACATCGCGCTGCTCAACGTCTCGGCAATGAGCTTCGGCGCGCTCTCCGGAAATGCCATCGAAGCGCTCAACGGGGGCGCCGCCCGCGGCGGATTCGCCCACGACACCGGCGAGGGGGCGATCAGCCCGTATCACCTCAAGCATGGCGGTGACCTGATCTGGGAGATCGGCTCCGGCTACTTCGGGTGCCGGGACTCCGACGGGCATTTCGACGCCGCGCTGTTCGCCGAGAAGGCCGCGCTGCCCACGGTGAAGGCGATCTCCGTCAAGCTATCGCAGGGCGCCAAACCGGGGCTCGGCGGCGTGTTGCCAGGGGCAAAGGTCAGCCCCGAGATCGCGGCCGCGCGCGGTGTGCCGGTGGGGCAGACCGTGGTCTCGCCCCCGGCGCACACCGCATTCCACACCCCGGCCGAGCTGATGCATTTCGTCGCCACCCTGCGAGCGCTGTCCGACGGCAAACCCATCGGCTTCAAACTGTGCGTCGGTGCCCGCACCGAATTTCTGTCGATCTGCAAGGCGATGTTGCACACCGGTATCACCCCGGACTTCGTCATCGTCGACGGCGCCGAGGGCGGAACCGGAGCGGCGCCACAGGAATTCGAGGACCACGTCGGGATGCCGCTAACCCACGGCCTGATGCTGGTGCACAACTGCCTGGTGGGCACGGGGTTGCGCGGTCACGTCAAGATCGGCGCATCGGGGAAAGTGGCCAGTGGGTTCGACATCGTCCGTCGCATCATCCAGGGCGCCGACTTCACCTTGAGCGCCCGCGCGATGATGTTCGCCGTGGGTTGCATCCAGGCGATGAAGTGCCACACCAACCAGTGCCCCACCGGGGTGGCCACCCAGGACCCGGAACTCACCCGCGCGCTGTACGTGCCCGACAAGATCGAACGGGTGGCCAACTTCCAGCGGGCCACGGTGGCCAGCGCCGCGCAGATGGTCGCGTCGATGGGCCTGGACAGCTTCGCCGAGCTCGAGCCGTCGATGCTCAACCGCCGCATCGACTCCTCCGTCAACCGCACCTACGCCGAGATCTACGAGTGGCTGATGCCCGGCGAGTTGCTGGACACGCCGCCGCAGGGGTGGCTCTCGGATTGGATCGAGGCCAGCGCCGACGAGTTTCGCTGACTAGGCGGGGAGCGCGTCTGGCATCGCGGTGACCGCCCGCAGGGCCCGGCGCACCGTGCGCCTCCGGTCGATCCAGGACACCAGCAGCGCACCCAGCGTCCCCAGCGACGCGGTGGCGATCAGCGACGGCCCGGTGTTGGCCATGATCAGGTAGCCGAAGGACGCCGCCACGGCGAGCAGGGCGTACCGCGCGGTGGTCCAGTGTGCGGGGTGGCCGAATCGGGTGCCGACCGCCATGCCGAGGACCATAGCGACGCCGTGGCCGACGGTGGTGAAGTCGCCGGCGCTGCTCACCACGGAACCGAACGCGACGGCCAGCCACCAGCCGGTCCACGCCGCGCGCCACGGCCGGGGTATGGCCGCGGTCAGCGCCCCGAGCACCGCCATAGCGCCGTAGCTCATGCCCACGTCGGTGACGTTGACGATGGACCAGGACGTCAGCCCGGCGGCCAGTGCGGCAGCCAGGCCCGCGGCGACCAGCAGCGTCGCCCCCACGTGGCCGACGACGAACGCCACCGCCATCCGGCGGCTGCGCCACAGCAGTTCGGCCAGTCCCAGAATCGCGAACAGACCGGGCACCCAGACGTAGAGCGGTCCGGCCTCGGTGACGAAAGCACTGCCGATCAGCGTGCCCAGCCGCCCCTCGCCGAGATTGTGCAGATTGGTGCTGGCGTGCCGCAGCACCTGCTCACGAACGTGCGGTCCGAGCGCCATCAGCACGACCGCCACCATCACCAGGGCGGCGGTGTAGCCGAGAGTCACCCGGACCCGGGCCAGGTGCGAGAAGTACCTCGAGAAGAACGTCAGCATCGTCATCCACTATGCCTGGACTTCCAGGTCGTCTCCCTCGTCCTCGACTGGCAGATCTTTTCTGGTTCTCAGTCGATACATCACCAGGTCGGTGGGCACGCCGGTGGTGCGCGGGGCGAAGACCGCGCGCCGGACCCGCTTGATGGTGACGCCCAGCGCCTCCAGCTCAGCGGGTTCGATCAGTTCGATGGTCTTCTCCGAGACGATCAGGCCGCCTCGGGCGGCCCGCTCCATGACGCGGGCGGCGATGTTGACGTCGACCCCGAGCCAGTCCGAGCCGATCCGCTGCGGCCGCCCGGTGTGAATACCGGCCCGCATCCGCGGCGTATAGCCGTCCACCTGGACAGTTCTCACCGCCTCCCGGGCGGCGACGGTGGCTCGCACGGCAGTGGCCGGATCGGAGAACACCGCCATCATTCCGTCACCCATCCGCTTGACGATGTGGCCGCCCGCGTCGAGCAGCGGCGGCTCGACCACCTGGGCGACGCGGCGCAGCAGGCGCAGGGTGGCATCGTCGCCGGCCTCGAGTGACCAGCTGGAGAATCCCACGAGGTCGGTAAAGACCAGGGTCACCTCGCGGTTGGCGGGCCGCCCGGACACCCGCTCGGTCAGCGCCTGCCACAACTGAAGGGTGGCCAAGCTCACCTCCCGAGTGGCGGCTTCCCGGTCGCGCAGCAGCCGGTCGGCGGCACGAGCGGCGGCACGCGCACCGCCCTCCCCGGCGGCGGAGAGCGGATCACCGAAGTCGGGGTCACCCGGCAGGGCTCGGCGGGCACGACGAACTAGGGCAATGATGCCCGGGTTGTGATTGGTGTTGTGCCACCATGCCGCGGGACCACGCCCGGGCTGCGTTCGGCTGACGTCAACGAGGGGAACGGGTTGATCGTCGATCGGCTCGACGTCCACGGCGTCCAGCCTAGGGAAGCGAATTCCGACCGGCCAGGGCGGTGTGACGCGGCCAACGTATCGCTATGCCGAAGGTGTGGTCACAGCTTCGTCGCCACCGTGGACAACACCCGTTGTCAGTCCTATCGTGATGACGATGAGGTCAACGACGACCACATCCGCCGGCCAGCCGGATCCACTCGGGCCGGACTCGCTGACGTGGAAGTACTTCGGGGATCTGCGCACCGGGATGCTCGGCGTGTGGATCGGGTCGTTGCAGAACATGTATCCGCCGCTCGGCGCCGGCGTGGAAGAGCACTCCATCCTGCTGCGTGAGCCGCTACAGCGGGTGGCACGCTCGGTGTACCCGATCATGGGGGTGGTCTATGACGGCGACCGCGCCCGGCAGACCGGTGAGCAGATCAAGGGCTTTCATCGCGGTATCAAGGGTGTCGACAAGACCGGCCGCCGCTACCACGCGCTGGATCCCGAGACCTTCTACTGGGCGCACGCCACCTTCTTCATGCTCATCGTGAAGGTCGCCGAGTATTTCTGCGGCGGGCTGACCGAAGCCGAGAAGCGTCAGCTGTTCGCCGAGCACGTGCAGTGGTACCGGATGTACGGCATGAGCATGCGGCCTGTGCCGGAGTCCTGGGAGGACTTCTGCGCCTACTGGGATCGGGTGTGCCGCGAGGAGTTGGAGATCAACCCGGCGACACTGGAGATCTTCGACATCCGGATCCCGAAGCCGAAATTCGTGCTGATGCCGACGCCGTTGTGGGACCAGTTGTTCAAGCCGATGGTGGCCGGGCAGCGCTGGATCGCGGCGGGATTGTTCGACCCGGTGGTGCGCGAGAAGGCGGGGATGCACTGGACGCCCGGCGACGAGGCCTTGTTGCGGCTGTTCGGCAAGGCCGTGGAGGTCGCGTTCTGGGCAGTGCCCGACGAGATCCGGCTGCACCCACGGGCGTTGTCGGCCTATCGGCGGGCCGCCGGGCAGATCCCGGCCGACGCGCCGCTGGCCGAGCCACCCGGTTTCATGGCACCCCCCAAGGACCGGCGCGGGCTGCCCATGCACTATTTCCCTCGACACAAGAGTCTCGTCGCGCGTGCGGGCTCACTGGTCCACACGACGTTCTCCCTTGCCGGTCTGCGGCCCGCCCGAGGACGTTCCACTGCCGCCTGAATCGGAGAACCGATGATCGAATGGTCCGACGTCGACCTTGCTGTGCGTGATGCCGTGCGGGAGTTCGTCGACAAAGAGGTGCGGCCGCACATCGACGAGCTCGAGAGCGGCGACATGGAGCCCTACCCCATCGTTCGTAAGCTGTTCGCCACGTTCGGGATCGATGAGATGGCGCGCGAGTCGCTGACCAAACGGCTGGCACAACTGCGCGACGGTGCGGCCTCGAAGTCCGGCGGCGGCGGCATGTTCGGCGAAGGTAGTTCGGGCGGTATGGGTTTCGTGGTGCTGGCCGAGTTGTGTCGGGTAAGCATGGGGCTGGTCACCGGGATGGGCGTAAGCCTCGGGCTGACGGTTCCGACCATTCAGGGCCGCGGCACACTGGCCCAGCAGGAGCGGTGGCTGCCTGGGCTGGTGACCTACGAGAAGATCGGCGCGTGGGCGATCACCGAGCCGGATTCGGGGTCGGATGCGTTCGGCGGGATGAAGTCCTACGTGGTTCGCGATGGTGAGGACTACATCCTCAACGGGCAGAAGACGTTCATCACCAACGGTCCGGACGCCGACGTGGTGGTCGTCTACGCCAAGTTGGACGAGGGCGACGCGTCGGTGGACAAGCGGGATCGCAAGGTGCTGACGTTCGTGCTGGACCGCGGGATGGAGGGTTTCGTCCAGGCCAAGCCGTTCCGCAAGATGGGCATTCACAGTTCGCGCACCGGCGAGTTGTTCTTCAACAACGTCCGGCTCGGGCGCGATCGGCTGCTGGGCGAGACCGAGGACAACGCCTCCGGTGACGGCCGGTCGAGTGCCCGATCGAACTTCGCTGCCGAGCGCGTTGGCGTGGTGGCGATGGCCTACGGGGTGATCGAGGAGTGTCTGCGGCTGTGTGTGGACTACGCCAGGACGCGGACGTTGTGGGGCAAGGAGATCGGCCAGTTCCAGTTGATCCAGCTGAAGCTGGCCAACATGGAGGTGGCCCGGATGAACGTCCGCAACATGCTGTTCCGGGTGATCGAATGCGGCCAGAGCGGTACCCCGATCTCGCTGGCGGAGGCGTCGGCGATGAAGTACTACTGTTCGCAGGCGGCGACCGACGTGGCGATGGAGGCCGTCCAGCTGTTCGGCGGCAACGGGTATATGACCGAGTACCGCGTGGAGCAGCTCGCTCGCGACGCGAAGTCGTTGATGATCTATGCCGGGAGCAACGAAGTCCAGATCACGCATGTGGCGAAGGGGTTGCTCAGCGGGTAGCGGTGTTCGCGGGGCCGGGACGGGCAAAAATCGACCACCGCTCTAGTCCCCGTCCAGCGCGCGGGTCAACGCACGCAATACCGCGCTGCGTCCCAACGCAACCTTGAACCCGTTCTGGCTCAACGGCTCCGCTCCCGACAAAGCCTGCCGCGCCGCCGCCCCCAACACAGCCTCGTCCGGTCGCGCACCGATCAACACCGACTCCGCCGCGGGCACCCGCCACGGCTGCGGCGCCACCCCACCGAGCGCGATCGTCGCCGACGAGATGACACCGTCGGTCACCGCGACACCCACCGCCGCCGAGACGAGCGCGAACGCGTAGCTGTGCCTGTCACGCAGTTTCACGTACCAACAGTGGGCCGCATACGGCGACGGGGGCAACTCGACAGCGACGATCAATTCGGCTGGCAATAAACAGTTCTCCACGTCCGGGGTGTCGCCAGGCAGAACGAAGAACTCGGCCAGCGGAACCTCCCGGGACCCGTCGGGCCCCTGAAGGTGAACACTGGCGTCGAGCGCCGCCAAGGCCACCGCCATGTCCGACGGGTTGGTCGCCACGCAGTTCTCGCTGGCGCCGAAGATCGCGTGCTCGCGGTTGAATCCCTCGCGTGCGGCACATCCCGAACCAGGCAGTCGTTTGTTGCATTGATCGAACTCCGGCTGCATGAAGTACGGGCACCGCGTGCGCTGCACGAGGTTCCCACCGACGGTCGCCATGTTGCGCAACTGGGTGGTCGCGCCGCTGAGAGTGGCCTGCGACAGCACCGGGTACTGACTGCGGATCAGCGGATGGTTGGCCAACGCACTGTTGGTAACCCCTGACCCGATGCGCACCCCACCCGAGGCGGTGACGGTGACCGTGGTCAACCCGAGCCGGCGGATGTCGACGAGTGCCGGCGGCTGCAGCACACCATTTTTCATCAGGTCGACCAGATTCGTGCCGCCCGCCAGGTAGGCACCCCCACTATCGGCCACCGAGCGAATCGCCTCGGCCACCGACAGCGCATGCCCGAACTCGAAGGCCCTCACTACTCCCCTTCGGCGGCCGCGGCGATGGCGTCGACGATGTTGGCATAGGCCCCGCAGCGGCAGATGTTGCCGGCCATCCGCTCGCGTATCTCGTTGTGCGTCAGGGCCGGACATCCGTCGAGGGCGGACCGCCGATCGCGGTCGAACGAAGCCGCCGACAGATCCCCGCGGGCATGCTCACGCAACATGGCGTGTGCCGAGGATATCTGCCCCGGCGTGCAATACCCGCACTGAAACGCGTCGTGCTCGAGGAAGGCCTCCTGCAGCTGCGATAAGTCGTCACCGCAGGAAAGGCCCTCGATGGTCGTCACCGTCGACCCGTCGATCGATACCGCCAGCGCCAGGCAGCTGACGATCCGCTCGCCGTCGACAGCCACTGTGCAGGCACCGCACAAGCCGTGATCGCAGCCCTTCTTGGTGCCGGTCAACCCGAGGCGCTCCCGCAGCAGATCGAGCAGAGTGGTCCGCACGTCGACCATCAGCTGGTGTTCGGTTCCATTGATAATCAACGTGATACCGCGATGGCGGCCGGTGCCCATCACTGCTCCTGCATCAGTTGTTCGACGGTGATGGGCAAGTCCCGAAATCGGCGGCCGGTAGCGTGGAAGATCGCGTTGGCGACCGCGGCCGCCACGCCACACGCACCGATCTCCCCGATGCCGCGCACACCGATCGGGTCCAAGCCGTAGTCCGGCTCGTCGATGAACGTGATGTCGTAGTCCGGACGGTCGGCATGGGTGGGCACGTAATACTCGCCGATCAACTGGGCACTGCGACTGTCGTAGGGCACCTGCTCCAGCAACGCCATCCCGACCCCGAAAGTGATGCCGCCCATCACCTGATTGCGGGCCAGCGCCGGGTTGAGCACCCGTCCGCAGTCCATCACCGCGACCCATCTGGTCACCGTGGCACGCCCGATCGCCTCGTCGACTTCCACTTCACAGAAGTGCGCGCCGAACGACTGGGACACGAGGTGGCGTTGTGCGCCCCCGTCGACGGACGCGGTGAAGCTCAGCTCGTCGAGGTAGCGCCGCCCGCCTGCGGCGATCACCTCGGCCACGCTAGAGCGGAAGTCGCCGGAGACGACCTCACCGCCGGTGACCGCGATCTGCCCGCGCGCACGCCCGTGGAATGGGGAGGCCGGGTCGGCACTGACCAGCTCGACCAGTCGGGTGGCCCATTGCGACGCCGCGGCGAAGACCGCCGAACCCACCGTCGCGGTGGTCTGCGAGGCACCGCTGTACGGGGCGTCTGGGAAAAGCGAATCACCGGAATCGAAGCTCACCTGGTTCGGCAACAGACCACTGGCGTCGGCGGCCACCTGGCTCATCGCCGTGCGCACGCCGGTCCCGATCTCGTGGGTTGCCGACGCGAACCGCACCGAACCGTCGCCAGCGGTGGCGACGCGGCACGATGCCGGCATGCGTCTGCCCGGATACGTCGCGGTCGCCATGCCCCACCCGATCTGCACGCCACCGCTGGACAGCGAACGCGGCGCGGCCGGCCGCTTACCCCAGCCGAACCGCTGCGCGCCACGCTCGTAGCACTCCAGCAGGTGCTTCCCCGACCACGGCTTGCCACTGGCCTGGTCGGTCTCCGCGTGGTTGCGGACGCGCAGATCGAGCGGGTCCATGCCGAGTCCTGCCGCGAGCTCGTCGATGGCCGACTCCAGCGCGAACAACCCCGGCGCCTCCCCCGGGCCACGCATGAAACACGGTGTCGGCGCGTTGATCCGGGCCACTCGATGCGAAACGACCAACCGGGGCGACTGGTAGAGGAATCTACTGGAGAGCCCGACCGGTTCGCAGAAATGCGCCACTGTGGATGTTTCGGTCAGGGTGTGATGTTCGATGCTGCCCAGCGTGCCGGTGTCGTCGGCGACCAGTGTCAGGTCCTGGTAGGTCCGCGGCCGGTGCCCCGTCGAGGAGAACATCTGATTGCGAGTCAGCACGAGCTTGACCGGCCGGCGGATCTCGCGGGCCGCGACGGCACACAACACGACGTGCATCCAGAGGAAGCTTTTGGAGCCGAACGCACCGCCGACGAGTGGCGAGATCACCCGCACATTCGCCTCGGAGAGCCCAAGGTAAGCCGCCAGCGCGGCACGCTCCCCGGTGATCCACCGGGTGGCGTCGTGGATCGTGAGCAGATCGCCGTCCCAGTCGGCGATGGTGGCCGACAGCTCGATCGGGTAGTGCGCATTGAGGGGCGTCGTGTACCGCGCCTTCACGCGCACCGGCAGGTTCGGCTCGTCCGCCGGGCCGCGACGGTCCTGGAGTTTCTCCTCCGCGAGCTTGACGAAATGATCGGGAAGATAGCTGCCGTACCGGATCTCGCCGTCCTTCTCGTCCGGCGGAACCGGACCGGCGAGCACGTCCTCGACATTCAGCTGCGCCGGCCGGGTGTCATAGCGCAGGCCGAACAGGGACGCGGCGTGGGTAGCGTTCTCCGGGGTGTCCGCGACGATCACCGCCATGTGCTGGCCGACGTGGGACACGCTGAGATCCGACAGCGGAGGTCGGCGCTCCATCGGCAGATCGAATGTCATGTCAACCGGCAGCCTGTGCAGCGCAGGGCAATTCAGCGGCGTCAGGACATGAAGCACACCCTCGACGGCTTGCGCACGAGTGCTGCTGTCCCGCAATGACTCTGCGGTTACGGTGCCATGTGCTACTTCGGACTGCACGATGACCGCGTAGGTCAGATTGTCGACCGCAGTGTCCGCCGTGTAGCGGGCCCGGCCGGTCACCTTGTCTCGGCCCTCGACCCGTGTCACCGGCCGGCCGATCTGGCGTGCGTTCGTCATCACGTGAATGCTCTCGCATACTGAGGCGGGTGGTCCAGCGTGGCGCCGAGCCGAGCGGCGGCGCGCCGGGCCCACATCGGTTCGCGGAGCAGAGCCCTGGCCAGGAACACCGCGTCGGCCTGCCCGTCGGCGATCACCCGTTCGGCCTGCTCGGGTTCGGTGATCATCCCGACCGCGGACGCGAGGATCTGCGCCTTGGTGCGCACCGCCTCAGCGAACGGAACCTGATACCCCGGACCCACCGGGATCTTCGCATCGGGCACCAGCCCGCCGGTGGAGACGTCCATCACATCCACCCCGAGCTCCTTGAGCCTCGCGGCCAACAGCACGGTCTCCGCCAGCGTCCACCCGGGTCTCGGGTCATCAGTATCGCCCGCGAGCCAGTCGGTGGCCGAGACCCGGAAGAACAGCGGCAGTTCCTGCGGCCACTCCCCCCGAACCGCGGCGACCACCTCGAGCGCGAACCGCATTCGGTTCTCCAGACTGCCGCCGTAGCCGTCGGTGCGGGTGTTGGACTGCGGCGACAGGAACTGGTGGATCAGATACCCGTGGGCGCCGTGCAATTCGAGTACGCGGAACCCCGCCTCCGCTGCGCGGCGTGCCGCGGCGGCGAATGATGAGACGATCGAGCCGATCTGGGCGGTGTCGAGTTCGACCGGGGCGGGCAACCGCCCGAACGGTACCGGGCTGGGCCCCACCGTCGGCCAGCTGCGCGGGGCCCGCAGCGGGTCGGGCCACGGCCGCCCCGTCGAGGCCTTGCGACCGGCATGGACGAGCTGAATCCCGGGCACTGCCCCCTGCTTGGAGATGAAGCCGGTGATACGCCGAAAGTTGGCGGCCTGGATGTCATTCCAGAGCCCCACATCGTAGATGCTGCTGCGGCCGGCCGGGTCGACGGAAGTGGCCTCGACCATCACCAACGCCGCGCCACCGACCGCCCGGGAACCGAGGTGCTGCAGGTGCCAGTCGGTGGGCGAGCCCACGTCCGTCCCTTCCGGGACGGCGGAGAACTGCATCATCGGCGACATCCAGGCCCGGTGGGCAAAAGTCACCTCACGCACTGTCAACGGGCTGAACAACATGCTCACGACGCGACCCGCTGTACGCGACGGTCGGAACCCAGACCCAGGAACGCTCGGGCCGCGCGGTCCAGCGAGCCCACTCCCGGCCCGTGCTCGGTGGCGAACCGGGCCGGCTCCGCCTCGGCCATGTCGAAGGGATAGTCACTGCCGCAGACGATCTTGTCCCTGCCGGTGAGCTCACCCAGCAGCGCCAGCTGCGCACTACCGTGCGTGACGGTGTCGAAGTACAGGTCGCCGAACGACTCCACCGGCGGTCGCGCCGCGCGCGCGCTGACGTCCGTACGTGCCGACCAGGCGTGGTTCCAGCGCCCCAGCAGGCCCGGCGCGCAACCACCACCGTGCACAAAACAGATGCGTAGGCCGGCCAGCTCGTCGACGAGTCCACTGAGCAGCAGGGTGGCCACGGCGGTCGCCGATTCGACGGGATTGCCGATCAGATTGGCCAGATAGTAACTCGACCACTCCGGACGCGGCAGCTGCATGGGGTGCACCAGCACCGCCAGATCCAGCCGGGTTGCCTCGGCGAGGACGTGCCGCAACGGATCTCTGTCCACGGACCGCCCGTCGATCAGGGGCGGGATCGCAACGCCGGCGATGCCCTCGGTGTCCGCCAGCATTTCGAGTTGCCGGGTCATCTGGCCGGCATCGCCGAGCGCCACCATGCCCAGGCCGGCCAGCCGGCCACCGGAACCGGCGACCAGCTGCGCCAGCGCTGCGTTGAAATCGTCGGCGTACCCGGCGGCACCGGGAGCATCGACCAGTGGAAAGGCGAACGGCGGCGCCGACAGGACGCGCACGCCCACGCCGGTCCGATCCATATCGGTCAGCGCGACGTGATGATCGCTCATGGCCTCCGCGGCGATGGACAGCGGCAGCTCACCGAGATAGAGCTGCCCGTCGCGGTCGTGCATGGCCCCGTAGGGTGCTCCCGGCGGCAAGCCGAAGAGCTCCCGCGGCAGCCAGTGCGCATGGACGTCGACGACGCCGTCGGCCAGTGCGGTACGGATCACCGGGCAGCGCTCCGGCCGGCGGCCGAACCCTCGAGATCCAGCGCGGTGTTGGCGCTGTCGAGATGCTCGACGGTGGTGAACACCAGATCATCGTCGCCGATGTTCTCGATGTCATGCAAAAGGAACTCGCCCGGCCCGAAATGGAAGTGGCGCGTCTCGCCGGCCTGGTAGGACACTTCACGCACGGTCCCGTCGTGGGTGTGCTGCCGGCTTCGTCCGGCGTTGACCGCGGTCCAGAAGTAGTCCAGCACATGTCGGTGCGCGTGCCAGCGTTCGCCCGGGGAAAGGCGGATCTCCCACACCCTGACCCGATCGTTCTCGCTGAGCAGCCGTGACCCGACGTTGCCGTCATAGGCGTGCTCGGCGAACTCCGTGCGCAGCCAGTCGGGCCAGGTTTCGAAGTCGGTGGCGACGAGTTCGCCCGCCAGCGGCAGATCGGCCAGGAACTTGTTGTCGGTCATGGGTTTTCCTTTCGGGGTGGTTAGCGTCCGGGGCCGTAGAGGCCGAAGCGCAGATCGGGGTCACCGGGAATCCAGGTGTTGTGGAACTGGGACCGCTCCCCCATGTCGACCACCCGCCGCAGCAGGGTGTCGCTGAGATGGAGTTGGCCCGGTTCCCACTTGGTCAGCGCCGACGGGATGCCGCCGCCGGCATCGCGCAGCGCGGCGGCCAGTGCCCAGCCGTCGGCGGCCGCCTTGGCGGTCCCGGCTGCGGCGTGTGGACGTGACGCGCATGCCGCGTCGCCGATGAGGGCCACCCGGCCCTGCGCCATGCGCGACGACCTGACGTCGGAGAGCACTTGCAGGTACGGGGTTTCGGTGGCGAGCACGACCTCGGCCACTGCAGGGGCGAACAGTTCTTCTGCGGCACAGCACATCTCGTCGACATAGCGATCCTGCACCTGGCCCGGGTGCACCGACACCGACCCGTGGAACCCCCGCTTGTCGATCAGCATCTCGGTCAACTCCGGGCCCGCGGGCACGTTGCGGTACCAGACGTAGTTCATCAGCCCATGCGCTGCGTCGAGATCGTGCTCGCCCGGTATCGGGTACATGGTGATGTGTGAGTGCGGCACCACGGCGTAAGTGATCGCGTCGTCGAGCGCCGCCCGGGTCTGCGGGGTCAGGACCGAGCGGGCCACGGTGCCGCGCCACCCGATGTAGCCGGCGTAGCTCAGGGTGGCGTGCGGGTCGAAACGTTCCCGCGCGGTGGAGGTGATGCCGTCGGCGAAGACCACCAGGTCGGCCGAGGCCGTGGTCCCGCTGACGAACCTGACGGTCGCTCGGTCGGCATCCTGGCTGAATCCGCAAGCGTATTCGCCGTAGTGGTAGCGCTCGGTGCCGAAGTCGGCGAGCAGCGCGCGATAAAAGGTCCCCCACGAGGTGTAGGTCCAGGTGGCCTCCTCCCGGTGCGCGACCCCACCATCGCGCTGCAGGTACTGAACATAGGAGGTACGGGTCTGCAGGTCGGCGAGGTTCTGGCTGCTGCGCTCGGTGAACCAGCGCACCGTGTCCGGCTGGAGAACGATGCCGCTGCCCCGCCCGTCGAGCGGTGTCGGTGTCCGTTCGTACACCTCGACTGCGAATCCGAGATCGCGCAACAGCAGGGCCGCGGTCAGGCCACCGATGGATCCGCCGACGACGACGGCTGTGGCACCGGAGTATTCGTTCACGACTGGCTCTTTTCGGCGTAGCGGACGGCGTGTTCGGCGACTGGGTCGGCCGGCATCGGCGCACCTCGGGTCTCGGCTGCGAAAGCCAGGCCGACGACGGCGATCAGTCCCAGCGCCGAGACCCAGGCGGTGGCCTGGCCCAGATTCCCACCGAACCAGCTGGTGGCGATGACCCCGGCGCTCAACGGCCCCAGCGCGGTGACGTAGCGCCCGACGCTGTTGCACACCGCGAGTGCGGTGGCCCGCACGCTGGGCGGGAACAGTTCCGGGGCGTAGATGAACGTGCCCGACAGTGCACCGAAGAGGCCGAAGCCCAGAATCGGCATGGCAAGGAGGAATTCGGGATAGCTGCGCTCGAACGGGAACGTCCAGACGATGCCGACGGCGGACACGACAAAACTCATCAGGAAGGTCTTGCGCCTGCCGATCAGGTCGGCGATGAAGCCCCACGACGCGTAGCCGACGACACCGCCGGCGTTGAATACCATGGCCGCGACCGCGACCCGGTGGTCGGCCAGCGCCGACGGCAGGTTCGCCGCCGCGGTCAGTTGCCGGATGATCTGCGGATACCAGGTGGACACGCTCCAGAAGGCGATCAGCGCGCCGGTCGCCAGGGCAGTGCACACCAGCATCGGTCGCCGCAGCGGCGGGGCGAACAACCGCCACAGCACGAATCGATCATGAGCGCTGTTGGTGCCCTGCGCTTTACGCTGACGCCGGGAGTGCAGGTGCGCGCTGATCTCCGGCGGTTCGGGCACGAACCGCCGGATGAACCAGACGACGAACGCGGGCAGCCCGGCGAGCATCAGCATGGCGCGCCAGCCCTGGCTGCCCATCAGTGCGTAGGCACCCGCGGCGGCGAAGAACCCGGCGGCGTAGCCGGACATCATCACGCCACCGGCGCGGGCGCGGAAGCGGTTTCGCCAGGTCTCGGCGATCAGGGCGGCACCGACCGGCGCCTCGACGCCCGACCCCAGGCCGGCGACGAACCGCAGGATGCCCAGCTGCCACCAGTTGTCGGCGAAGGCGGCCGCGGCGCTGAACACCGCGTAGGTCAAGATGCCCGCCGAGAGCACTCGGGTACGTCCGAAGTAATCGGCGAGCATCCCGAACAGGATGCCGCCGGTCGCCCAGCCGGCCAGGAACAGAGCCATCGTCAGGCCGCCGTACATTCCGATCGTGGCGCGGGTGGCGTCGATTCCGCTGTGCGGCAGTAGCTCGGTCATGGCCGGGCCGAGCACCAGGACGTAGAGGCTGCCGGCGAATCCGTCGAGGCCCCAGCCCAGGGTGGTTCCGGCTAGCACCAGCCATTGCGTGCGGGTGATCTCCCGCCGCCAGCCGGCGCCTGCCGTGGGTGGTCCCCCGCTTGCGGTTGCCATCGAATTCCCCTCACTGCGTTGTGGTTTGGTCATGTCGGATTAGTTCAGCCGGTCGTTCTGCCGGTCGCCGTACCAGTCGACCGGTTCGGCGGCGGTCCGGACGACGATGGTTTTGACCCAGGAGAAGTCCTCGAACGACTCGGTGCCCGCGTCCTTGCCCAGGCCAGACTCCTTGACGCCACCCCACGGCAGCGAGGGCTCCAACCGGTGGTGGTCGTTCACCCACACCATCCCGGCGACGATGCGTTCGGCCACCCGATGCGCCCGAGCGACGTCCGTCGTCCACACCCCGGCGCCCAGCCCGTAGCGGTTGTTGTTGGCCATCTGGACGGCCTCGGCTTCGTCGTCGAACGGGATCACCACGGCCACCGGTCCGAAGATCTCCGTGGTGGCGACGGACATGTCCATGGTGGCGTCGGCCAGGACGGTGGGTTCGAGGAAGAAGCCGTCTTCCAGATGCGCCGGCAGGTCCGGGGTGCCGCCGCCAGCGGCCAGTCGGGCTCCTTCGCGCAGGCCGGCGTCGATCATCCCCGCAACCTTGTCCCGCGCAACGGCACTGATCAGCGGGCCCATCTGCGTGGCCGGCAGGGTCGGATCACCGAGCCGGATGGCCCGCGCGCGCTCGGCCAACGCTTCGACGAACCGGTCGTAGATCCTGCGGTGGACCAGGAAACGTGAACCGGCGACGCAGGATTGACCGGCGGCGACGAAGGCCGCGAAAGCCGCTCCCTCCGCGGCGGCAACGGGATCGACGTCATCGAAGACCAAAACCGGGGTTTTCCCGCCGAGTTCGGCGGTGATCCGGGCGAACCGCGATGCCGTCGCGACCGCTGCCGCGCGGCCGGCCTCGGTGCCGCCGGTCAGGGTGATCTTGGCGATGTCGGGGTGACCTGTGAGCCGTTCGCCTGCGGGCCGGCCGCCAGTGACGACGTTGAGCACGCCGTCGGGAAGTCCGGCCTCGGCGAGGATGTCGGCCAGTGCCATGGTGGTGAGCGGGGTCAGTTCGGACGGCTTGACCACGACGGTGTTTCCATTGGCCAGCGCCGCGGAGAGGCTGCGGGCCAGGATGAGCATCGGGTGGTTGAACGGGGTGATGATGCCGCACACCCCCAGCGGAAGCCGCTGCTGGTAGGTCAGATACGGACCGTCGCCGGGCAGCACGGCCGCGCGCTGTGCTGCCAGCAGGCCGGCGTTGTAACGGAACCACTCCGGCACCCGGGACAGTTGGGCGCGAGTCTCGGTGATCGGCCTGCCGTTGTTCTGGGCTTCCAGAGTGTAGAGCCGCTCGGCGGCCGCTTCGACGGCGTCGGCCATGCGCAGCAACAGCTTTGCGCGCTCACTGCGCACCATGGCCGGCCACGGGCCGTTCTCGAAGGCCGCCAACGCCCGGGCGACCGCCACATCCACGTCACTGGCGCCGGCTTCGGTGACGGTGGCGATGACCGCGCCGGTCGACGGGTTGACGATGTCACGGACCGCCGGCGAGTCCTGCCCGCCAGCTCGGGGGCGGGTCGCCGTCGGGGTATTGGCGTAGCTCATGAAGTCCTCACATCCGCTCGCTTCGGTTGGTCGGTGGTCCGTCCGCCGTCCGGGCGCACTGACTATGAGTGTGGTCACACACCTGCCAACCCTCAATGTCTCCTGAGACATAAATCTGCCAACTAAGTGTTCTCCAGAACATCTAGTCGGGGCACAATGACGGGATGGTCGAGGAATCAGCCCCGCAGCGGTCCGGGTTGGAGTTGTTGACCTGGCTCGATGCATTGGGCGTGCTGAGTGCGGCGGCGGCGACCGATACCGATGTCGGTCAGGTGCTCACACTGGTCGCCGATACGGCCAGGACGCTGCTCGGTTTCGACTTCTGTGGTGTGCTGGTCCCCGACCACGACCGCCAGCGGCTGCGGATCGCCGGGTGGAGCGGGCTGTCCGACGAGTATGTGCAGCGGGTCAACTCCGACCGGCCGATCCAGTTGGATCTGGACAGCACCTCGCCGTCGAGCCGCGCCTTTCACACCGGGACGGCAGTGGCGATCCGCGACGTCACGGCCGAGCCGGAGTTCGCGCTGTGGGCCGGGATCGCCCGCGAGCAGGGGTACCGGGCCGTGATCGCGGTTCCGCTGGTCGCCCACAACGAGGTGCTGGGCACCCTCAACGGCTATTACGCCCCGGTCCACACGTTCACCAAGCACGCCGTCGCACGAATGTCGTTGCTGGCCAATCACGCTGCCATCGCGCTGACCTCAGCCAGCCGGCTCGAGGAGTTGCGCGCCCTCAATGTGTCGTTGCTCGAGCAGCGGGATATGTTGCGCCGCTCCGAACAGATCCACCAACGACTGCTCGGCGTCACGCTGCGATCCGGCGGTCTCGACGGCATCGCGGCGACACTCCGAGAGCTGCTCGGCAGGTCCGTGCTCATCGAGGATGCCCGACACGGGGTGCTCGCCGGCGACAGCACCGTCTTCCCGACCGCAGCCTGGCGGGCCGCGGCGGTCGGTGCCGACGACACGGCCGGTTCGACACCGGTTCCCCTCGCCGACGACACCACCGGTAGCCGGTGGTTCGTCAGCGCCGTTCAGCTGGGCAGCGAAATCGTGGCACGACTCTGGTTGCCCGACAACGACTCGCCGCTGGGCGCGATCGACTCACGCGCAGTCGAACACGCCTGCTTGGTGGTGGCGCTGGAGTTGCTGCGGGCCCGAACGGCCGACGAGGTCGAATACCGACTGCGCGGCGAGCTGCTGGCCGACCTGCTGGCCAGCCGGGCCACACCACCTGAGGCCCTGCTGGAGCGGGCGCGACGGCTGGGCCACGATCTCACGGTGCCGCACCGGGCGATGGTGGCCGCGGTGACCGCGCCAGCCGGGCGATCCGAGCCGCGTTCCTACGAGCGGGCGCTGTCTCAGGTAGCCAGGTTCGCCGCGGGCTACCACCCCCGGCCATTGGTCGCCATGCACGCCGGACAGGTGGTCGTGTTATGGCCGCCGTCCGCGGCACCGATCGAGAAATCCGATCCCATACCGTTCACCACGGCGATCCTGCGCACCCTGGAAATGGCCGTTCCCGGCGCCGAGGTGACCGTGGCGGTGTCCGACGAGCGCAGCGCAACCTATGCAGAGTCCTATCGTATTGCCAAGGGCGCCTTGCAGATCGCCGTGCGGGCCGGGCGTAGCGGTACGGTGGTCACCGTCGCCGATCTCGGCATCGTCGGACTGCTCCTGCAGATCGACGACTCGGCCAGACTGCATGAGTTCGCGCTGCGTGCGTTGCGGCCGATCGTGAATTACGACGCCGAACACCGCACCGAACTCGTTGCGACACTGCGCACCTACCTCGCCTGCCGGCGAGACCGAACCGCCACCGCCACCGCCCTGTTGATCCACCCCAACACGGTGGCGCAGCGGTTACGCCGGATCGAGAAGCTGTGCGAGCTCGACATCGACGACCCCGCGGCAATCATGCATTACACCGCGGCGCTGACCGTCTATGACCTAGCCGGCATGCCCTGAAGCACCGGACCGCTGAGCGCGTGCACTCTGATAGAGGCAGATCGCCGCGGCTGCAGCCACATTGAGGCTTTCAGCGCCGCCCGTCATCGGGATGCTCACACGGTGATCGGCCAACGCAGCCAGCTCGGCGGACAGCCCGTGCGCCTCCGAGCCGAGTACCCAGGCGGTCGGCCCGGTCAACACCGCGTCAGCGTCGTCCAGGCTCAGCTCCCCGTCGAGTGTTGTCGCCAGCACCTGCAGACCCGCCGACCGCAGCCGGGACACCGTCGCTCCGGTGTCCGGGTCGATCACCACCGGGACCGTGAAGATGCTGCCCGCCGAGGATCGCAGGCACTTGCCGTTGTAGGGGTCCACACCGTGCCCGGCGAAGATCACCGCCGCCGCCCCCATGGCGTCGGCGAGCCGGATCAGCGTGCCGGCATTGCCGGGCTCCGACAACTCGACAGCAACGACCAGCAGCCGCGGCCGGGCCGCCAGTACATCGGCAAGGTCGGCCTCCGGCAGCCGGCAGACCGCTACCAGGCCCGGCGGAGTCACGGTCTCGGACAACGCTTTCGCGGCCCGCTCGGTCACCTCGTGGACGGGCAAGCCGGTCAGCAGGTCGGCGTGGCGATCCGCGGCCGCCTCGGTGGCGAACACTTCGAGCACCAGGTCGCTGCGTACCGCCGCCTCGACCAGGTTGGGTCCCTCAGCCAGAAAGCGCCCAGCACGACGACGCCCGGTGTGGCGCTGCAGTTTGGCTGCAGCGACCACCCGGGCGGATCGTTCGGTAAGTGCCTCCGACAAGGGAAATGTCAGGCGGCTTCACCGCTGCCGGATGTCGCCGACCCAGCGGCTCCGGACGGTGCGTTGACGTCCTCCGGCAGTGCGGCCCTGGCGACCTCGACCAGCGCGGTGAACGCAGCCGGATCACTGACGGCGATCTCGGCGAGGTTCTTGCGGTCCACCTCCACACCGGCGGCCTTGAGGCCCTGGATCAGCCGGTTGTAGGTGATGCCGTTGGCGCGGGCGGCCGCGTTGATGCGGGAGATCCACAGCTTGCGGAAGTCACCCTTGCGGGCACGACGGTCCCGGTAGGCGTAGGTCAACGAATGCAGCTGCTGCTCTTTGGCTTTGCGGTAAAGCCGCGAGCGCTGGCCGCGGTAGCCCTTCGACGCCTTCAGTACTGTGCGCCGCTTCTTCTGGGCATTGAGTGCGCGCTTCACGCGTGCCATTGCGGTCTTCCTATTCTCGATCGGTCAAAACAAAGGGGGCTACGGTGTTCAGCCGTTCAGCATCGCGTTGACACGCTTGGTGTCATTGGCCGACACGGTGGTGCGGCCGTCGAGCCGGCGGGTGCGCTTGGACGCCTTGTGCTCGAGCAGATGGCGACGGTTCGCCTTCTGCCGCACGATCTTGCCGGTGCCGGTCTTGCGGAAACGCTTGCTGGCGCCGCTATGGGTCTTCGCCTTGGGCATGTGTCCTCAGTTCTACGTGGTGTCGGGCGATTCGGTGGGCTGCGTCTCGGCCGGGCGCCCTGCGGGCACGTCGGCGTCATGAGCCGCCTTGGCACGAGTCTTCGCGCCGCGGTGCGGTGCCAGCACCATCGTCATATTGCGGCCGTCCTGCTTGGCGGACGTCTCGACGAAGCCGTAATCGGCGACGTCGGCGCCCAGCCGCTGCAGCAACCGATACCCGAGTTCGGGCCGGGACTGCTCGCGTCCGCGGAACATGATCGTGACCTTGACCTTCGACCCCGCCTCGAGGAAGCGGATGACGTGACCCTTCTTGGTCTGATAGTCGTGGTCGTCGATCTTGGGCCGCAGCTTCTGTTCCTTGACGACGGTCTGCTGCTGGTTCTTGCGAGACTCGCGCTCCTTGAGAGCCGTCTCGTATTTGTACTTGCCGTAGTCCATGATCTTGCAGACCGGTGGTCTGGCATTCGGGGCTACTTCGACAAGATCGAGATCGGCATCTGCGGCGACGCGAAGGGCATCTTCGATGCGCACGATGCCTACCTGCTCCCCACCCGGTCCGATCAAACGGACTTCAGGTACGCGGATGCGCTCGTTGACGCGGGTCTCAGTGCTGATGGGGCCTCCCTGGTTCGGTTTCCTCTGCGGACCACCGCGGTGTCACACCGGGATCAGCAAGAGGGGCCACGCCATCAGCGTTCTGTTCCAAGAACAGAAAAGCCCTGCATGAAGCAGGGCCCGTGCCGACCGATCACGGCTGTCGCCGCCTGCGAAACCGCAGAACAGATACCCTTGCGGTATCTGTGACCGGACCGTCGTACCTACGGAAGACTCCGTGGCGGACGGTGGGAGTGGGACTCCACTTGCTGTCCCTGGCGTAAGCCGGGACGGTCGTGCATGCCAGTCTAGCAGGCATGACGGATTCTCCAGCATCGCCTTCTCCGACCGACCCCCGGACCGAACCGCCCGCTCGCGACCTGGCCGACATTCCCGCTGTCGAGGTGATCACCCGGGCCGCTGTGATGCTGATGAGCGCCGCCGCCGAGAAGATCGGGCTGTCCTCCCCCGATCCCGACACCAGCGAGCACCGTGACCTCGACGAGGCGCGCCGCCTGATCACCGCCCTGGCCGGGCTGGTGACCGCCTCGGCCGAATTCCTCGGCCCGCACGCCGGACCCATCCGCGACGGGCTCAAGAGCCTGCAACTGGCGTTCCGGGAAGCCAGCGCCGCCCCGGATGAACCCGGCCACGGCCCTGGCGAAAAATACACCGGCCCGGTCTGGTAGCCGGCACAGACAATTCAGATGCCGAACGCATATCCTCGCCCCCTATGACCGTCACGACGAGTCGGCCAGCTTCGAAGTTCCCGTGGGTGCCCGCCGCCGCCGGGTGGATCATCGGCGTCATCGCGACGCTGTCCTTGCTCTCGAGTGTGTCGACGATCCTGCGGCACGTCATCCGGATCCCGCGCGAGTTCATCAACGACTACCTGTTCAACTTCCCCGACACCAGCTTCGCCTGGGCGTTCGTCCTGGCGCTGTTGGCCGCCGCACTGGCGGCGCGCAAGCGGATCGCCTGGTGGATCCTGGTCTTCTACATGGCCGCCGCGTCGGTGTGGAACATCGTCGACCTGATCTCCGACGATTCGTCGGCGGTGGTGGACGCCGGCGAGGTCATCGGCCTGGTGTTCCACGTGACCGCAATCGGTCTCCTGCTGCTCGCCTACAAGGAGTTCTGGGCCAGGGTCCGACGCGGCGCGCTGCTCAAGGCCGCGCTGACCCTGGTCGCCGGACTGGCCGTCGGCACCCTGATCGGGTGGGGCCTGCTGGAGTTCTTCCCCGGTTCGCTGGCCCGCGACGACCGGTTCTGGTACGCCCTGAACCGAGTCGGCGCGTTCGCCGGTGCCGGCGCTGAATCATTCAGTGGGCATCCGCATGTCCTCGTCAACGCAGCGCTCGGCCTGTTCGGCGCGCTGGCTCTGATGGTGGCCGCCATCGTGCTGTTCCAGTCCCAGCGCGCCGAGAACGCACTGACGGGCGAGGACGAGTCCGCGATCCGCGGGCTGCTGGAGAGCTATGGCAAGAACGACTCGCTGGGGTACTTCGCCACCCGCCGCGACAAGTCCGTGGTGTTCGCGCCCAACGGCCGCGCCGCGATCACCTACCGCGTCGAAGTGGGTGTCAGCCTGGCCAGCGGCGACCCGGTGGGCGACCCGCGCGCCTGGCAGCAGGCGATCACCGCATGGCTAGACCTGTGCCAGGACTACGGCTGGGCACCCGGGGTGATGGGCGCGAGTTCGACCGGGGCGCAGGCCTACCGGGAGGCCGGCCTCAACGCGCTGCAGCTGGGCGACGAGGCGATCCTCTATCCCGACCAGTTCCACCTGTCGGGCTCGGACATGCGCGCCGTCCGCCAGGCGGTGACCCGGGCCCGGCGGGCCGGGCTCACGGTGCGGATGCGCCGGCATCGCGAGTTCAGCGCCGAGGAGATGGCCGAGGTGGTCAAGCGCGCGGACACCTGGCGCGACACCGAGACAGAGCGCGGGTTCTCGATGGCGCTCGGCCGGCTCGGGGACGCCGCCGACGGCGACTGCCTGCTGGTGGAAGCGGTCGACACCCAGGGCGGCGGGCAGGCCCCGGGGTCAGGCGAAGTGGTGGCCATGCTGTCGCTGGTGCCGTGGGGCGCCAACGGATTGTCGCTGGACCTGATGCGGCGCTCCCCGAAGTCGCCCAACGGAACCATCGAACTGATGGTCACCGAACTCGCGCAGAACGCCGAAGACATCGGGGTCAGCCGCATCTCGTTGAACTTCGCGATGTTCCGGTCGGCATTCGAGCAGGGCGCCCAGCTCGGCGCCGGACCGGTCGCCAGGCTGTGGCGGGCGGTGCTGGTGTTCTTCTCCAAATGGTGGCAGCTGGAGACGCTGTACCGCTCCAACATGAAGTACCAGCCCCAGTGGGTGCCGCGTTACGCCTGCTACGAGGACGCCCGGTTGATCCCTCGCGTCGGCGTCGCCTCGGTCATCGCCGAAGGTTTTCTCGTGCTGCCGTTCTCGCGGCGGACCAAACAGCACACCGGCCACCACTCGTCGGTACCACACGACCTCGTCGCCACCGGGCGCCTACACGCAGACGGCAGCGCCCCGGATCGCGCCGAGCCGGTTACCGAACCGGTGAAGACCGCCGAGTCGCGGCTGCCCGACCAGGTACGCGTGCGGATGGCCAAGCTGAAGACGCTGCAGGACAACGGAGTCGACGCGTATCCGGTGGGGACGCCGCCGACCCACACCGTCGCGCAAGCACTGGTGGCCGCCGATGATGTGACGCTCAGCGTCGCAGGCCGGATCCTGCGCACCCGCGACTATGGCGGTGTGGTGTTCGCCCAGTTGCGTGACTGGTCCGGTGACGTCCAGTTGCTGCTCGACAAAGCCGACCTCGACGGTGCCGCCGAGGATTTCGCGGCCGTCGACCTCGGGGACCTCGTCGAAGCCACCGGCCACATGGGCTACAGCAAGAACGGGACCCGCTCGGTGCTGGTCAAGCAGTGGCGCATGCTCGGAAAATGCCTGCGCCCCTTGCCGGACAAATGGAAGGGCCTGCAGGATCCCGAAGCCCGGGTGCGGGCCCGCTACGTCGACCTGGCGATCAACCCTGAGGCCCGGGACCTGATCCGCGCCCGCAGCAATGTGCTGCACGCGATTCGGGAAACATTGTTCGCCAAAGACTTCCTCGAAGTCGAGACGCCCATCTTGCAACAGATCCACGGCGGTGCCAACGCCCGGCCGTTCAAGACCCACATCAACGCCTACGACCTGGACCTGTATCTGCGGATCGCCCCCGAGCTCTACCTCAAGCGGTTGTGTGTCGGCGGGGTCGAGCGAGTTTTCGAGCTGGGCAGGGCATTTCGCAACGAGGGAGTGGACTTCAGCCACAACCCGGAGTTCACCCTGCTCGAGGCCTATCAGGCCCACGCCGACTACCGGATGTGGATCGACGGATGCCGGGAGCTGATCCAGAACGCGGCGATCGCGGCCAACGGCTCGGCAGTGGTGATGCGGCCCCGCGACGGCGACGACGACACGCTCGAACCCGTCGACATCTCGGGAAGCTGGGCCGTCAAGACGGTGCACGACGCGGTATCCGAAGCCATCGGTGAACGGATCGACGCCGAGACCGATCTGGCGACGCTGCGCCGGTTGTGCGACGCCGCCCATATTCCGTACCTGTCGCATTGGGACGCTGGTGCGGTGATCCTCGAACTTTACGAGCGCCTCGTCGAGGACCGCACGCAGGCTCCGACGTTTTACACCGACTTCCCGACGTCGGTGTCGCCGCTGACGCGTCCGCACCGCAGCAAGCCGGGCGTCGCCGAGCGCTGGGATCTGGTGGCCTGGGGTGTCGAGCTGGGAACCGCCTACAGCGAGCTCACCGATCCGGTGGAACAGCGTCGCCGACTCCAGGAGCAGTCCCTGCTCGCCGCGGGCGGCGATCCCGAGGCGATGGAACTCGACGAGGATTTCCTGCAGGCAATGGAATACGCCATGCCGCCTACCGGGGGCCTCGGCGTCGGTGTCGACCGGGTGGTCATGCTGATCACCGGTCGCAGCATCCGCGAGACGCTGCCCTTCCCGCTGGCCAAACCGCGTTAGCTGACAGCGGGCTCACAGCGGCTGCCAAGGAACCTTGGTCACGATATAGGGCGTGACATCCTCGACGACGATGGTCGCCGACACGCTGCTGGCAGACGCGACGAGCCTCACTAGCCAACATATTTCGTTGACGCACGGCTGGGTGCCCCTGACGGTGCAAATCGCGGCCGGACTTGCCCTGGTCGCGGCGGTAGGCTGGCGGACCCGCCGGTGGCGACTGCTGTGGCTGCCGCTGGCCGCCCACGTCGGGGCCGCCGTCGCGGGCTACACGTACTGGCGCATCGCCGACGACGGCCTTGCCGGCGACCCCGCCCCCGATCAGTTGTGGGTGTGGATCGGGCTGACCGGGTTGGCGGCGATCGTGGCGATCGCCGGCTGGCGCAGCGCCCGTTGGTGGCGGCGCGGGGTGTCGGTGCTGGCGGTACCGCTGTGCGCACTGTCCTCGGCGCTGATGCTCAACCTGTGGGTCGGTTACCTCCCCACCGTTGCCACCGCCTGGAATCAGCTCACCGCGGGCCCACTGCCCGATCAGACCGATCGCGCCACGGTGACCGCGATGGTGGTCCGGCACGCGATCCCGGCCACCGGAACCGTTGTCTCGGTAAATATCCCGTCGGATGCGTCGCACTTCAAGCACCGCAGTGAGTTCGTCTACTTGCCACCGGCCTACTTCGCCACCAACCCGCCGCCGCCACTGCCCACCGTGATGATGATCGGCGGCGAGTTCAACACTCCGGCCGACTGGCTGCGAGCCGGCAACGCCGTCAAGACCATCGACGAGTTCGCCGCGGCCCACCACGGCAACGCCCCGGTGTTCGTGTTCGTCGATTCCGGTGGGGCATTCAACAACGACACCGAGTGCGTCAACGGCCCGCGCGGCGACTCCGCCGACCATCTGACCAAAGACGTTGTGCCGTTCATGGAGTCGAACTTCGGGGTCAGCGCCAACCGCGCCAACTGGGGTGTAGTGGGTTGGTCGATGGGCGGCACCTGCGCGGTCGACCTCACCACGATGCACCCCGACATGTTCAGCGCCTTCGAGGACATCGCCGGTGACCTCGCACCCAACTCGGGCACCAGGACGCAGACGATCGACCGATTGTTCGGCGGCGACGCCATCGCCTACGCCAGTTTCGACCCCGCCACCGTAATCACCAGACACGGCCCCTACCAAGGTGTTTCAGGATGGTTCGCGATCTCCGGCAATCCGTCGGCGCAACACCGCACACCCGCGGTCGTCGCCGCCGGCGCCACCGGCCTCGGCGGCCGGGACGCCGCGCAGAACCCGGGCGATCAGACCTCGGCGGCGAACACACTGTGTGCGCTGGGCAGCGCCAACGGGATCAACTGCTCGGTGGTCTCCGCGCAGGGCAAGCACGACTGGCCGTTCGCGGCCCGCGCGTTCACCACGGCACTGCCGTGGCTGGCCGGCCAGATCGGCACCCCGGGCGTCCCGACCGTGGCGCTGCCGGGTCCGCCGGCCCCGCCGCTCGGACCGGTCACGATCGCGGCCGCGGGAGGTCCGCCCGGAGTACGGTGACGTCCATGGCCGACGAACCCACCACCGAACCCCCGGCCGAGACGGGTTACACCCCGGCGGGAGTTCCGACGTTCGAGTCGGTGCGGGAGAAGATCGAGACGCGGTTCGGGACGGCGTTGGGCGCAGCGGAACTGGACGCCGAGACGCCCGAGGGGCGCAGTGTCGAGCAACAGTTCGAGGAGCGCCAGAAGGCCGCGGCGCAACGGCTTGAGGAGATCCGCGCCTCGATGCGCGAGCCGGACGGTTCCTGAGTTACGCCGTCAGTCCGGCCAGGATGATGGCGATCAAGTGATCGACGCGGCTGTCCCACTCATCGTCGTCGATCTTCATCAGCCCACCCAGTAACAAGACGACGTCGCGCGCGTCGACGTCGGCGCGCACGCTGCCCGCGGCCTTGCCCGCCTCCAGCAGTGCGGTGATCGCTGCGGCGATGGAACCTTCGCTGTGCGCCCCGACGACTGGCGCGGGCGGTGGAGATCGGCGACATCACCATCCGCCCGACGGTTCAGGGTTGACTCAGGCACTGACCTTGCGGCGCCGAGAACTGCGCTTGGGTGCCGGGGCGTTGAGCACGTCGGCGAGGAACTTGCCGGTGTAGCTCTCCGGCACCGCGGCCACGTCCTCCGGTGTGCCCTGGGCGACGACGGTGCCGCCTCCAGAGCCGCCTTCGGGACCCATGTCGATGATCCAGTCCGAAGTCTTGATGACATCGAGGTTGTGCTCGATGACGATCACCGAATTGCCCTTGTCGACAAGGCCGTTGATGACCTTCAGGAGCTTGCGGATGTCCTCGAAGTGCAAGCCGGTGGTCGGCTCGTCGAGGATGTAGACGGTCCGGCCGGTCGAGCGTTTCTGCAATTCGGCGGCCAGCTTGACCCGCTGCGCCTCGCCGCCGGACAGGGTGGGCGCCGGCTGACCGAGCCGCACATAGCCGAGTCCGACGTCGACGAGGGTCTTCAAGTAGCGGTGGATGCTGCTGATCGGCTCGAAGAACTCCGAGGCGTCCTCGATGGACATGTCGAGCACCTCGGAGATGGTCTTGCCCTTGTAATGCACCTCGAGGGTTTCCCGGTTGTAGCGGGCACCGTGACAGACCTCGCAGGGCACGTACACGTCGGGCAGGAAGTTCATCTCGATCTTGATGGTGCCGTCACCCGAACACGCTTCGCAGCGGCCGCCTTTGACGTTGAAGGAGAACCTGCCCGGCTGGTAGCCGCGCACCTTGGCCTCGGTGGTCGCCGCGAACAGCGTGCGGATCTTGTCGAACACCCCGGTGTAGGTGGCCGGGTTGGAGCGCGGGGTGCGCCCGATCGGCGACTGGTCCACCCGGACCAGCTTGTCGAGGTGGTCAAGTCCGTTGATCCGGGTGTGCCGGCCCGGGACCTGGCGGGCCCCGTTGAGCTTGTTGGCCAGCACCGAGGCCAGGATGTCGTTGACCAGAGTGGACTTACCCGAACCGGACACCCCCGTGACCGCCGTCAGCACTCCGAGCGGGAACGCGACGTCGATGTCGTGCAAGTTGTGCTCACGCGCGCCGATCACCGTCAGCTGCTTACGCCGGTCGATCGGGCGGCGAATGGCCGGGACGTCGATGGTTTGCTTGCCCGACAGGTATGCCCCGGTGATCGAATCGGGGTTACGCAGCAGGTCGGCGTACGGCCCGCTGTGCACGACCTGACCGCCGTGCTCGCCGGCCGCCGGTCCGATGTCGACCACCCAGTCCGAGTGCGCAATGGTGTCCTCGTCGTGCTCGACGACGATGAGGGTGTTGCCCAGATCCCGTAGCCGCGTGAGGGTTTCGATGAGCCGGCGATTGTCGCGCTGGTGCAGACCGATCGACGGCTCATCGAGGACGTAGAGGACGCCGACCAGACCCGACCCGATCTGGGTGGCCAGCCGGATGCGCTGCGCCTCACCACCGGACAGGGTGCCGGCCGCGCGGGCCAGTGACAGGTAATCGAGGCCGACGTCGAGCAGGAAGCCCAGTCGCGACTGCACTTCCTTGAGCACCTGCCCGGCGATCGCCTGTTCGCGGTGCCCGAGCGTCAACTCGTTGAGGAACTCCGAACAGTCGGCGATCGACAGCTCACACACCTGAGCGATCGACTTGGCACCGAGGTCACCGGCGGCCAGCGTGACCGCCAGGATCTCCGGCTTCAGGCGGGTGCCGTCACACACCGGGCACGGCACGTCGCGCATGAAGCCGTCGTAGCGCTCCTTCATCTGCTCGGAATCGGTCTGCTCCATCCGCCGGTGCAGAAACGCCATCACGCCCTCGAACTCGGCGTAGTAGGAGCGCGTGCGGCCGTAGCGATTCTTGTAACGGACGTGCACCTGCTCGTCGCAGCCCTCGAGAATCGCCTTGCGAGCCTTGGCCGGAAGCTTGCGCCACGGGGTATCGACGTCGAAGCCCATCGACTCACCCAGCCCCGCCATCATCCGGGTGAAGTACTCCGCAGTGTGCCCCATCGACCACGGCGCGACCGCACCCTCGGCCAGCGTCAGGTCCGGATCGGGCACTACGAGCTCGGGATCGACCTCTTTACGGATGCCCAGACCACTGCACTCCGGGCAGGCGCCGTAGGGCGAGTTGAACGAGAACGACCGCGGTTCCAGATCGTCGACGGCCAGCGGGTGGCCGTTGGGGCAGGCCAGCTTCTCGGAGAACCGCTGCTCGCGATGCGGGTGGTCGTCTTCCCGGTCGACGAACTCCAGCACGACGATGCCGTCGGCGAGGTTGAGCGCGGTTTCCACCGAATCGGTCAGCCGCTGCTTGGCGCTGGCCTTGACCGTGAGCCGGTCGACCACCACCTCGATGTCGTGTTTCTCCTGCTTCTTCAGCTTCGGCGGATCGGTCAGGGTGTGCACCACACCGTCGACCCGCACCCGGCTGTAGCCCTGGCTGTTGAGCTTGTCGAACAGGTCGACGAACTCCCCCTTGCGGGTGCGAACCACCGGGGCCAGCACCTGGAACCGGATACCTTCGTCCATCGCCAGTACCTGGTCGACGATCTGCTGCGGGGTCTGGCGCGCGATGCGCTCCCCGCAGACTGGGCAGTGCGGGGTGCCGGCTCGGGCATAGAGCAGCCGCAGGTAGTCGTAGACCTCGGTGATGGTGCCCACCGTGGATCGCGGGTTGCGGTTGGTGGACTTCTGGTCGATGGACACCGCCGGGGAGAGTCCCTCGATGAAGTCGACATCCGGTTTGTCCATCTGCCCGAGGAACTGACGGGCATAGGCGCTCAGAGATTCGACGTAGCGACGCTGACCCTCGGCGAAAATGGTGTCGAACGCCAGCGAGGATTTTCCCGATCCGGACAGCCCGGTGAACACGATCAGACTGTCGCGAGGCAGGTCCAGGTCGACACTGCGTAAGTTGTGCTCACGCGCGCCCTTGACGATCAGCCGGTCAGCCACCAGCTCCCCTTCCTGCGGGTTTACGGGCACGACGAAGCCTCCGAGAGGACAGGTCATCTCGCGCGCGGCTCATTGACCCCCATGCTATGTCGACCCACCGACAAGTAACGTGGCGACCATGACTGTCGTCGACGACACCTACACCGGCCACGTCGAGCCGCGGACCGCCGCCCGCCGAACGCTGCCCGGGGCGACCATCGTCAAGATGTCGGTGGGCCCGATGGACAACAACGCCTACCTCGTGACGTGTTCCCGGACCGGGGAAAGCCTGTTGATCGACGCCGCCAACGACCCCGAACTGCTGGTCGACCTGGTGCGCGAGCACGCTCCCAAGCTCGCCCTCATCGTCACGAGCCACCAGCACTTCGACCACTGGCAGGCCCTGGAAGCGGTCGCCGAGGCCACCGGGGCCCCGACCGCCGCCCACCAACTCGACGCCGAGCCGCTGCCGATTAAACCCGACCGGATCCTGTCCGGCGGCGACACCGTCACCGTGGGCGATCTGGTGTTCGACGTCATCCATCTGCGCGGCCACACGCCGGGCTCGGTGGCGTTGGCGCTGCGGCCGACCGACGGCTCGACGCCGACCCAGCTGTTCACCGGCGACTGCCTGTTCCCCGGCGGAGTGGGCAAGACATGGGAGCCGGGTGCGTTCGAGCAGCTGCTCGACGATGTGAGCACGCGACTGTTCGACGCCTACGACGACGCGACGGTGGTCTATCCCGGCCACGGTGACGACACCACCCTCGGTGCCGAGCGGCCGAGCTTGGCCCAGTGGCGCGAACGCGGCTGGTAACCCGCGAACTGGCCGCTAATTTTCGCGGTGAGCTGAGGCTCAGAGCCAGCCGCGGCGTTTGAACGTCACATAGAGCAGACCCGACGTCGAGACGATCACCAGGGCGCTGGTGGCCACCCCGCCGGCGCTCTGGAACCCCGGGTACGGCACGTTCTGCCCGTACCAGCCGGTGACGGCGGTGGGCACCGCGATGATGGCCGCCCAACCGGTGAGCTTCTTCATGATCGTGTTGAGCCGAGCGTCCTGCAGGGACAGATTCGTCTCGAACACCGTGGTGATCATGTCGCGCAACGACTCCGTCCACTCCGCGGCGCGGATGACGTGGTCGTAGAGGTCGGCGTACCAGCTGTCCAACTCGACGGTGTCGCCCCGCTCGGCACGGCGCCGCATGATCGTGTTGATCACCTCCCGCATCGGCAGCACGATGCGGCGTAGTTCGACCAGTTCCTTACGCAGGCGGTAGGTGTTGCGTTGGATCGTGCGCGTCGGCGCGCGGTCGTCGAACAGGCCGTCCTCCAGTGACTCGATGGCGTCGTCGAGATCCTGGATCGTCTCGAACTGACCGTCGACGATCACGTCGAGCAACCCGTGCAGCAGCGCCGGGGCGCCCAACCGAAGCAGATCGGCGTTCTCGTCCCACCGGCGCACGACCTCGTCGATGTCGAAAACCGGTCGCAGCGGGTCCTTTTCGTGCCGCACCGTGACGATCCCGGCGTGCAGCACGAAAATGGAGACCCGGGTGGTCAGCAGCCGCGAATCCAGGTCGTCGGCGCCGGGCGGACCCAGGCCCGTCGCGTACACGGTCAGGAAGGTATGGCTCGTGTAGCGCGTCGCCTTGGTGCGTTCGGCATTGGCGACGGTGTCTTCGACGGCGTGCTGATCGAAGCCCAATTCACCGGCCAATTCGGCGAGCACCTGGTGGTCCGGGTTGCACATGTCCACCCAGACCAGTGAGCCGTCCTCATCGAGATGATCGGAGACCTCCCCCAGGGGAAAATCCTCGGCCTTGAGATCGCCGTCGACCCACAGTCGTGTTCGGCAGTGGGTCATCAGTCCATTCTGCGCGACGGAAGGCGCCAGGCCCGATTAACCCAGCCGACTAACCCGTCGTGTGGACGATCAACACGTCGGTCTTGGACCGGCGCGCCACGTTGGCCGGCACCGACCCGAGCAGACGGCCCGCGATGGTGCTCAACCCCAGGTTGCCGACGACCAGCAGATCGGCACCGACCTCTTCGGCGAGGTCCACCAGCGCGTCGACGGGAGCCCCGACCACGGCGCGCTCTTCGACATTGGCGGCGCCTGCGGCCTTGGCCCGATCGCGCGCTTCGCGCAGGATCGCGTAGATGGGGGCGTTACCCGCCATCTTGTAGCCCTCGTCCTTCAGCAGGTCGGCCGCGCGGCTGTCTTCCGAAGCCGGGAAGTAGGCGGTTGCCACGATGACCTTCGAATCCGCACCGCCGGCGAGCTGACCCGCCCGGTCGACTGCACGCAGCGAGGAATCGGAGCCGTCCGTGCCGACGACCACGGTCTTGTAACCGCCCATTCGTACCCTCCAGTCTTCAATTGCAACGCCATCCGGAACCCTATCGCCTCGGCACGACGCCGGGACGCGATTCACGCGACGTGGTAATTCCGAAATACCGCGCGACGCCACTCTACCGGCGACAATGTCCTCGCCGGCTGCCGCGTGAGCTTGCTGACAGCCGCCTCAATTGCAAATCCAGATCGCACCGTATTTCCGAATGTCGGGGCTGCCACAGCAAAGACGACCAATGGCGAAAATCCTGGAGATGACAAATGCGCGGGTTGGCCGGTCGCACGTGCCACGGCTAGCACGGCGCGCGGCAGGGTGAACTGCAGGTTACCGTTTGGGTCACCAAACGAGACGGGTACAGGACGGCCCAAGTGAGTATCACCGTTCGAGTGGAGCCGGTCACCGGCGACGGCATGTCGTCGGGTCGTCTGGCCCGACCGTTCGACGCCGTGTGGGTGGGGTTGTTCGCCACGGCGTTCAGTGCCGCCGGAGCGGCGCGGCCGTCGTTCTGGTTCGACGAAGCGGCAACGATCTCGGCTTCCACCCGTCCGGTCCCTGATCTGTGGCGGTTACTGGGCAACATCGACGCCGTCCACGGCCTCTACTACCTGCTGATGCACGGCTGGTTCAGCGTGTTCCCGGCCACCGAATTCTGGTCGCGCGTGTCGAGCTCGCTGGCGGTCGGCGTGGCGGCCGCCGGTGTGGTGGTGCTGGGACGGCTGCTGTCCACCCGAGCCGTCGCTGTCACCGCCGGGATGGTCTTCGCAGTGCTGCCCCGGGTCACCTGGGCCGGCATGGAGACCCGCTCGTATGCGCTGTCGCTGGTGGCCGGCGCCTGGCTGACGGTGCTGTGCGTGGTCGCGCTGCGCCGCAACCGCGCGCGGTGGTGGTTGACGTATTCGGCGCTGATGGCGGTCGCCGTCCTACTCAACGTGTTCCTGGTGTTGCTGCTGGCCGCGCATGCGGTGCTGGTGGCTGTACTGACGGATTCCCGATCGGTGCGGCGGTGGTGGACGGCTGTCGCGGCAGGGGCCGCCGCGGTGGTCGCACCATTTCTGGTCTTTGCACAGGGTCAGCTGTTCCAGGTCGGCTGGATCTCACCGCTGAGCGGCCGCACCGTCGGCGAGGTGCTCCAGAACCAATATTTCGACCACGCAACGCCGTTCGCGATCCTCGCCGGGGCGGTGATCGCCACGGCATTGCTGCGCCGGTTCCCGCTGCCAGAGGGCCCGAGGACGCCCGGTCCGGTCCACCTGATATTCATCGCACTAGCATGGATCGTCATCCCGACCGCGGCACTGGTGCTCTATTCGGTTCTGCGCCACCCGGTTTACTACCCGCGCTACCTGTCCTTTACCGTTCCGGCCATCGCTCTGCTCCTGGCGTTGTGCATCGTGGCCGTCGGCCGCTCCTCCGCCGGCATCACCGTCGTGCTGCTGCTTTTCGGCCTCGCCGCCACCCCCAACTATCTGGCTCAGCGCGGGCAGTACGCCAAAGAGGCGATGGACTACAGCCAGGTCGCCGACGTCATCACCCGCTACGCGGCGTCCGGCGACTGCCTGATCATGGACAACACGGCCGCCTGGAAACCGGGACCGATCCGCCCGCTGCTCGCCGCGCGGCCTGCCGCGTTCGCAAAACTGCACGATTATGGCCGCGGCAAAACAGCAATTCAGCGAAATATGCTGTGGGACAGTCATATTCCGATCTGGCGTTGGTCGGACAAGCTGTGGGGCTGCCCGGCGGTCTGGACGGTCACCGAACGGGACGCGACACTGCCCGCCCACCAGCGTGCCTCGTCGCTGCCGGCCGGACCACGCCTTGGCCGGACGATGGCCTATCAGGTCCCCAGCCGGTTCGGGTTCCACGTCGTCGAGCGTTGGCAGTTCAGCTTCGCGCAGGTCACCAAATCCATCCGATGAGGCGCCATCCTGCCTGAGAGCGGGTTCGCAGCGGGACTGCTCGGGCGGCGGACCACCGTCCTAGTCATCGAACCACCTTCCCGCACTGGGCAATTCGGCACCGAGCACCGCACCTGCCGGGGCGCCGGTCGCGATGCCCGCTTTGGCCGACCACCCGGTCCCGACGCACAGCAGGTCCTTTGGCGTCGAGATCGTCGACGGCAGTGGGATACCGAAGCCCGGGATTCCGGGGATCGTCACCTGCGGCGGTGACAGCAGGGTCGAAATGCCTTGAGCCATCACGGGGAACAGCTGCGCCGGCGGGGTCGGCAGGGTGCCGGCCGCGTCGGAGATCGGGGCCGCGGGGATGAGGCTGCCCAGGCCGCCCGGGGAAGGCGGGATGTAGGCACCCGGACCACCCGGAACCACGGTCGGCGGGGTCGGCGGGGTCGCCGCCCGGTTCACACTCGGTGTGCCGGGAGTGGCCGCCGGCGGAGTCGGAACTCCCCCGCCGCCACCGCCACCGGGACCACCCGGAACCGCGGCCGGCGGGGTGCCGGGCGTGACGACACTGTTGGTGAACGGTGTTCCCGGCACCGCAGCCGGCGGAGTCGGAACGCCGCCGCCAGTACCGCCACCCGGACCGCCGGGAACGCCGGCCGGCGGAGTCGGCACACCACCACCGGTGCCACCGCCCGGACCACCCGGAACCGCAGCCGGCGGAGTCGGCACACCACCACCGGTGCCACCGCCCGGACCACCCGGAACCGCAGCCGGCGGAGTCGGCACACCACCACCGGTGCCACCGCCCGGACCGCCGGGAACGGCTGCGGGCGGGGTCGGCACACCGCCGCCGGTTGCGCCGAGTGCGGCGGCGGGCAGCGCGTCCGCCGGTGCGGGCACGCCGGCTGCCGCTGAGGCAATGGCCTCGGCCGGGACCCCGGCCGACGGCGCGACGACACCGGAGGCGTCAGCGATGGGTGCTCCTACCGCGGCCCCTGCACCAGCCCCAGCACCGGCACCCGCGCCGGGGACGCCGGCCAGGGCCGCGCCCGCGGTGCCGGAACTATCCGACAGCGCCGCGGCGGGCACTTCGGAACCGGAGTTGTCGGTGATCGGCGCGGCGGGAACACCATCGGCGATCGGCGCGGGCAGTCCCTCGCCACCACCGAGCGGAACGTCGGGCACGGCGCCGGGCGGGGTCGGAACCCCACCGCCGGTGCCACCACCGGGACCACCGGGGACGGCGGCCGGCGGAGTCGGAACACCTTCGCCACCGCCAGCACCGGGACCACCGGGGACGGCGGCCGGCGGAGTCGGAACACCTTCGCCACCGCCAGCACCAGGACCACCCGGAACCGCGGCCGGCGGAGTCGGAACACCTTCGCCACCGCCAGCACCAGGACCACCCGGAACCGCGGCCGGCGGAGTCGGAACACCTTCGCCACCGCCGGCACCGGGAGCGCCGGGGACCGCGGCGGGCGGCGTCATGCCGGTTTCGACGGTGCTGCCACCAGGTGTTCCCGAGACGGCCGCGGGAGGCGTCGGAACGCCGCTACCGCCACCTTCACCGGGCGCACCCGGAACCGCGGCGGGCGGAGTGGACAGCTCCTCGACCGCCGGGGTGCCCGGGGTGCCGGGGACCACCGACGGCGGAGTCGGGGGGATTTCCATACCGGGCGTGCCGGGGGTGCCTGGCACCGCTGCGGGCGTTCCAGGCACCGACACATTGACCGGTGCACCCGGAGTGCCCGGAACCGCGGCGGGCGGTGTACTCACGCCGGGGATGGACGCCGCGCTGGGAACGCCGCCCAGGTTGATAGGGGGCGTACCAGGAACCTCGAGCGTTCCGCCGCCGACCGGCGCACCGGGCACCGACGCACCCGGCGGGGGCAGCGTCGCGGCGGAGTCGTTGATCACGTTGCCGGGTGTGATGGTCGGGGGAACCGGCGGGGTGCTGATGACCGTTTCGGTCGACGAGCCCGGGCCGCCCGGTACCGCGGCGGGCGGAGTGCTGACGGAATCGGTCGCCACGTCGCCGGGAACAGCTGCCGGAGGAACGCCCGGGGTGCCCGACGAGCCGGGGATCTCCGCGCCGGGGACAGCGGCGGGCGGAACCGGTGGGGTGTTGAGGGATTCGTTCGTCACGCCGCCGGGGACCTCAGCAGGAGGAGTCGGCACACCACCACCGCCACCACCGCCAGGACCACCCGGGACCTCAGCAGGAGGAGTCGGCACACCACCACCGCCACCACCGCCAGGACCACCCGGGACCTCAGCAGGAGGAGTCGGCACACCACCACCGCTACCGCCACCGGGACCACCGGGGACGCCGGCAGGCGGGCCGGGTGGCGTGTCACCACCGCCGCCGATCGGGCCGTTCGGCAGCGCTGCCGCGGGCGGCGGTACCGCACCGGCCGCATCGGCCAGCGGGGCGGCGGGAACGTCAGCAGCAGCAGCCGGCGGCACGAGTCCGCTGGCATCGGAGATGGGAGCACCGTCGGGTCCGGCGAGCGGCACGGCACCGGCGGCGTCAGCCACCGGTGCACCGACGGCACCCGCAGCACCGGCACCGGCCCCGCCACCCGCGCCGGCGCCACCGCCGGCACCGGCCAGGCTTGCTGCGGCGTCAGCCACGGGTGCGCCTGCGTCTGCGGGCAGAGCGCCCGCCGCGTCGGCGATCGGGGCACCGGCCGCACCGGCATCACCGGCGGGGATGCCGGCGGCATCCGCGATGGGAGCACTCGGTACACCGGCAGGCGGAGCAGGCACGCCGCCGCCAGTACCACCACCGGGACCGCCGGGGACGCCGGCGGGCGGAGTCGGCACACCACCGCCACCACCACCACCCGGACCACCCGGAACCGCAGCAGGAGGAGTCGGCACACCACCACCGCCACCACCACCCGGACCACCCGGAACCGCAGCAGGAGGAGTCGGCACACCACCACCGCCACCACCACCCGGACCACCCGGAACCGCAGCAGGAGGAGTCGGCACACCACCACCGCCACCACCACCGGGAGCACCCGGAACCGCGGCGGGCGGTGTGGGGATGCTGCGGGCCACGCTCGTGCCGGGCGAGCCGGGAACCGAGGCGGGCGGGACGGTGACGCTGTTGGTGCCGGGCATTCCGGGCGAGCCGGGGGCGCTGGCAGGCGGAATGCGGACGCTGCCGGGTACCGTCGCAGGCGGAACCGGCCCGCCGGCGGTCGGCGGGTTATTGGTGAAGATCGAGGTCACGCTGCCCGGCTCGCCCGGGGTGAAGCTCGGCGGGTTGGACGCGACCTGGTGAATGATGTCGGCACACGGAACACCCGGGCTGCCGAAGTCGGCAGCCGCGCGGGGACTGAACAGCGGCGCAGTCCAGAAAAACCCCGCAGTCGCCATGGCGGTGACCGCCGCCACGCGAGAGGTGGTCCGTGACATCATTTCCCCGTTTCTGTGAAGGCCCTGAGGGCAAACTACAGACGTGTAAGTACGGGGAGTGCAGGGCGTTCTGGCGGTTACCGAACTGTTGCGAAGCAGTGCCGCGGCAGTTACTTCGCCGACAAATTGCTGGTCCGATAGTCAGGACAGGGCGCGACTCTCGCGCTCGCAGATGGTGACGTCGAGGATTACCGGAAGGCAAGGGTCGCCCACAGCTTGCCTGAGGTGGGCGACGGCATTGGTCTCGACACGGTGACGTAACGTGGCGGGGTCGGCGGTGTGTTCCAAGCCGGCTTCGGTCGCCGGTTCGGGGCTCGCTGCGTCGCCGATCATTCGGACCTTGGCGGACCACACGCCGGGGTAGGTCTTGATTTCTTCAACGATGGCGATCAACGGCCACAGCTACACGCCGTGGTTGCCGACGTAGCGACCGACGCGATGGGTGCGGTCGGCGTGTATGCGCTGGACTTAGGGCGCTTGCGCGGCCCAACACCTTGTGCTTGTGCCGGCGGGGAGCCCCGTGAGACACCTAGTCATCAAGCGTAGACAGCGAGCACGAGCTCCGACGCCTCGTGTCATGCGTCGGAAACGCCGCTGGCTGTGCGCAGCCGGGTCACGCGCCTGATCGCGTCACTGGGAATTACCTCCCACGACACTCCTGCGGTACGGCACAGCTCCTCGACATTTTTCAACAGCGAGATGCATTGGGCGGCAAAGAACCCCACCCCACTCAGATCGAGGGTTGCAGTGCCGGCAAGCGGCATGAACAGGTTGGCGAAGTCGAGTACCTCGTCCGCATTTGCGGCATCGATATCGCCAGCGATTGTCACCACCGTCTCGGCGTCGCGACAGCACGCACTCATGCTGCCTCGGCGATTGCCGATCTCCAGGTACCGGGGGGATTCTGGGCCACGTGTATTCGCTGGGATTGCTACCCGAAGCTGCTGAACGGTCATAACGATGCTCTGTTCATTGCTCGAACCTCGTCGACGTCAGTCTCTCGGCGAGAGCTGAAATCCGAATGGAAACCGCTCATGGGAGCGGCTGCAAACTACGAGGGCGGAAGAGGGTTCTGGGCGGTGATCAATCCCGTGCCGCGGACCCCCATGGGCGGCGACACCGACCCCAGGCCGGCTAGCTTTATAGCGCTTCCCATCACACCCCATCACCGGCACCCTGTCAAACGCTGGAGCAGCGCAAATGCCGGCGATGGTTAGTCAGTGGGGCCTTCGCATGCAAGCCGACGCGAAACCCAACATACGAGCGAGTGACGGGATTCGAACCCGTGTAAACGGCTTTGCAGGCCGGTGCCTAGCCACTCAGCCACACCCGCAGCAGTTACGACACTGCCACCGGCACAGCGCGCTGCACACCCTTTGACTCAGCGTGATCCCGAACCCTCGTCACCTGCGATGGCCGACCGTTGCGGAATGCAGACCTGGTTGGCTGATCCGCCCCTGTTCCGCGGACCGGGCAGGGCCGTTGACCGCTCAGTTGGCCGGCTCGGTGCGGCCACGGGTGACCTACGAGCCGGAACGCGGCGGCTCGACGAAAAGGATGAAGAGCCGCTAGCGGAGCTGTCCGCGTCCGGAGCGATACGACGCCACACAGCCGACGAGCGCCAGCACCGCGAACGCGCCGAACATCAATCTGCTCGCCGAGGCGTCGGGTGCGGCCCGCACGTTCACCACCACCCCGGCCAGGCCGGCGCCGAACGCTCCGCACATGAGCTGCACAGTGCTGATGGCGGCCGCCGCCACCGCCTGCTGCGCCGAGTCGTCGACGACCGCCCCCATCGCCCACGCCGACAGGTGCGGCCACGCCATACCGATGCCGGACCCGGTGACGACCAGCGCCATCGCCCACAGCACGACGACTCCCGTTGTCGCGTGGTCGGTTTGGCTGAACGTGGCCAGAGCCAGGCCCGAGGCCATCACCAGCGGCGCGACCGCCACGATCTTTACCGTGGCTCGCACGTTGGTCACCGAGGCGCTGGCGATCTCACCGACTGTCCAGCCCACCGACAACCCCGCGCCGAGGAACCCCGCGACCACCGGCGCCAGCGAGCCCAGCCGTTGACCGAACAGCGGGACATACATGTCGACCATCGTCGCCGCCATCAGCAGGCCCAGGCTCAAGTAGATCCATTTCAACGGGCCGGGCCCGAAAGCCATGCGCGGCAACACCGCAGCGGTTGCCCGCCGGTCGACGGCGATGAACACCAGCACCAGGACGATGCCGGCGGCCAGCAACCCGGCGATCGCCGCGGGGTTGCTCGGTATCACCGCGCCGCTGACCGCCAGCGCCGCGACTCCCAACAGCAGCAGCGACCACACCGGAATCCGGGTGCGAGGGGTGTCCGTCGAGTCCGACGCCGCACGGGCCGGCAACACCATCGGCACCAGCACACTCATGGCGATCGCCAGTGCGGCAAGCAGGCCGAATCCGCCTCGCCAGAAACCGAATTGGGCGAACAGGCCGCCGGTGGCCGGACCCACGAGGGTGCCAATCCCCCACATCGCTGACACCACCGCCGATGCCCGCGTCCACAACCGGTCGGGCAATGCGGCACTGATCACGGCATAACCAAGGCCGGCGAGCACGCCGCCGGCCAGCCCTTGCACCACCCGGCCGACGAGCAGGAGCTGCATCGTCGGGGCCAGCGCGCACAACGCGCTGCCCACCGCGAACGACAACAGGGCGCCGAGATAGGCCGCACGGGGCCCGAATCGGGTCAGCGCCGGCCCGACCGTGGTCGCCGCGGTCACCGACGCCACCAGATAGACCGTCGTCACCCACGCGTAGAGCCGCTGACCGCCGATGTCGGCGACCGCACTGGGCAGCAGGCTCATGGTGATGAACTCGTTGATGGCGTAGATGGCCACGCCACCGGCGAGTACCACCGCGGCACCGAGATGCTGCCCCAGCAGCTCCCGCCAGCTACCCGCCGCGGAGGCTGTCGTCTCGGTCATGTCGATCACCGTAGAGCCTCAACCACGGTTGAGCTCAAGCGCGCCCGGCTATTTCAGGCCGGCGGCGTCCATCCCGCGCAGTTCCTTCTTCAGGTCGGCGATCTCGTCGCGGATTCGCGCAGCCAATTCGAACTGCAGGTCGCGGGCGGCGGTCATCATCTGCGCGGTGAGGTCCTTGATGAGGTCAGCGAGTTCGGCCCGCGGCATGTTCGAGGTGTCGCGGCCCTCGATAATGCCGGCGCTGACCGCGCGGCCCGGCTCACCCTGCGCACGCCGGCCGCGGGAGGCATTGCGCCCCGAACCACCCACGCCAACGGTCGCGTCGGTATCGTCAGCCTCGCTGTAGACCTGGTCGAGAATGTCGGCGATCTTCTTGCGCAACGGTTGCGGATCCACGCCGTGCGCCACGTTGTACTCGACCTGCTTGGCGCGGCGGCGTTCGGTCTCGTCGATCGCTTCTCGCATCGAGTCGGTGATCTTGTCGGCATACATGTGCACTTCGCCGGAGACGTTGCGGGCCGCGCGGCCGATGGTCTGGATGAGACTGCGGGTCGACCGCAGGAATCCCTCCTTGTCGGCGTCGAGGATCGACACCAGCGAGACCTCGGGCAGGTCCAGACCCTCCCGCAGCAGGTTGATGCCGACCAGCACGTCGTACTCACCGAGGCGCAGCTGGCGCAACAGCTCGACGCGGCGCAGCGTGTCAACCTCGGAGTGCAGGTAACGCACCCGGATGCCCATCTCGAGCAGGTAGTCGGTGAGGTCCTCGGCCATCTTCTTGGTCAGCGTGGTGACCAGCACCCGCTCGTCCCGCTCGGTGCGGGTCCGGATCTCCCCGATCAGGTCGTCGATCTGACCCTTGGTCGGCTTGACGACCACCTTCGGGTCGACCAGGCCGGTCGGCCGGATCACCTGCTCGACGAACTCGCCGCCGGTCGCGCTGAGCTCGTAGGGGCCCGGCGTGGCCGACAGATACACCGTCTGGCCGATCCGCTGAGCGAACTCCTCCCACGTCAACGGCCGATTGTCGACGGCCGAGGGTAGCCGGAACCCGAACTCGACGAGGTTGCGCTTGCGCGACATGTCCCCTTCGTACATCCCGCCGATCTGCGGGACCGTGACGTGGGATTCATCGATGACCAGCAGGAAGTCCTCGGGGAAGTAGTCCAGCAGCGTCGCCGGCGCCGAGCCGGCGGCTCGGCCGTCGATGTGCCGCGAGTAGTTCTCGATGCCCGAGCAGAAGCCGACCTGGCGCATCATCTCGATGTCGTAGTTCGTGCGCATCCGCAGCCGCTGGGCCTCGAGCAGTTTGCCCTGGTTCTCCAATTCGGCCAACCGCTCGGCGAGTTCGGCCTCGATGGTCGAGATCGCCAGGGCCATCCGCTCCGGGCCGGCGACGTAGTGGGTGGCCGGGAAGATCCGCAGCGAGTCGACCTTGCGGATAACGTCACCGGTCAACGGATGCAGGTAGTAGAGCGCCTCGATCTCGTCGCCGAAGAACTCGATGCGGACGGCCAGCTCCTCGTAGGACGGGATGATCTCGACGGTGTCGCCGCGCACCCGGAAGGAGCCGCGGGTGAACGACATGTCGTTGCGGGTGTACTGGACGTCGACCAGCAGCCGCAGCAGCCCGTCGCGGGGCACTTCGCTGCCGACCTGCAGTTCGACCGACCGGTCCAGGTAGGACTGCGGAGTACCGAGGCCGTAGATGCAGGACACCGAGGCGACCACCACCACGTCGCGCCGGGAGAGCAGACTCGAGGTGGCCGAGTGCCGCAACCGCTCGACGTCGTCGTTGATCGAGCTGTCCTTCTCGATGTAGGTGTCGGTCTGCGCGATGTACGCCTCGGGCTGGTAGTAGTCGTAGTACGAGACGAAGTACTCGACGGCGTTGTGCGGCAACATCTCTCGCAGCTCGTTGGCCAGCTGCGCGGCCAATGTCTTGTTGGGTGCCATCACCAGGGTGGGCCGCTGCAGCCGTTCGATGAGCCAGGCGGTGGTCGCCGACTTGCCGGTGCCTGTGGCGCCGAGCAGCACCACGTCGCGCTCCCCGGCGCGGATCCGGCGTTCCAGCTCTTCGATCGCGGCAGGCTGATCGCCGGCCGGCTGGTAGGGGCTGACCACCTCGAACCGCGCACCGGCACGCACCAGGCCGTCGACCGCGTCGGCGGCGGGCCGGTACTCCGAGTGCGCGATCACCGGGTGTTCGGTAGCGAATGCCATACGACCAGGTTAAGCGTCCCCACCGACACATTCATTCCCCGCGCGAATCGGCCGGCCCGTACGCTGACGCCGTGGCCGATCCGCCCGCGACGACCGGGGTCCATCCCCCCAAACGTGAGACATTCGACCTGGTCTCCTACACCAACACCGATCCCAAGGGCATCGTGCGCGACGTCGACGAGTACGTCGTGCACCCCTGGGGGCTCTACATGGCCCGCCCCACGCCGGGGCGCGCCCAGTTCCACTACCTGGAGTCCTGGCTGCTGCCGTCGCGCGGGCTGCGGGCCAACGTCTTCCACTTCAACCCCGGTTACGAACGGGATCAGGACTACTACCTCGACGTCGCGCACATCGTCGCCGGGCAGACCCAGTGGACGGCCGAGGACCATTACCTCGATCTGGTGGTCTACACCGGTGACCGCACCGACCTCCTCGACGGGGACGAACTTCTCGAGGCACACCAGCACGGACTGCTGACGACCGCGACCGCCGAGTCGGCGCTGCAGCGGGCGGTGGCCGCCGTGGCTGGCCTCGCCGGCCACCGCCACGACCTCACCGCCTGGCTCGCCGCCGACGGGATGACGCTGACCTGGCGATGAGCCGCTGCCGACCGGCAACGAATCGGCACCGTGCGACCGAAAGGGTAGTCTCACTAGACATGAGCCCCATCAAGCGCGGATGGTTGACTATCGCAGCCGCGGTGGCTGTGGCGACGGGTTCCCAGTTAACAGTGGGTCCGGGGCTGGCCCCGGCGCTGGCCGACCCGGCCCCGCCTCCGACACCGACTCCGACCGCTGCCGGGCAGGCCCCCCAGGAAGTGCTGCACAACATCACTTACCGGGCCCGCATCGACGGTGTCTCGCGGGGCGCGACCATCACCTACTCCGCGCAGGACAACCAGACCCAGACCGCCAACCCGACGATGGTGCCGGGGCGCGTCTTTGAAGCGAACACCGTCCTGCCCGCCACGGCGCAGGCTGACATGCGGGTGTCCATCCAGTGGCCCTACTCGGCCAACCTGCACTGCGAGATCCTGGTCGATGACGCGATCGTCGCCCAGGCCGACGATTTCATCGCACCGCGCGTGCTGCCCGTCAAAGACGACCCGGACTACGGGGCACTGATCTGCGAGGCGCCGGTCGCCGGCGTACCGAACCCCACACCGTCGGACCCGGCCGCCACCCCCGCTGCGACGCAGAACGCCCCCGAAGAGCCGGCGCCACCCGCGCAGGGCTAAGCCCTACGGGCGCCACCCGGTGGCGTCCGCCCAGGCCCACGCCCGTCGATAGGCATCCAGGAACCACGGCTCCTTGGCGTCGGCGTAGCGATCGACGTCGCCGTGCTGTGCCGCCGAGCGCTTGACCGCCAGATAATCGGCCCGCACGCCGGGGTTGGCAGCCAGCCAGTCGACGAACAACAGCGCGAATCGCTGATTGGGCCAGCCGTCCACCCGCAGGTGCACATTGGTGGGCCGCCCCGGGTCGCCGGAGGCGTGAAAACGCTTGTGCCACAACGCCGGATCGGTACCGGCCTTCGGCACGTCGGTGTTGATGGCCGCAACCCTCGGATAGCCGGCGCGCAACAAGTCCTCGGCGAGTTCGCCGGCAACCTGCAGCGAGGCGACCGTGACCTGGACGTCGATGACATCCTTGGCGTCCATGCCGGGCACCGCCGTCGACCCGATGTGGTCGATGCGGACCGCGCGGTGCCCGCAGGTGGTGTTCAGCCGGGAAAGGATCCGGCGGGCCTGGTCGGGCCAGGTCGGGTCGGCCGGCACCAACCGCGGTGCGGTGTGCACCGGGGTACCGGCGGTGAGGTTGTGGGCGAACGGCAGGATGCGCTCGTACCACAGGCCACGAGCCTGCTCGACGAGCTCACCCGGGGTGCCGGAGTTGTCCAGCCACACATCGGCGACCGCCCGGCGCTGCTCCTCGGTGGCCTGCGCCGCGATCCGCGCCCGGGCATCGGCCTCGGTGAAGCCGCGGTACTCGATGAGCCGCTGCACCCGGAGTTCGGCGTCGGCGTTGACGATGACGACGAGCGGGAACATCGGGGCCATCTGGGATTCGACCAGCAGCGGGATGTCCTCAACGATGACCGCATCCTCGGCTGCCGCGGCGATCAGCTCCGAGCGGCGGGTCGCCACCAGCGGGTGCACGATGCCGTTGAGCGTTTGCCGCTTGCCCTCGTCGCTGAACGCGATGGCGGCCAGCGCCGGGCGGTCCAGCGCGCCGTCCGATCGCAAGATCTGCTCACCGAAGGCGTCGACGAGCTTGGACAGCCCCTCGGTCCCGGGTTCGACGACTTCCCGGGAGATCACGTCCCCGTCGACGACGATGCCGCCACATTCGGAGAATGTCGCAGACACCGTCGACTTTCCGGCGCCGATACCGCCGGTGAGTCCAATACGCAGCACCGCACCAGTATTTCAGGCAGCCGAGACGACGAACGCCCCGGCTCGGATGAGCCGGGGCGTCGGTCGTGAATTAGTTAGGCGTTGCCTGCCAGCTTCTCGCGAAGCGCAGCCAGCTGGGCGTCGCTGGCCAGCGAACCGCCGGCCGACTCACCCGAGCTCGACGAAGACGAGGAGCCGTTGGCCGTGGCCGGCCGGCTCGCGGCCTCCGCCTCGGCAGCGGCGAACTTCTCCATCTGCGCGGTGTGCATCTTGTGCCGGCGCTCGGCCTCTGCGTAGCGGGCTTCCCACTCGGTGCGCTGCTTGTCGAAGCCCTCGAGCCATTCGTTGGTCTCGGCGTCGAAGCCCTCGGGGAAGATGTAGTTCCCCGCGTCGTCGTAGCTGTCGGCCATGCCGTACTTAGAGGGATCGAACTCCTCGGTGTAGTCCTCGTTGGCCTGCTTGAGGCTCAGCGAGATGCGGCGACGCTCGAGGTCGATGTCGATGACCTTGACCATGGCGTCGTCACCGACCTGCACGACCTGATCCGGCACCTCGACGTGGCGCTCGGCCAGCTCGGAGATATGGACCAGACCCTCGATGCCCTCCTCGACGCGGACGAACGCACCGAACGGCACCAGCTTGGTGACCTTGCCGGGAACGATCTGCCCGATGGCGTGAGTGCGGGCGAAGTGACGCCACGGATCTTCCTGAGTGGCCTTGAGCGACAACGAAACCCGCTCGCGGTCCATGTCGACGTCGAGCACCTCGACGGTGACCTCGTCGCCCACCGCGACCACCTCGGAGGGGTGATCGATGTGCTTCCAGGACAGCTCGGAGACGTGCACGAGGCCGTCGACCCCACCGAGGTCGACGAACGCGCCGAAGTTGACGATCGAGGACACGACACCCTTGCGGATGGCGCCCTTCTGCAGCTGGTTGAGGAACTCGCTGCGCACCTCGGACTGGGTCTGCTCCAGCCATGCGCGACGCGACAGCACCACGTTGTTGCGGTTCTTGTCCAGCTCGATGATCTTGGCCTCGATCTCCTTGCCGATGTACGGCTGCAGATCGCGGACGCGACGCATCTCGACCAGCGACGCGGGAAGGAAGCCACGCAGGCCGATGTCGAGGATCAGGCCGCCCTTGACGACCTCGATGACGGTGCCCTTGACGGCCTCGTCCTTCTCCTTGAGTGCCTCGATGGTGCCCCAGGCACGCTCGTACTGAGCGCGCTTCTTGGACAGGATCAGGCGGCCTTCCTTGTCCTCCTTGGTGAGGACGAGGGCTTCCACCTCATCGCCGACGGACACAACCTCATTGGGGTCGACGTCGTGCTTGATGGAAAGTTCGCGGGAAGGGATGACCCCTTCGGTCTTGTAGCCGATGTCGAGGAGAACCTCGTCCCGGTCGACCTTGACGATCGTGCCCTCGACGATGTCGCCATCGTTGAAGTATTTGATGGTTTTGTCGATGGCGGCGAGGAAGTCCTCAGCCGAGCCGATGTCGTTGACGGCTACTTGCGGCGAGGTGACGGTGGGACTTGGCATATTGTTGGGTTGCTCCGGACAGGCTGAATCGTAGGGACAGTGTTTTGCGATGCTGCACCCGCAGTGTGCCCGTAGGTACGCACACAGGTGCCTTCCGAGCGTACTCGACCAGGCGCACGCTGGACAAACCCGGGTCGGGAGTCTTCAGGAAGACCCTTCAGGAAGACCCGCCGCACGAAGTCGCCGTAATACCCTCCTGACGTGCCCTATGCCCTCACGCCGCCGCTACCCCGGGCGGTCCGCAAGGTCGGTGCCCCATTGGCGGTGATCATCGCCCTCGGCACCCTGTCGGGGCTGATCCTGACCCTGCTGACCGCGGTGAATCCGGCACGCACCACCATCGGCTTCGTCTTGTCGACCGTCGCGATGAGCCTGGTGCTCCTGTGTTACCTGTGGCTGGATCGCTGGGAACCGGAACCGCCCCGGCTGCTGGTGCTGTCCTTCCTCTGGGGGGCGTCGGTGGCGGTGCTGGCGTCGGTGGTGCTCGAGCTCGCCGTGGAGTCGGCGGCGAATCCGGGTGGGGAGAACGCGAGCTTCTTCACCGTGGCCGTCGCCGCACCGGTGATCGAAGAGGCCGCCAAGGGTCTTTTCCTGCTGGTGATGATGACCGGCGTACGACGCAACGAGCTGAATTCGCTGACCGACTGCCTGGTGTATGCGGGTGTGACAGCCGCCGGGTTCGCCTGGTTGGAGGACATCTTCTACATCGCAGACGGCGGCTCGCTCGCCGGTTCACTGGGCACCGCCGCGATACGCCTGGTGATGGGACCGTTCGCCCATCCGCTGTTCACGACGTTCACCGGCCTCGGCGTGTATTTCGCGCTCCGGCAACGCACCACATCGGCCAAGATCGGCTGGGTCCTGGCCGGCTATCTGGCCGCGGTGATCATGCACGGTCTGTGGAACGGCTCGGCACTGGTCGGTGCCGAGGCCTACTTCGGGATCTATGTGCTGTGGATGATGCCGATGTTCGGCCTGGCGATCACCCTGGCGGTGCACAGCCGCCGGCGTGAGCAGCGGATCGTCGCCGAGAAGTTGCCCGGGATGGTCACTGCCAATCTCGTGACGCCCGCCGAGGCAGCCTGGCTGGGATCGCTGCGAACCCGTAAGCAGGCGGTCGCCGCCGCCGCCCGGATCGGGGGGCGCGCCGCGGGCGGCGGCGTCAAGAGGTTCGCCGTGCAGGTCGTCGAACTGGCCTTCGTACGAGATCGGATCGATCGTGGCTTCGGCGACGCACGGGTGTCAGCGCTACTTCAGGAAGAAGTCGACAACCTCGCCGCAGCGCGTGTCGCGGCCGGCCCGGCATTGCACTGGATGGACGGATTTCGTCCGTCCGTGCGATAGCACCTGCCAGCCGATTCCTAGCTTCGCGACCTAACTTCGCGGGCATGATCCAGCACATCCTGGAATACGCCGGGATCGGGGTCCTCGCGACGTCCGGTGCGGTGGTCGGCATACGCAAAGGGTTCGACCTGTTCGGCATCGCCGTACTCGCGGCGCTGACGGGCATCGGGGGCAACCTCCTGCGTGACGTATTGCTCGGCGTGTTCCCACCGGCGTCGCTTCAGCGCTGGGCCCCCATCACGGTGTGTTTCGTGGCTGCCCTGCTCACCACCGCGTTCGCCAAGCTCGTGATCAAGCTGAACCAGCTCGTCGTGGTCCTCGACGCCATCGGGATGGGGTTCTTCGCAACCACCGGCGCGGCGATCTCCGTCGATCACGGTGCCAGTTACTTCGCCGCCGCGCTGCTCGGCATGGTGTCGGCGATCGCCGGCACGATCATGCGCGACATCGTCGCGCGTGACGTCCCGATGGTGATGGGTCCCGACGACATGTATGCCGCACCCGCGATGCTGGGTGCGGTCGTCTATGTCGTGATCGACTCGATCGGCTCCCAATGGCTGGGCGTGGCGATCGGTTCGCTCGTGGCGACCCTCTTGCGGCTGGCCGCGATCACCTTCCACTGGCGTTTGCCCACCGGCCCGCGCGAACTGCATGCGAATCCCGTCCCGGGCAGCGAAGAGCAGTGCCCCGCTACACCCCAGCTGCGGCCGTCGCCGACCGACAACCAGCGGATAGGCAGCCGGCGCAGCGCTCGCTAGACCCGCCGGAGGTGTGACCCGTCGTTCGGCTCATCCTCGAAAGCCGTGCCACGTGGACCGCGGAACGTCGTCATCGGCGCCGCACCGGGGAAAGTACCCGGTGCGGCACCGATGACGACGGCGTAGGCGTGAACCAGTGGCGCGAGCGCGCTGACGTTGCCGCACCTCGATGCCAATTGCCTGATCGCCCCGAGGAGCGCCTGTTTGGCTTGCTCCTCCGAACATTCAGGTCCGCATCGACATTCGGATGCGATGTGTAAAGGCTCTGACATGAGACCGTCCCCAATAACGAAGCCGTTGGTACCGCAAGTGTTTCGACGTTAACTGGGCTGCGGCAAAGTTTCTTTACCTGCACGTGGGAAATATCGGGAAGTCGGCACGAGAGCTTGCCAACAACGCCGTTGCTGAAATCTCGTGCGCCCGACGGAGTCCACCGTCGGGCACCGGTCGGCCATCAGATACCGCACACACAAACATTTTGCTGACAGGCCAGCAAACGGGGATATGTCTATTGCAGCGATACGACCACCCGACTACGGCGATAGCTGTCGACCGGGCATTCGCGATCGACAGAGCCGCGATGCATCCACAGCGGCAGTCGCGCAAATAGTTCGCAGACGTTAATTAGCTCGACAGGCCGGATGTGAGGAACGTCGCACCCGCCACTGACGGTGTCTAATGCGCCGCTGCGTCCCAGCTGCGGCCGTAACCGACCGACACCTCCAACGGCACGTCCAGCGGGTAGGCGTCACCCATCTTCTCGCGAATCAGTTGCTCGACCGCGTCGCGCTCGCCGGGCGCCACTTCCAGCAGCAGCTCGTCGTGCACCTGTAGCAGCATCCGGGACTTCAAGTCCGAGCCGCGTAGCGCCTCGTCGACCCGGATCATGGCGACCTTGATGATGTCGGCGGCGCTGCCCTGGATCGGCGCGTTGAGCGCGGCCCGCTCGGCGGCCTCCCGCACGTTGCGGTTGCTGCTGTCCAGCTCCGGCAGATAGCGGCGTCGGCCCAGCACCGTGGAGGTGTAGCCGTCCTTGCGGGCCTGGTCGACCACGGACTGCAGATAGTCGCGCACCCCACCGAATCGGGCGAAGTACGAGTCCATCTGGTCTTTGGCCTCTTCGGTCGAGATCTTGAGCTGGGTGGCCAGCCCGTACGCGGACAGCCCATAGGCCAGACCGTAGGACATGGCTTTGACCCGGCGGCGCAGCTCGGGGGTGACCTCGGAAATCTCGACGCCGAAAGCCCGCGACGCGACGAACGAATGCAGGTCCTCGCCGGTGTTGAACGCCTCGATGAGTCCGGCGTCCTTGGACAGATGCGCCATGATCCGCATCTCGATCTGGCTATAGTCGGCCGTCATCAGCTCGGCGTAACCCGACCCGACGACAAACGCGTCGCGGATCTCCCGACCGGCTTCGGTGCGGATGGGAATGTTCTGCAGGTTCGGTTCGGTAGACGAAAGCCGGCCAGTCGCCGCAATCGTCTGGTTGAACGTGGTGTGGATCCGGCCGTCTGCGGCAACGGAATTCAGCAGCCCGTCGACGGTGACCTTGAGGCGGGTGACGTCGCGGTGGGTCAGCAGGTGCTGCAGGAACGGGTGGCCGGTCTTGTCGAAGAGGCCTTGCAGCGCGTCGGCGTCGGTGGTGTAGCCGGTCTTGGTGCGCTTCGTCTTGGGCATCTCCAGCTCGTCGAACAGCACGACCTGCAGCTGCTTGGGCGAACCGAGATTGATCTGCTTGCCGATGACGCCGTAAGCGGCTTCGGCGGCGTCGCGGATCGCGTCACCGAAGGTGCTCTGCAGCTGCTTGAGCTGGTCCAGATCGACGGCGATACCGATCGACTCCAGGCCAGCCAACACCGTCTGCACCGGCAGTTCCATCTCGCCGAGCAGCGCCACCGAATCGATGCGGGCCAGCTCCTCGTCGAGCGCATCGGCCAGGTCGGTGACGGCCCGGGCCCGCAGAATCAGCGTCTGCACGGCCTGGTCATCGACGCCGTCACTGTCGTCGAGCAACGAAAGCTGTTGCTGCTCAGGCGCATCGGCGCGCAATTCACGGCGCAGGTACCGCAAGGAGAGATCGTCGAGGGTGAAGCTGCGCTGACCGGGACGCACCAGGTACGCCGCCAGCGCGGTGTCGGAGGTAACTCCCGCCAGTGACCAGCCCCGGCCGGCCAGGTCGTGGATGGCCAATTTGGCCTCGTGCAACGCCTTGGGCCGATCCGTCGCGGCCAGCCACTCACCCAGCGCCGCTTCGTCCTCGGCGGTCAGCGTCGTGGTGTCGATGTAGCAGCCCTCACCGTCGGCAGCGGCAATCGCGACCGCGGTCGCGTCACCGTCGTACGCCAGGTGCGTGCCGACCACCGCCAGCCCGGAACGCGCCCCGCTGGATGCGTGTTCGGCCAGCCAGGCCGCGACGGTCCCGGGTTCGAGCGCACCACCGCGGACATCGAAGCCCTCGTCAACCTCGGGGTTGGTCGAGGCCAGCGTGTCGAACAGCCGGTCGCGCAGTACCCGGAACTCCAGGTCGTCGAACAGCCGGTGAATCTGGTCGCGGTCCCACGGCTGCATCCGCAGGGTGTCCGGCGTCTGCGCCAGCGGCACGTCCTTGATCAGCTCGGTGAGGTCGCGGTTGAGTACGACACTGCCGAGGTGGGCGCGCAGAGCATCCCCGACCTTGCCCTTCACCGCGTCGACGTTGTCGACCAGCGACTGCAGCGAGCCGTACTCGGCGATCCACTTGGTGGCGGTCTTCTCCCCCACGCCGGGGATGCCGGGCAGGTTGTCGCTCGGGTCGCCGCGCAGCGCCGCGAAATCCGGGTACTGCCGCGGGGTCAGCCCGTACTTGGCCTCGACCGCCTCGGGGGTGAACCGGGTCAGCTCGCTGACACCCTTGATCGGGTAGAGCACCGTGACGTCGTCGCTGACCAACTGAAGCGAGTCGCGGTCCCCGGTGACGACCAGCACCCGGTAGCCCTCGTTCTCGGCCTGGGTGGCCAGCGTGGCGATGATGTCGTCGGCCTCGAAACCCGGCTCGGCCAGCACTGTGATGCCCAGCGCGACAAGGACTTCCTTGGTGATGTCGATCTGGCCGCGGAATTCGTCCGGGGTGGCCGACCGGTTGGCCTTGTACTCGGGGAACTTCTCCGAGCGATGGGTCTGGCGCGAGACGTCGAAGGCCGCGGCGATGTGGGTGGGCCCCTCGTCGCGCAGCAGGTTGATCAACATGGCGGTGAAGCCGTAGACCGCGTTCGTGGTCAGCCCGTTCTTAGTCTTGAAGTTCTCCGCGGGCAGCGCGTAGAACGCCCGGAAAGCCAGCGAATTGCCGTCCAGCAGCATCAACGTCGGTTTGGTGTCGACGCCGGGCTTCGCCTGGGGTGCCGCTGCGACTGTCTTGGTGGGGCTCACGCACCCAACTCTAGGCAACCGGCCCGACACCGAGGCGGTCCCGCTCCGGTCGGGCGATCTGCGCGCTGCTCGCCGGCGTGACGGCGCGAGGTCCTACTGAACTGGAACATGTTTCAGTTCGCCGCCGCGGATCGCTTACGATGGCCTCGTGCCAGCTTCTCCAGACGCGCCCGCCCAACTACCGGCCATCGAGGGGTGGTGGGACCACGACGATGCCGGTGTCCCCCATCTGATCGGCGCGAAGTGCCCCCAGTGCGGTACCTACGTCTTTCCGCCGCGCGCCAACAACTGCCCCAACCCCGGGTGTGACAGCGACGTCCTCGAGCCCGTCGCGCTCTCCCGGCGCGGCACGGTGTGGAGCTACACCGAGAACCGCTACGCACCCCCGCCGCCGTATCCGTCTCCGGACCCGTTCGAACCGTTCGCCGTCGCCGCCGTGCAGTTGGCCGACGAGGGACTCATCGTGCTGGGCAAGGTCGTCGAAGGCACCCTGGCCGCCGACCTGAAGGTCGGCATGGAGGTCGAGCTGACCACGATGCCGCTCTATACCGACGACGACGGCGTCGAACGCCTCACCTACGCCTGGAAGGTCGCTGAATGAGCACGCCGGACCCCGTCTACCTCCTCGGCGCCGGCATGCACCCCTGGGGCAAGTGGGGCCGCGACTTCACCGAGTACGGCGTGGTCGCCGCCCGCGCCGCGCTCGCCGACGCCGGCCTGGACTGGCGCCAAATCCAGCTGGTTGCCGGCGCGGACACCATCCGCAACGGCTACCCCGGGTTCGTCGCCGGCGCCACCTTCGCCCAAAAACTCGGCTGGAACGGCATCCCGGTCACCTCCAGCTATGCCGCCTGCGCCAGCGGTTCGCAGGCGCTGCAGAGCGCCCGCGCTCAGATCCTCGCCGGCCTGTGCGACGTCGCGCTGGTCATCGGCGCCGACACCACCCCCAAGGGGTTCTTCGCCCCGGTCGGCGGGGAACGCCGCAATGATCCCGACTGGCAGCGCTTCCACCTCATCGGCGCCACCAACACGGTCTACTTTGCGCTGCTGGCCCGGCGCCGGATGGACCTGTACGGCGCCACCCTGGAGGACTTCGCCCGGGTGAAGGTCAAGAACGCCCAGCACGGCCTGAACAACCCCTACGCCCGCTACCGCAAGGAAGCCAGCGTTGCCGATGTGCTGGCCAGCCCGGTGGTCTCCGACCCGCTGCGGCTGCTCGACATCTGCGCCACCTCCGACGGTGCGGCCGCGGTGATCGTCGCCAGCAAGGAGTTCACCGAGAAGCACCTCGGTTCGGTCAAGGGGGTCCCCTCGGTGCGGGCGGTGAGCCTGCAGAGCCCGCAGTACCCGCAGCACCTGCCCGAATTGCCGGACATCGCAACCGATTCCACCGCTGTCGTACCGGGACCGGAGCGGGTGTTCAAGGATCAGATCCTCGACGCCGCCTACGCCGAGGCCGGGATCGGCCCGCAGGATTTGTCACTGGCCGAGGTCTACGACCTGTCCACCGCCCTGGAACTCGACTGGTACGAACACCTCGGGCTGTGCGCCAAGGGCGAGGCCGAACAGCTGTTACGCAGTGGTGCCACCACCATCGGCGGCCGGATCCCGGTCAACGCGTCCGGTGGCCTGGCCAGCTTCGGCGAAGCCATCCCCGCCCAGGCCATCGCCCAGGTCTGCGAACTCACCTGGCAGCTCAAGGGCCAAGCGACCGGCCGCCAGGTCGAAGGCGCCACGGTGGGCGTCACCGCCAACCAGGGCCTGTTCGGCCACGGCTCCTCGGTCATCGTCGCCAAGTAGGCTCGGCGGGTGGCCGAAACCGTCGTCGTCACGGTAAAGCCCGGCAGCCGAAAGGGCCCACTGGTCGAGGCGAATGCCGATGGTGCGCTGACGATCTACGTGCGCGAGCGCGCCGTCGAGGGCAAAGCCACCGAGGCGGCGGCACGACTGCTGGCCGAACATTTCGGCGTGCGACGCAGCAGCGTGCAGCTGCTGTCGGGAGCCACCTCGCGGACCAAACGCTTCAGCATCGACTTCTGAAAGATGGGCCTGAGGCAGTGCGACGAGCTTGATAGTGAACCCGACCAACTTGCCGCTTTGAGTGCTGGAGCAACCTTGCCGCCGCTTTCGAGAGGTTGTACGAGCAGGGAACGGACGCCGAACAATCAAGGCGTACCCAGTAAACTCCCCATCGCAGCCGGGGCTCACCCAGCGGCACAGTGGGACGATCATGGCCTCAGATTCAGCAGGAGGACACATGACGGCGCCCCGGACCGTTCAGGACTACATCGACGAACGGCCCACCTGGTCAGACGGCACCGCCATCACATCGACACCGATGACCGGAATGCAGTGGCGCATCTTCGGTCTCGCCTCGGCAGGCAAGTTCTTCGAGGGCATGGTCGTGTTCATGACGGGTGTTGCGCTGCCGTTGATCTCCGTCGAATTCGGACTCGTGGCCGCTGACAAGGGCTTGGTCACCGCCGCATCGCTGGCCGGCATCCTGGTCGGGGCCAGCGCCCTTGGTGGACTGGCCGACATCTTCGGCCGCAAGCGGATGTTCATCGTGGAGATGATCATTTTCACGGGATTTCTGATCGCGCTCACGGTGTCGCCGAACTTCCCGATGCTGGTGGTCTGCCTGTTCGGGGCGGGCGTCGCCCTGGGCTGCGATTACCCGACTGCGCACATGGTGATCTCGGAGAGCATCCCCACCTCGATCCGTGGGCGGTTGGTGTTGAGCGCCTTCGCGTTTCAAGCGATCGGCGCGTTGACCGGAACTGTCATCGGGTTCGCGATCCTGTTCGAGAACCCCGACGTCACCGCCTGGCGGTGGATGTACGCCTCGGCGATCGTGCCGGCCATCCTCGTCATCCTCGGGCGGCTGTACATCACCGAAAGCCCACACTGGCTGCTGTTCAAAGGGCGCACCGCGGAGGCGGAGCAGGCCACCCTCCGGCTCCTCAAGCGCTCGCCCGCCTATCCCAAGGACGTCTCGTTCAGCCACTTGATCAACCACGCGACAACATCGGCGAGCAGTTACGCGGCGCTGTTCGGCAAGAAGAACCGTCGGGCGACAATCCTCGCCTCGGTACCCTGGTTTCTCCAGGACCTGGGCACCTATGGAATCGGAATTTTCACACCGACCATCTTGGCGGCGCTGATCGGCAAGACGTCGGACGGCACGGGGCTGGCCGACACCATCCACAACGACCTGCTCGGCATCAAGGGCTCGGCATTGATGGATGTCTTGTTCGTCGTCGGCATCCTCGTCGCCATCGTTCTCGTCGACAAGGTCGGGCGCATCAAACTACAGACAATCGGTTTCCTCGGTTGCGCGGTTGGGCTGCTGTTGGCCGCCATGTCGATTCGCGGCAACGGTGATCACATCATGGTGCTGCTGTTCGCCGGGTTCATGCTGTTCTATTTCATGACAAATCTGGGCCCGAACTCGATGACTTACCTGATCGCCGGTGAGGTGTTTCCCACCGAGGTTCGGGGCCGCGGCGCTGGCTTCGCCGCATCGTTCGCCAAGGTCGGCGCGGTGGCCACCGCCTTCCTCTTCCCGATCCTGCTCAAGGAGATCGGGACGTCGGCCTTGCTGTATCTGCTGGTTGGCGCTTTCGTGCTAGGTGCCGTCGTCACCGTCGTCTTCCGGATCGACACCACCGGGGTCAGCCTGGACCGCATCGGCAAGACCGCCGACGACGAGGCCGACGCTGGCACAGTGGAACGTTCAGGCCACCCCGAGGTAGGCCGCCCGAATGCTGTCGTCTGCCAGTAGCTCCCGAGCCAGGCCGCTGCGGGTGACCGTACCGGTCTCGAGAATGTAGGCACGGTCGGAGCGGCTCAGCGCCTGCTGGGCATTCTGCTCCACCAGTAGAACGGTGGTGCCTTGGGCGTTGATCTCGGAGATGATCTTGAAGATCTGCGAGATGATCATCGGCGCCAAACCCATCGACGGTTCGTCGAGCAGCAGCACCCGCGGCCGGGCCATCAGCGCCCGCCCGATCGCCAGCATCTGCTGCTCCCCGCCGGACAGCGTGCCGCCGACCTGGCTGCGCCGTTCGGCCAGCCGCGGGAACGTCTCGAACACCCAGTCCAGCCGTTCCCGGTGTTCGGTCTTGGAAGCGAACTTGCGCCCGTAGCAACCCATTTCGAGGTTCTCGGTGACGGTCATCCCGGGGAAGACGCCGCGGCCCTCGGGGGCCTGCACCAGACCGTCAATGGCACGTTGGTGGGCCTTGACCCGGCTGATGTCGCGGCCCTCGAACCACACCGATCCCGACGACAGCGGCCGCAGCCCGGAGATGGCGCGCATCATCGTCGTCTTGCCCGCGCCGTTGGACCCGAGCAGGGTGACCAGCTCCCCCTCCCGAACGGTCAACGACACCCCATGCAGCGCTTCGATTCTGCCGTAGTGCACGACGATGTCACGCACCTCGAGCAGCACGGGCCGGTCCTCAGAGCTGGTCATCGGGGACTCCCAGGTAGGCGGCGATGACGGCTGGATCCTCGCGGATCTCGGCGGGCAGACCGTCGGCGATCTTGCGGCCGAATTCGAGGACCACGATCCGGTCGGTGACGCCCATGACCAACCGCATGTCGTGTTCGATCAGCAGTACGGTGTAGCCGTCGTCGCGGATGGCGCGGATCAGGTCGATCAATGCGGCCTTCTCGCTGGGGTTGAACCCCGCCGCCGGTTCATCGAGGCACAGCAGCTTGGGCTCGGTGGCCAACGCGCGGGCGATCTCGAGCCGGCGCTGGTCACCGTAGGGCAGGTTCTTGGCCTTCTCCTCGCCGCGGTGGGCGATGCCGACGAACTGCAGCAGCGCGGCGGCTTTCTCGATGGCGGCGCGTTCCTCGTGCCGGTGCCGCGGGGTGCGCAGCAGCGCGCCGGGCACCGAGGTCTTGTGCCGCGCGTCGGTGCCGACCACGACGTTCTCCAGGGCGGTCATCTCGCCCCACAGGCGGATGTTCTGGAAGGTCCGGGCGATACCACGGCGGGTGATCTGATGGCGCTTGATCCGCCCCAGCGGCGCTCCGTCGAAGGTGACCGATCCCGAGCTGGGCCGGTACACCCCGGTGATCGCGTTGAAGCAGGTGGTCTTGCCGGCCCCGTTGGGGCCGATCAGCCCGAGGATCTCCCCGCGCTTGATCGAAAAGCTCACCGAATCCAGCGCGGTCAGCCCACCGAATTTGACGGTGAGATCCGTGGTCTCGAGCAGGGTTTCGCCCTCCGCGACGGTGACGTCGCGCTGCAGGGCGGCCAGTTCCTCGTCGATCTCGGTCATGCGGCCGCCTTGCTGTCATCGGCGCGACTCAACAGTTTTCGCGCCGACTTACCGTAGGTCAGCAACTGCTGACGCACCGGGAAGAGGCCCTGTGGGCGGAAAATCATCAACACCACTAGGGCCAACCCGAAGAATAAGTACTTCAAATCGCCGAGGTTGATGCCCAGGAACTGCACCCCGAGCAACCGGTTGGGTAGATAGACGATAATGAACGCGCCGAAGATGACGCCGAGCTTGTTGCCCTGCCCGCCCAGCACGACCGCGCACAGGAACAGCATCGAGTTGATGATGTTGAACGTCGGTGGCGCCACGTACTGCACCTGCCCGGCGTACAGCGCCCCGGACAGCCCGCCGATCGCGGCCCCGATGACGAACGCCCACAGTTTGAAGCGGAAGGTGTTGACACCCATCACTTCCGCAGCGTCCTCGTCTTCACGGATGGCTACCCAGGCGCGCCCGACGCGGCTGCGTTCGAGGTTGCCCACCAGCAGCAGGATGGCCACCATCAGGATCAGGCCGAGCCAGAACCACCAGGTTCCGTAATTGGCGGTGCCCATCGAATTGCCGCTGGAGAACACGCCGTCGGGGTATTTCGCGGTCTCCACCACGTGCGGGTAGGCGATCTGGTTGAGCCCGCGCGAGCCGTTGGTCACCCCAGCCAGGTTGTCGGCCAACAGCCGGATGATCTCGCCGAAGCCGAGAGTGACGATGGCCAGATAGTCGCCGCGCAACCGCAGCGTGGGGATCCCTAGGATCAGTCCGGCCAGGGCCGTGGCGGCCATCGCGATCGGAACACACGTCAGCCAGGCCCACTTGTCGCTGAACAGCCAGCCCGACCCCAGCCGGTTCCACGGCGAGTCCGGGCTGGTGAGCAGGGCGACGGTGTAGGCGCCGACGGCGTAGAAACCGACATAGCCCAGGTCCAGCAGGCCGGCCTGGCCGACCACCACGTTGAGACCGATCGCGATGATCGCCACCATCGCAAACTGGGCCATGGTGCCGCCAAAGCTGATTCCAGGGGTGTCGAAGAAGGGCGGCGGGAACAGCGGCAACAGAGCCAGGGCGCCGAAGGCCAGCACCCCGATGCCCCACTTCTGCACCCGGCTCAGCCCCGACCACCATTCGCGCAGCCCGTCGCCGGGGGCCAGCAGCCGACGGCTCCACTTACCCGCGGACGCAACTCGGCGATGGCTCATGCGCGCGCCTTCCCCAGGCTTTCCCCGAGTATGCCGGTGGGCCTGACCAACAGCACCAACACCAGCAGGACGAAGGCGACCACGTCACGCCACTGAGTGCCGAACACCGCCTGGCCGTAGTTCTCCATGATGCCCAGGATGAGGCCGCCCAGCAGCGCCCCCCGCAGGTTGCCGATGCCGCCGAGCACCGCCGCCGAGAACGCCTTGATGCCCAGCAGGAAGCCGCCCGAGTAGATGATGCCCTGGGGCACCTTCAGGGTGTAGAGCAGCGCGGCCGCCCCGGCGAGCAGGCCGCCGATGAGGAACGTCGCCATGATGATCCGCTCCCGCGACACCCCCATCAGCGTTGCCGTCGTCGGATCCTGCGCGACGGCGCGGATACCGCGACCGAACTTCGTTCGGTTAATTGCGATGTCGGTGAGCACCGCCAGCAGCAGCGCCGCGGCGACGATCACGATCGTCACGTTGGAGACCGTCGCGCCGAAGACGTGGAACTGAGTCTTGGGCTGCACCAGGGTGATCGGCTGCTGCGCGTTGCTGCCACCGTAGCCCTTGATGATCTTGGGCAGCACGAAGTGCACGAACTCCTGCAGCACGAAAGACATCCCGATCGCGGTGATCAGAAACGTCAGCGGACGCGCATTGCGCCGCCGCAGCGGCCGGTAGGCCACGAACTCCAAACCTATTGCTGCCGAACCAGATACGGCCATCGCGAACAGCATCGCGATGGCCAGGTAGAACACCGTCAGCAGAACGCCCTTGTTGTAGGCGTTACCACTCGGGGTGAAACCCAGGATCATGTCCAGGCAGAAGTAGGCGCCGAACATGCCCAGCATGAAGATCTCGGAGTGGGCGAAGTTGATCAACCGCAGCACCCCGAACACCAGGGTGTAGCCGACGGCGACCAGCGCGTAGATCGCCCCCCACGACAATCCGTCGATGGTCAACTGCCAGAACCCGTTTCGCAGGTTTGCGACGTTGAAACCGATGTCGCCGGCTAGACAGGCGTACTGGCCGATGCACTCGTGGATCATCTGGGGGGCGGACTCCTCACGAACGGTCGTAAACGAGAACGCGTCCGAGCCTTACGGTCCCGGACGCGTCTCGTGCACTGACTACTGAACCTTGTAAATCCAGATCAGGGTGGTGGTGAGCTCGCCCTTGTCGGTCCACTGGTACTTGCGGGCCACGCCCTGGCCGTTGTAGTTCTTGACGAAGTCCAGCAGCGCGGGCCGGGTGATGGCACCCGAGTCGATACCCTTGAGCAGAACCGTGCCGAGGTCGTAGCCCTCGGTGCTGTACGTGCCGGGAGCCTGGCCGAACTTCTTGGTGTACTCGTCGGCGAAGCTGCCGGTGGCCGGGCCGCACGGGCAGGACAGAATCGCGTCCTTGGACGACGAACCGGCCTGCTTGACGAACTCCGGATCCTTGGTGCCGTCGGCGCTGACGAACTTGCCGGTGAAGCCGCCGTCGCGAAGCTGCTGCACGAACGGCGCCGCCTCGGCGTAGTAGCCGCTGTAGAACACCGAATCCGGCGACTGACCCTTGACCTGGGTCACCGCGGCCGAGAAGTCCTTGTCGCCCTTCTTGACCGAGATGTTGCACGCCGAGTCGGCCACCGAGCCAAGGGTCTCGCGGACCGCCTGCGCCAGGCCCACTCCGTAGTCGGTGCTGTCGTCGACGACGCAGATCTTCTTGTCGCCGAGGGTGTTCTTCAGGTAGTTGGCGACCGACGGGCCCTGCACACCGTCGTTGGCCAGACCGCGGAAGAACGTCTTCCAACCCTGCTCGGAGAGCGTGACATTGGTGGCCGACGCGGTGGCGGCGACCAGGCCGGCCTGATCGAAGACGGCGCCGGTGGCTTTCGTCTCGCCGGAGAACGCCGGACCCACCAGCCCGATGGTGAACGCGTCGTCGACGATCTGCGGCGCGATGGCGGTCGCCTTCTGCGGGTCGCCCTCGGTGTCGAACGGCTTGAGCTGCACCTGGCAGCCGGGGTTGGCCGCGTTGTGCTTGTCGATGGCCAGCTGCACGCCATTCTTGATGTTGATGCCGAGTGCGGCGTCGGGCCCGTTGAGGGCGCCGGCCATGGCGATCGACACCGGCGGGCAGGCCGCCTTGCCGTCACCGGCCGGGTCGGCCGGCGTCGCACCCGCGTCGGGCTTGACCTCGGCGCCGTTTTGGTCGATCTGGACCTGCTCGACGATCTTCAGATCGCTCTGGGCCGAGTTGTCGTTCGACGAGGACTGCTTGCTGCAGCCGGCCATGCCGAGCACCGCCAGCGCCACCGAACTGACGACGATTACGTTCCGTGCTGCGGATCCGCGCACAGTTCACCTCCGGGTCGGTTGTTCATTCGGCGTCAACCCAGCAGACCGGCACCCGATCGACCGTCGACACTGCGGTAGAACATAGCTAACCCGTAGCCGCAGCGCGTGATCTTGGCCAACGCCTGGCCGTGAGCATATTCGGGATTCGCGCAAACGGCGCGGTCAGCGGAAACCCGCAGTTCACCTGGGACCCGGAGATTCAGCTCGACGGTGCGGCGTCGTTGGGCGTGTCGAGGGTCTCCAGAACCACCTCGGCAACGCGTTTCATGGTGGTGCGCCGGTCCATCGCCGCCCGCTGGATCCACTTGAACGCCTCGGGCTCGGTCATGCCCTGCTTGGTCTGCAAGAGGCCCTTGGCACGCTCCACCAGCTTTCGGGTCTCCAACCGGTCGGACAGGCCGGCGACCTCACGCTCGAGTTCGGTGATCTCGGCGAACCGGCTAACGGCGACCTCGATCGCCGGAATGAGATCGGTGATGGAGAACGGCTTGACCAAGTAGGCCATCGCGCCGGCGTCGCGCGCCTTCTCGACCAGGTCGCGCTGGCTGAAGGCGGTCAGCACCACGATCGGGGCGATCCGCTTGCTGGCGATTTCGGCGGCCGCGTCGATGCCGTCGCGTCGCGGCATCTTGACGTCCATGATCACCAGATCGGGCCGCAACTGCTCGGCCAGTTCGACGGCCTCCTGCCCGTCGCCGGCCTCGCCGACCACGTCGTAGCCTTCTTCGCGGAGCATCTCGGCCAGATCCAGCCTGATCAGCGCCTCGTCCTCGGCGATCAGAACCCGGCGAGCTGGGCGGTCTTGCGCATCAGTGGTAGACCCGGTCATGCAGTCATTGTCGCGTGGCCTGGGCGAAACAGCGAGCGCGGGGCACCGTCGCCTCCCGCCCGCGAGGGTCGCACCGGCTATCTACTAAGGTGGGACACCGCCGCTACGCGGCCACGCCCTCGTATCCCAACTGGCAGAGGAAACGGATTCAAAACCCGTGCAGTGTGAGTTCGAATCTCACCGAGGGCACCAGTAAACAAGCAGGTCAAACCGACTTTAGGGCCGGTGCCGCGGTGCCCGTGGGCACATTTTGGGCACGGTCGGCCCACATCTTCCCCACCACGTCGGCCACGGCGTTCAAATCGTGGTCAAACAGGTCGGCGTAGGTGTCCAGCGTCATGGCCGCGCTGGCGTGCCCAAGCATCCGCTGCACCACCAAGACGTTGGCCCCTGCGGAGATAGCTAACGACGCCGCAGTGTGCCGCAAATCGTGAGCAGTAATGCGAGGGAACACGGGTGTAATTGGGTCAGATTTCGGCTTAGCTTTGCGCTCAGCGGTGCGCTTCTCATCGGCGTCAGCAATGCAACGCTCAACGGCACCGGATAGCCACGAGCGCACCGACGACGGCGGGCCGAGATACCCACCGTTATGTGATGGCCAAATCAGCTCGGTGTGGTCCTTGCCTTCGCACGCTTTCGCCAGCGCTTCGGCAACAAACGTACTCAGCGGCACAGTGCGCTTATGGCCCGTCTTGAGCGAACCGACGTGTGTCGTGCTGCCAATCGTGACGGCATTCTCGTGCAGGGTGATCCGACGTTTCAGGAAATCGATATCACCGACGCGCAACGCCGCTGCTTCGCCCCATCGGAGGCCCACCGTGCCCAAGAGCAACACAAGCGAGCGATACCGTCCTGATTCGTCGGCCAACTGGTCAAGTTGGTCGGCAGTCAAATAGACGTTCTTCCCCTTAGACCGTTTCGGCAATTTGATGCTTTTGGCCGGAATCGGGCTGGCCGGGATCAAGCGATCTTTTGCCGCGTCGCTGAGAATCCGAGCCAGGACCGAATAGATGTTGGCGACATGTGAAGCGGACAAGTCTCCCGCCAGGGAACTGACCCACGACTCAACATCGGTGAATTTCACGTCAGAAATCTTGGTTGCTGCCCAACGCGGCTCAACGTGATTTCGCCATGCGCTGTCATAGGTACGGAACCCTGACGGTTTCATGCGGCCTTTTTGGCGTTGAAGCCACGCGGGACCAAGTTCGCCAATAGTCACCTTGCCCAGCGACGGGGCGACGTACTCCCCCGTGAGCTTTTTAACCTCAACTGTCGACCCGTACGCCTCTGCCGTTTTTTTCGTAGAGAAACCGCGCTTTTTGGTCTGCTTACCCTCAGGCGTGCGGTACCGAACCATATAGAAACTCCTGCCGCTTTTTTCATATTTCTCAATCGTCGCCATTTGCGTCTTCCAAACCCTTTCTACACCGATCTTATTCTGTTTGAAGTGTGTCGATCCCCTGGCGGGAAACCGGCTCTGACCTGCGTAGCCGTGACAGTACACCATAGGTAACGGACTGTCACGACACGCTTGTAACTTCTGTCTTGACCGACCCCCAATTACGCGGCATTATGAATGGTGCAAAGGGCATATGACTCGGAGAGCGCCAGGCCCACCAAGCTGACGCGGACCCCGTAAGTGGACGGATTCCACAAGTTTATTTGTGTGGCCAAAACACTCCGAGGAAACCCATGCCCCGCTCGTCTGAAATTTCGGATTCGTCCAAAATCCCCGACATGCTGCTTACGGCCAAAGAAGTTGCCGAGTACCTGAGCATTTCTGTAGAAGCTCTGGCCCAAGATCGTTTTCGTGGTGATGGCATACCGTTCGTCAAAATCGGTAGCCGAGTCCGATACCGCCTCAGCAGCTTGCTCGCGTACCTGGACGAACAGGAACAGCCTCAGGCACAACCGGCGACGCCGCCAGCGAAACCGCCTGCCCGCATCCATACCGCACGGCGGGTTTAAGCCGTGAGCTTTTCCGATGTCGCCGCGCCCTGGCGGGCCGCTGGTTGGGTCGGCACTATCCCGCTACCGGAGAAGGCGAAAAACCCTCCTCCTATTGGGTGGACTGGCCGCAACGCACCGTATGCCGACGACGAGCAGGTGTGCGCCTGGTCGCTGATGCCGCAATATCTGCGACCAAACATCGGCCTACGCCTTGGCTGGACCGTTGTCCTTAATGGCGTCGAATATGAGGTCATCGGGATCGACGTTGACCACTACTTGGACAACGGAAAGCAGAAGCTCGGCGGTGACCAGCTCGCCGCATTGGAGAGCCAACTAGGGAAGCTGCCGCCGACGTGGGTGAGTACTGCCAGGGCTCTCAACGACGACGGTAGCGACCGAGGCGATTGGGTCTCAGGAATTCGGTTCTACCTGGTCCCGAGCGGCCTGGCGTTTCGTGGGCAGGTCGACAAGGACATTGAGGTCATCCAAAAGGCGCACCGGTTCGCAGCGGTGTGGCCGTCGTTCAACCCGAAGACGGAAACCACCTACCGGCTGTTCTCACCGCAATCGTGGTCAGATCACGGCCAACCGGCAAATGGTGACGAAATACCGCCTGTTGCAACGATTCCTGAGCTTCCCGCCAGGTGGGTTGACTACCTGACGCAGGGCAGGATGCGTGACAGCGCGCGGCCAATCGATATGGATTCGACGCTGGACGAACTTGAGGCGTGGGCACTGGCTCAGTTCCGGGATTCGGACGTGCTGTGCGACGTAATGGCTCACCAGCTCAAGCGGCGTAAGGCCCTGATTGCCGAGGACGCGACCAGTCACGACAAGGTGCGTGACGCGCATTGGGAATTCCTACGCCTGGCCGTCGAGGGCCACGCCGGTTGGCTGACAGCGATCAACGAGGCAACCGAGTTCTGGATTCAGGACGTGATCGCTCGCGATAAGCGCGGCTATGGAGAGCTACGCACAGAGATTTTTCGGTCGCTGACTAACGCACTGCGCAAGGTCAAAGGCGAGAACGGTTCTCAGCATTACGGCAAGACGCCGTGCGCGTGCGGGAAGCCAAAAGGTATTGGCAATCAAGGGGACTCGATGGACGACGTTGTTCAGTGCTTAGCCGACGTAGAGCCGACAGCGGTCGAATGGTTGTGGCGTCCGTGGATTGCGGTAGGAAAGCTGACCATCCTCGAAGGTGACCCCGGCGTGGCGAAATCAACCATGACGATGGATTGGGCCGCGAACGTTTCACGAGGCAACCCGTGGCCGGTGACGACGGTCAAAGGCGTACCGCAAAGCGTCGACCGGGCCGAGCCTGCCGGTGTCGTTTTGGTCGGCATTGAGGACGATGCCGAGGACACGATAGTTCCGCGACTCATCGCAGCCGATGCCGACCGGACTCGGGTTTTCACGATGACGCAACCACTCGATGACGACGGCAACCCGGTGCCGTTCGTCATTCCCGAGGACATCGACCGGCTACGCCGCGCCATTGAAAGATCGAATGCGCGCCTGGTGATCATCGACCCCATCACAGCGTTTCTGTCCACAAAACAGGTTAAGGCCGGTGATGACCCGAGTACCCGTCAGGCCCTCATGCCGCTGGCGAACATCGCACGCGAAACACGTTGTGCCATAGTGCTTGTCAGGCATCTGAACAAGTCAGCGGGTATGGACGCCAAGCACCGTGGTAGTGGTTCGATGGCATTTACCGGTCTGGCTCGCTCGGTCATTCTGGCTGGCGAACTCAAGGACCCCGACAGCAACCGGGCCACCCACGCAATCGCTCGCACAAAGGGCAACCTAGGCCGCGACCCCGACACGTTGGGTTACGCACTCATAAACGCGCCGAGCAACCCCGACATTGCACTGATGAAATGGACCGGCTCGCTGGATATCAACGCTAACCAACTTGCCGGGGCAGATAGCGTCAAGGACGCAAATTCCCGCAGTAAGGCACCGTTGCGTGAGCAAGCCGAGGACGCATTACGGTTATTGCTTGCCAGCGGGCCAATGAATGCAAGCGACGTTATCGAGCAAATATGCGACAAAATCGGATGCTCAGTCAAACCGGTTAATGCCGCTGCAAACAAGATCGGCGTGCTTAAAGAAAAGGTCTACGTAGACGGAAAAGTTGATCACTGGACGTGGGAACTGCCACCGGTTGTCATTCCGTTTCGGAAATCAGGCCAGGTAGAGGCCGAGACCGAGGCTGACGATGCGAGCTAGATTCCCTCGTGCCCCGGTAGGTAGACCTAGTGGTTCTAGGTGCTTCTAGGTGATCTAGGTAGGGGGTCTAGAACACCTAGAAGTACCTATATATACCTAGATAACCTATTTAGGGGGGTAAGGGTAGAGGGAATCTAGGTCGGTCACAAGTTAAATGCGAACAGATCAGCAGAATGCGCAAATAGATAACGAAATAGAAAGAAAAATTGATGAGTAAGAACAACCGTGCAAACCGAGCCAATAAACAACGCAAGCGAGCCGCTGACACCAAGCGGCCCAAAGTGTTAGACGCACGCACGCCGCGACAACTGGCACCGGGCCATTACCTACCAGTTGACCCGAGGCTGACTGACATCGAGTGCCCTGATTGTGGAGCGAACTGGACCGCACCCGAGCCTCAGCGCAAGCCTGGCGCTGGTGGAGCACTGGACCACGCACCGACGTGCCCAATTGGCAAGGGATATGCCGATGCTGCCGACGATGACCGGGAATGGTTCGCTGCCAATCCCGACGAGACCGAGCGTGTGCGACCGCCGACGATGGCAGAGCTACAGGCCGTCATGCTCAGCACCGGCCAAGCTCTACCCGATATGCCCAATGGCTGCGCCTACGAGCCTGGTGGTCTGGTTACGGTGACCAAGATCAGCGACGTGCTACGCCAGCGGGATTTTCGCAACGCAATCTTGCTCGCTGCGCCAGCGCTGTCACCGGCTGATGGCCTGCACCCTGATGAGTTCGATGAGACTGGACAGCTTTGGTTTCGCGAGCACCTTGGGCCAAGCAGATTGCCCGACGAATGACGCTGCGACCGTGCATCGAATGCGGAGAGATCACCGAGTCCGAGCGCTGCCCCGCGCACAGGCTCAAAGGTGGCAAGCATCTGCTTACCGATGCCGAGCGTGGCTATGACAATGCGTGGCGCAAGCTCTCTGAGCGCGCACGACGACTGCAACCATTCTGTTCTGATTGCGGTGCCACCGAGGACTTGCAGTGTGACCACACTCCGCAGGCGTGGGCACGCCAAGCAGCGGGCAAGCCAATCCGTATCAAGGACGTGGACGTTGTGTGCGGCCCGTGCAACCGCGCGCGTGGCTCTGCCCGTCCCGGCTCTGAACGTGCGTCAGCTTCACGCTCACAAATGGTGGGGGCTACCCCTGACTAGGGGGACTATCAGGCCGCCGGGGGGAGGCAAAGTTTTTGTTACACATGCGGATATGTGCATATGACGATGGGAATTAGGTAATGAAAGCAGGCCCGAAGCGCCAAATCAGCGTTGCACCATTGGATTTCGGCGACTATCCCGAGGACCGGGCCGCGAGACGGCAGGAATTCATAGGTGATTACCTGATCACGCCGCGCGGCCACGGTGCTAAGCAACCGTTCAAGCTGCGAGCGTTCCAAAACGAGATCATTACGGGAGCATTTGCGCCACGCATCCGCACCGCCGTGGTCAGCATCCCCCGCGCCAACGGCAAGACGATGCTCGCCGCCGCATTAGGTCTGGCTGAAATGCACGTCGGCCCGCCGAGCGCTGAGGTTCTGGTGGTCGCCTCCGACCAGCGCCAGGCCAACATCACCATGCGCTACGCAAAACGCATGGTGGAGCTGAACCCGCTTCTGGCCGACCGAATGCAGGTCTACGCCGACCGCATTTACCTCCCAGAAAACGACGCCACGCTGTTGCCGCTGCCCGCTGAGCCTGGCGCGCTGCACGGCCATGACCCGTCACTGATGGTTGTGGACGAATTGCACGTCGTCACCGAGGACGTTTGGGAAGCAGTTACCTCAGTGGCCGGCAAGCGGCCTGAGAGCCTTACGCTTGCAATTTCGACGCCGGCCGATTCCGCCGATTCGGTGATGTGGCGACTGATTGAGCACGGGCGCGCTGGCACAGACCCATCGTTTTACCTCAAAGAATTCGGCGCACCGGATGGTTGTGCCGTCGATGACCGCAACGCCTGGCGGGAAGCTAACCCGGCCCTGGCCGACGAGGACCCATTTTTGAGCGAAGATGGCCTTGAGTCCGTGCTGAAAACGATTCGTGAACCGGTGTTTCGTCAGCTCCGGTTGGGTCAGTGGGTTACCGGCGTCGAATCGTGGTTGCCGTGGGGAGCGTGGTCGGCGTGTGAATCCCCACGCAAAATCAGCTCGACTGAGCGCGTCGTTTTCGCGTTCGATGGCTCAGCATCGGGCGACTCAACCGCGTTGGTCGGTGCCACGATGGACGGCTACGTATGGCTTGAGGGCATTTGGGAGAATCCCGGTGACCCGCGTTGGCGCGTGCCACGTGAGGCCGTCACAGCCGCAGTCGATTTGGCGTTCGACCGCTATAACGTCGCCGAAATGGCCTGCGACCCGTGGGGCTGGCGCTCAGAAATTGAGGCGTGGGCCAAGCGCCACGGTGAGACTCGGGTTATCGAGTGGAATACCGCCGCAGCGCAGCGGATGGCACCGGCGACTGACCGGCTGTATCAGGCCGTGGTGACTCAGCAGATGACGCACGATGGCGATGAGGCACTGTCTGCCCACATTGCGCATTGTGTTGCAAAACGCACGCCGATGGGTGATTTGGTGAATAAGGATAAACGCGGCTCGCCGCGCAAGATTGACGCCGCTGTTGCTGCTATTGTTGCATTTGATCGCGCGGCGTGGCATTCAACAAGAGCAACAAAGCGACGTACCATCAGCTTCGCCTAATTGAATACGTCTCGACCCCCGAGGAATTAGAACCATGACCGCGCCAATTACGCAAACTGATCTGCTGACGAAACTTATTCAGCGACTCAATGAACCGTTGGCCAGATATGCCGAGCTGGATCGCTATTACACGGGCACTCAACCGCTGGCGTATTTGAGTCCCGAATCCAAGACAGCGCTCGGTAACCGTTTCGGCCGAATGGCTAGCAATCTGCCGCGCCTAGCAGTTACCGCACTTGGCGAAAGACTTAGCATCACAGGGTTTTCCGACGAAAAGCTGTGGGCCGACTGGCTGCGCAACGACATGGATCAGCTCTCGGGAGTCGCCCACCGTGAGGCTCTGTTGCTGGGAGATTCGTACGTAATTGTATGGGCAGACCTGGCGGGAAGGCCAAGTGTCACAGTCGAATCCGCTAAGCAAATCGCCGTGCTACGTGATCCCGGCACACGCGAGATTATCGCTGCCGTAAAGCGCTGGGAGACCGAGACGACCACTGAAGCGGTTTTGTATCTGCCAGAGGGCATTACGCGATACACGGCCAACAATCTCGGCGCAACGACGGGATTCACACCGGTAGTTCACGTTCCCAATCCCCTAGGCGTTGTGCCCATCGTTGATTTACGAAATTCTGACCGAATTATCAGCGACTATGGCGTTAGTGAAATCGAAGATATTAAACCGTTGGTCGACGCGCTGAATAAATCGCTCGCCGATATGATGACCACGAGCGAGTTTGTTGGAAGGCCGCGACGCTGGGCAACTGGAATTGAGCTAGAAGAGCGCACGGTCATCGATGAGGACGGTAATCCCGTACTTGACGACGAAGGACAACCGGTAACCGAAACGGTCAACCCGATACCCGAGGGCAACCGCGCAATGATCGCCGAAAACCATGAGGCGAAATTTGGGCAATTAGCCGCCGCAGAGCTCGGCGGTTACGAGGCATCGGTCAACGTGCTTTTGGGTCAGATCATGGCCGTCTCGGCGCTGCCCGCTCACTATGTCGGCATCTTTACCGATAACCCTGCCAGCGCCGACGCGATGCGCGCCGCCGAAGCATCCCTGACGGCCCGCGCCGAGGACCGGCAACGCACGTTCGGCAGGTCGTGGGAGCGAGTCGCGAAGCTCATGGTGGCCGTTCGTGACGGTATTGCCCCTGAGCTGGTGGACAACATTTCAGTGCAATGGGCCGACGCATCTACCCGCAGCATCGCCCAAGAGGCCGACGCGGTGGTGAAGCTCTTTCAGGCCGGGTTACTGCCCAGGGAATTCGCCCTCAAAAAGCTGGGCTACAGCGATGACGATATAACCGAAATCGTCGTGCTATCGATGCTGGAAGCTGACGCGAAATCGTCAGCTAGCCAACTGATTCCGGCTACACCTGGCGGGACACAATGAGTCGGATCAGCGCATCCCGTAGTGGCCGGGTTTACCGGCGTGACGCAAAAGGTCGGTTCGCCAAGACCGGAGCATCGACCGCCGAAAAGGCCGTCAAAGCTGCCAAGATCACAGCAATTTCGCTCGCAGGTGCGGCGGTAGCAGGGACAGCAATCTCAGCAGAGATTTACCACCGAAACACCGGGAAGAAGGTCGACAGCTACCGCAGTACATACGACGCCGAGCAGAGTGCCCGCCAAGCCGAGCGAAAAGCCGCCGAGATCGACCGCAAAGTTGCGGAGCTGATCGAGAAACACCGCAAACGCCAGCGCATCGCAACGCAGAGGTTGAGATGAGAGTCTCACCGCGACAAGGTAATCCGAGTATCAAGTTCTTTCCGAGCACCACTCGGCCGATCACGATGCACATTTGCGGAACCACCTACCGCATGGAACCCAACGAGGCGTTGACCGTCGCAAGTCAGCTTGCCGACGCGGTAGAGGGCCTGAGAAATGCCGAGGCCAAATTCAAGTACCAACCACAACAACAGGAAGATGACACTGATGAGTGAAACTGTCACTGAAACAACGCAAATTGAGACAGATAGCGATGACGACCAGCAGACCGTTGGCGCCCCAACCGGCACCGAAACCGTGGCCCTGGACGACGCGGCCACCGACGAGAATGCCGAGACCTTCCCCCGCTCGGTAGTCGAGAAATTGCGCACGGAGAACGGCAAGCACCGCCAGAACGCCACTCAGGCCAATAGCCGTGCTGATGCGCTCGCCACTCGGTTGCACGCCGAGCTAGTGCGGGCCACGGGTCGCCTGGCCGACCCGGCAGACCTTGCTTTCGATGCCGAACACCTGGACGACGCCGACGCGCTGAGCGCCGCGATAGATGCTCTGCTCGACGCCAAACCGCATTTGGCAAGTCGCAGGCCGACCGGTGATATCGGTCAGGGAAACCGGGGACCGGCCACGGCGGGATTCTCGCTATTGGACGCGCTCAAAGCCCGAACCTGAGCCGTCTTGGGTCGGTATTTTCTACGTGGCCGCGATCCCGCGGCACCCAACAACCTGACGACGGGGATATAGACCAGCATGAGCGACTACAACAGCGCGTGGGATTCACTGTGCAAAACGATCGGTGCCGCCGAGGGTAAGAGTTCGGGCTACTTCGACAACGTAGACCACCTGAGCATTGATCAGCGCCTCAAGGTCGCCGAAGTTGCTGCGCTGCTGTCGATTGCGCAAGAGCTTTCGGCCATCCGACACCAGGGGATCAACCCGGAGTTCTCGACGGATTGATACCCCCATGGGGTACACTGATGGGGTCGGTTCCTGGCGAACCGACCCCATCGTTGTCCTGGCGGCACGGGTTTGAGTCCTCATAAAACCTCTGCGCTGCAAGGATATTCAGAATGGCTATTGAAGTAACGTCGGGTAATTCCACCCTGATTCAGTCCCAAGTCGCCTCGCTGCTCGTGCAACCGCTTGAGCAGGCGTCTACGTTCCTGGCGGCTGGCCCGGTCGTGCTCGATTCCAGCTCCCCGGTACGGGTGCCGCGCATCGTCAACGGTGTCACTGCCGGGTTCGTCGCCGAAGGCGCACAGATCAGCGACGGTGACGTGGCGTTCGATGAGGTCACCCTGTTGCCGTCGACCCTCAAGGGCCTCAAGGTGCTGGTGAAGCTCTCCAACGAGCTGATCCGTACCAGCGTTGTCGGCCTGGAATCGGTGCTGCGCACGCGCCTGGTCACCGACGTGGCCAACGCGCTCGACGCCGCGCTGTGGGATGGTGCCGGGACCAGCAACACGGTCAAGGGCATCCTGCGCCAGACCGGCATTGCGACCGGCGTCCTGGACCTCACCGACGCTGACAGCCTCATCGACGGCATCGCGACCGCTCAGGGCAACAAGGTCAACCCGACGCATATGGTGATGACCAGCGCATCGTTTGCGAAGCTTCGCAAACTCAAAATTGCTGAACCGGGTACAACGTCGGATCAGGATTTTCGTCAGTATTTGTTTGACCCGACCGGAATTCAGGGCAGTACCGCATTCCAACTGTTTGGTCTGCCGGTCATCATTACCGACAACATTCCGAATGTTTCGACAAAGGCCCGTGTGGCGCTGGTCGATATGTCCAAGGTAGTTGTGGCCCGCGACGTTGACGCCGAGGTCAAGATTCTTGACCAAACGTGGGGTGACTACGACTCGATCGGTATTCGCGTTGTTTCGCGCTGGGATACCGCGCTGTTGCAGGCGAAGGCCGTCACGCTACTTACCGAGGCGTAATCGTGGCTGCGGTCACCGGCCAATTGGTCGCTGATTTTCTCGGCCAGGGTGATGATTCGAGCCTTGTCACCCTGGCCGAGAGCCACGCCGACATCGTGACGCAAATCGCCCGTGCGTACACGCGCGACGGAGGCTTTACCGAAGGCGTGCCCAACGCCGATATTGCCGCCGTAATCACCACTGCCGCCGCACGGCTGGTTGCTAACCCTGAGCAGATTTCCACCACAATCGGCACGGTCTCGGTTCGTGGCGGCTTTTCCGGTTGGACGCTGACAGAGCGGTTGGTACTCAATCGCTACCGAAAGCAAGCGCTGTGATTTTCCACGACCGCGTAGGCATTGTTTGCAAGACAAAGGAAACCAGCAATGGCCCCATTACCGAGACATTCAACGGCACTGTTCCCGCAATCGTGGTCCCTGTTCCGTCTGTGGACGCTCTCTCTGCTGGCGGTTCCGTCGTCAATACTCGATATCAGCTCATCATTAAGCCATTTTCATATGTGATTCCACTTAACGCCAACTCGACGGCTCTGAGCCTAGGTGGCGATAATCAAATTCTGTTTACCTACGGTGGCCATCCGAGATTGCTTCTAGAAGGCAAGGTGGAGCGGCACCTATTCCGTGGCCGATTACACCACTATGAGGCCATCGTCAAAATCTGAGTTTGCTGGGGAGTCAAAGCCTCCAGATGAGGCCAAGGCGTGCCATGACCGCTGCGCCGAATGACGGTAGCCCGACCTGCTCCCCGGCAAGCTCGCCCCGGCGTGGGCACATTTTGGGCACACTTTCTCGGAAAACTGCGGAATCTGGCGTTATGCTGCGGAACGTCTTTTCACAGCTCAGAGCCGTTTTCGACCCTCTGACCAGCGCACACGAAAACAGTTCGAATCTCACCGAGGGCACCAGAATTGTTGGTTGTTGACACAATGACCGCCATCGACACCACCGTCTCCATCCTGGCAATCTCCACCGCAGCGTTCGCAGCGGCAGCAGTCGTGCGCCGCGGACGAGTAGGACTGATCCTGCTGTCGGCGGGACTGTTCAGCGGCCTGGCCATCTTGGCCCTGCAGGTCAACGCCGAGTGGATGACGGCACTGGACACCTCGGTGTGGAACTGGTTCAACGCCCATCGTGAGCAACGGGGACAGGGTGATTCGATGGGGATCTTCGCCTATATCGGCCGGCCGCTGCACGTCGCGGTCGCCGGTTTCGTCAGTGGAATCCTGCTCGCGATCAGGGCTCGATCGGTGCTGCCGGCGGTGGTCGTCACCGGCACCGTCGGAGCCGGTGCGGCGGCCGAGCAGACCCTCAAATCGCTGATCTGGCGCACCCCGGCGAGCCTCGCCGAACTGCGGGACGGGTCGGTGGTCGACTGGTCGCAGGTCGACTACTACAGCCACTCGTTCCCCTCCGGCCATGTCACCGGCAGCGCCACCCTGTTCGGAACGATCGCGGTCTGTGTGGCCGTAGGGCGCCGCCCCCGCGTCAAGGCGGCCGCCGCCGCAATCGCCGCGACCGGTGTGCTCTCGGTGGCGGTGCTTGCGCTGTATGTACGCGCACACATCTTCGCCGATGTCGTTGGCGGGATGGTCTTGGGCGGAGCGCTCGTCGCATTGGCCGCAGCCGCCCTTATCCGGTCCCCTAAACCCGTACAGTGCGATCCATGAGCATCACGCATTCCGCACGCCGGGCAGTCGCGGTGAGCCTTGCCACCGGTGCCACTCTGCTGGCGACGGCCGGCCCGGCCGCCGCCGATCCGCCGCCGAACTGCACCTCGGCCGACCTCGCCGGCATCACGTCCGGCGTCGGCTTCTCCCTGTCGGGCTATCTGTTCACCCACCCCGACGTCAACGACTTCTTCACCAGCCTGCGGGGTCTGCCGAAGGAGCAGATGCGCGCACAGGTGCAGGACTACTTCAGCGCTAACCCGCAGGTGCACGACGACATCAAGGCAATCCGCCAGCCCATCACCGACTTCCGCGCCCGCTGCGACGTCGCCGTTCCCGACGGCGGGCCGGGACAGCCCTGAGCCGCCTCACGCCCGGTAGGCGGTCAGGTTCTCACCGAGCTCGGCGAACAGCGCCTGGTTGAGCCGGAAGGCCACGCGCACCTCGTCGACCACCCGGGCGACCTCGTCGGCGTCGAGCCGCAACCCGTCGAGTCGCGCACGGTACTCGTCCTTGTATGGCTTGGCCTTCACCGGGAATTCGTAGAAGGCCAACCCCGCACCGCCCAGACCGAAGTTGCGGTCGAGGATGCGCCCGATCGCCTGGCCGCCGGACAGATCACCGAGGTAGCGGGTGTAGTGGTGCGCCAGCAGCTCGCCACCCCATGACAGCCCGGCAACACGGTCGCAATACGTTGCTGCGGCCGGCGAATCCACACCGCGCGCCCGGCCCGGCGCCCAATGGTCGAGATCGGCATCGATCGCCGAAAGCCGTTCCAGCACAGGGTCATAGACGGCAGACACCAGTGGGTCACCGGAACGGGCACGGACGGCCTCCTCGATAGCGGCGTAGACCATCCGCAACCGCAGCAGGTAGTCGACGTATCCCCGGGCGTTGATCTTCCCGCCCAACAGGTCGGCGACGAACGGTGCCTGCTCGGCGGCGTCGTGGTCCTCGGCCGAGCCCGCCTTCATCGCGCTGGACAACGACGTGGCGGCGCCGGACTTCGACTGGGTGCTCATGGACATGTCCCGCTCCGTTGGCGTAGCAGTTTTCCTGACATCTCGTCAGAATCATACTGACGAGATGTCAGGAAACTAACACGCAGCCGGAGGTTTGGGGGGCCTACCTCCAGGCGGACAGCGCGCGCAGCACGAACCGCTCGACCGGCGCCGACGGGAGGTGCCGCGGCGCGAGGCAGGCATGGATTAGTGAGATGGTCGCCGCTTCGTCGTCGACGACGAATGCGCCCGACCGCACACCATCGGCCAGGATCGAGCGCAGTACGTCCTCGACAACCACCACGTGCTCACGGATGGCGACCATCGCCTCCGGAGACAGCGTGCCGTAGAACTGGCCGCCCGACCCGATGTGGAACTGCTGACCGGCATCGAGGTGATGCCGGATGTAGAGCGCCAGCCGCTCGGCGGGATCGCGGACGTCGGCCAACGCAGCTTCGAGTTCCTCGATGTAGCGGCTGGTTTCGTACGACGCGAAGGCGACGACAACCGCCTCCTTGTCGGCGAAATGGTGATAGATCGCCGTTCGCCCGATGCCGGCCGCCGCGGCCAGCTGGGCCATGGTGACCGCATCGACGCTGTGCTCGCTCAGCAGCGCGCCGAACGCCTCGAAGACGCGGCGATGCACCTGTTCACGGTGCTGCTCTACCGAGGGAGCGCTGATCCTGGGCACGCCCCGAACTCTAGTGCCGGGGCGTGCCGGGACCGGCTAGCGGACGCAGTTGTTGCCGACGATTTCCTTGCACACCGCGCCGGGAGGCGCCGGATTGACCGTCGGAGAGAACGAGTTGGGGCCACCCGGGCCGACCGCCTTCTCGGTGGGCGACGCCGAGGGCGTCGCCGACGAGGACGGGGTGGTCGTCGTCGAGGGCGCTTCCTTCTCGTTGTTCGGGCTGCAGGCGGTCAATGCTCCCATCCCGACGATCGCAGCACCGCCAGCAAAGAGTGCGATCTGCCGGGTCAGGCGACCTGATGTCATGTCGTTTCCTATCCGTGAGCGCCGAGTGTTCGGACCGTCCTGATTGCCGGCTCGGCGTGTCCACCAGCTGCCCCGAAAGGCTGGACGTTCGCTGTCAGTGCGTACCCTCGCATTTTGGCAGAGATCGTCCGAAAAAACGCGCAAACGGCCGTTAGCCGCCGATAAGCCCCCCGACGGTGCCGGGTCGGGCGGGCGTCGACCGTGGGCGGCCACCGTCGGACAAACGCCGCCTACAGTGCGGCAAACCCACGAAGGCGCTCAGCCGATCGAGAGAATCAGCCCACCACCCCAGAACGGCCAGCCCCAGTTCGGCGTCGCGATCGTGCCGGGCGTCGTGGTGATCTGCGCGTTACCCGGACTCTGGCAGATCGTGGTGGTGGGGCTGACGTTGGTGCAGGACGGGGCACCCGATGCGGTGGCAGATATCGCCAGTCCAGCCAAGAGAACAACACCGAAGAACAGCGCGGTCAGCGCGACTACGTGCCAGAGCCGGACGCCTCGGGTCGCCATGGCGAGCTCAGTACAGATCCACGCGGCGGTCGGTGAACAGATCGACCAGCTCGGTGAGCGTCTTGTCGTGGGTGGCGGTCAGATCGACGTCGGCGATCGCCAGGCCCGGACCGGCGCCCGCACTGGCGACCACCCAGCCGTCGGGGTCGACGATGACGGTGCCCGCGGTCCACGGTTGGCCGCGTTCGACCCCGGCCCGATCGCACACCGCGACCGCGATCCGGTTGAGCCGTGCCGTCGACATCGCGGTGATGACCTCGCCGGGGCGCTCGCCCTCGGGTCGCGGGAACAGCGGCCAGTTCACCGGCGCGACGATGAGTTCCGCGCCGTCGAGCGCCACCCGCCTGGTCACCTCGCCGAACTCCAGGTCGTAGCAGACCATCAACGCGATGGCGCCGTACCGGGTGGTCAGCACCTGCGGCAGCTTGTCCCCTGGGGTGAAGATCAGTTTCTCCCGGTCCCACAGATGGGTCTTGCGATAGGCGGCCAGCACCCCGTCGCGGTCCACCGCGAGCGCGCTGTTGTACAGCAGACCGTCGTCGCCCAGTTCGCAGAACCCGCCGACCACGATCGCGTCGCCCGCCGCCGCCCGCCACGTGTCGAAGGCCGGGTCGGTGGGCCGCAGCGCCGCCGCCCTGGCCTCGTCGGCGTCGGCGAACATGTAGCCCGATGTCGCCAGCTCGGGCAGCACCACGATCTGGGCGCCGGCGGCGACGGCGTCGGCCACCGCGGCGGCCGACAACTCGAGGTTCGCCGCGACATCGCCGAGGGTGGGATCGATCTGGGCGCACGCGATGCGGGTCACCCCTGCAGGCTAACCCCGCGTCCCCCGCCTTGGCGCCTCACGACGTCACTTCACGACATCGCCGCGCGGGCCTTCAGTGCCAGCCACAGTTCCATCCGGTCCTCGCCGTCGTCGAGGCGCCGACCGGTGAGGGCGGCGATTCGCTCGATGCGGTTGCGAACGGTGTTGCGGTGCAACGACAACCGGGCCGCGGCCGGATCCCATGCCCCGTTGACCCGCAACCACTGGTCCAGCGTCCGCAACAACTCGAGACGCTCGCGCGGTTCCAGCGCGTCCAGTGGTGCGAGCACCGAGTCGGCGAATCCGCGCACCACCTCCGGGCTGCCCAGCGAGACCAGCCACGACACCGTCTCCCCCTCACCGGCGGTGACGATGCGGCCCCGGCGTGCGCTGACCGGCAGCAGCGATCGGGCCTGCATGGCCGAGACCGACAACTCTTCGACCGGCACCGCCGCCCCGATCCCGCACGCCACTCCCGCCGCCTGCGCGCGCACCGCGGCGACCAACAGGGCCACGTCGGCATGGGCGATTTCCACGGTGTCGCCGCGCACCAGCACCAGCGCGTCGGCGAGTACGGCCTGCAGCCGGACGGCCAGCGCTTCGGCATCGTCGGCGGTGATCGCGGCCACCTGCAGCGGCGCCTGATCCAGCCCCACTCCGGCCAGCATCTGCAGTGCCCGTTCCCGTTTGACGCCCGGGCGCAGCAGTTGGGCGAAGATGTGGGAGCGGCGCTGGCGCTGCGCCTGCCCGGACAGGTTGCGGCGTTCGATGTCGACGGCGATCAGTGACACCAGCACACTGGAGGCCGCGCGGGAACGCAGATCCATGTCGGCCCTCAAAGCGATATGCGCCAACGGGATTCGCGAACCGATGGTGTGAACTTCGAAGCCGTCGACCACCGTCCACGCCAGGCCGGAGGTGCGGGCGGCGTCCACCGCGGTGATCGCCGCGCTGACCTCCCCCGGCTCGGTGCCGGGCGTGGCCTCGACCAGCCGGCCGGCGGCATCGCACACCACACAGGCGGCGGCGCTGGCCGTCGACCAGGCCGACAACAGTGCGGTCAACGGTGCGGAGCTGGTCGCGACGGCGGTCAGGGTGCGGTTGATCTCCAGTGCCGCGTGCAGCTCCCGGCTCTCCCGACGGGCGATGCTCTCGAAAACCCACTTGGTGACCGCGATGAACGGTGTCTCGTCAGGGACCGCCAGCAGCACCACGCCGCCGTCCTGAGCGGCGCGGGCCAGCGGCTCTGGGCACTGCCGGTAGGGCAACCCGTGCCCCAGCCCGATGGCCAGGGCGGCGACCCCGGCGGTCGCGCATTCGGCGACGTAGGCGCGGCAATCCGCCGCGCGCATCGGCAGCAGCAGCCCCACGGTCATCAGCAGCTCACCACCTCGCAGCCAATCCCCCGGCGAGGTCAGTTCGGAGACGTGGGCCGAGGTGACCTCGTTGGCCAGATGCTCTGCGCCGGCCACCACGGTGAGGTTCAGGCTGGGCTCGGCGGCGACGTCAGCGACGGTGAGCACGAGCGCCGCGGAATGTACGCATTGTCCAATCGTAATGGACGGATTGAACAATTCCGCCATGGTGCGGACCACGCCGGCCAGTGGATCGTGAGATGCAATCCACACCCAGCCCACATCCACAGACCGCCTTGGAGGACCCCGTGAACGCCACCGCCGCGACCGCGGTTGAAGCCCGGTCCATCGACTACGTCCCCGACGACGAACGCCACGGAAAGGTCTCCCACCAGGGCCCGTTCTGGTTCGTCGGAAACTTCCAGCCGTTCACGCTCGCTCTCGGCTTCGTCGGCCCCAGCCTCGGGCTGTCCCTACTGTGGACGGTGGTCGCCGGGCTGGCCGGCATCGCGTTCGGGACGATCTTCATGGCGTTCCACGCGACCCAGGGTCCGGTGCTGGGGCTGCCCCAGATGATCCAGTCCCGCGCCCAGTTCGGGTATCGCGGCGTGCTGCTGCCTCTGCTCGGCACCCTGTTCACCTTCGTCGGATTCAACGTCGTCGACGTCGTCATCATCAAATCCGGTCTGCAGTCCATCTTCGGGTGGAACCCGGTGGCGGTGGCCGTCGCCATCACCGTGGCCGCTGCCTTGCTCGCGATCTACGGCCACGACCTGCTGCACCGAACCTTCCGGGTGCTGTTCTGGGTATCCCTGCCGCTGTGGCTGGTGCTGACGTTCGGGGTCATGTTCGGCGGCGCCACCGGAACTGCCACCACCACAGGCGGTTTCAGCCTCGTCGCGTTCCTCGTGCAATTTTCCGTGGCGGCGTCCTACAACATCACCTACGCCCCGTACGTCTCGGACTACAGCCGCTACCTGCCGCGCGACACCAAACCGTCGTCGATCATCGCCTCGGTGTTCGTCGGAGCCGCAGCCTCACCGGCGTGGCTGATCCCCGTGGGCGCCTGGATGGCGACCTATCTGGGTGCCACCGACGCCCTGTCCGGAATCAACGAAACCGGCAACCAGGTCGTGCCGGTGCTCGGCGCGGTGCTGGCCGTCGTCTCCACCCTGGTGTTGGTCGCGACGATGGGCCTCAACGCCTACAGCGGCATGCTGACCGTCGTCACCGCACTCGATTCCATCCGGTCGGTCACACCGACCCGCCGGCTGCGGGTGGTGACCATCGTCGGGCTGGCCGTGGTGTGGCTCGGCATGAGCCTGATGCTGACCAACGCCACCAGCGCGCTGAACACCACGCTGCTGATCATGCTGTACCTGCTGGCCCCGTGGACGGCGGTGAACCTGACCGACTACTTCTTCGTCCGCAGCGGCCATTACGTCATCGCCGACCTGTTCACCCCCCGCGGCATCTACGGCAGCTGGGCCTGGCGCGGACTGACCGCCTTCCTGGCCGGGGTGATCGCCGAGATCCCGTTCGTGGACCTGCCGTTCTTCGTCGGCCCCGCCGCGGCCGCGATGGGCGAGGTCGACATCGCGTTCGTCGTCGGCATGCTGGTCTCCGGCATCGTCTACGTGGCGCTGACCCGCACACTGGACGTGACCCGCGAGCTGGCCATGATCGCAGCCGATCCGACGCTGGCCGACCCGGCCAGTACGTCGGCCATCGCCCGCACCGTCGCCCAGGAGGAACAATGACATCGCAGACATCCGGGCCCGTCGGACCGGTCGACGCGACCAGATATCCCCGCTACGCCGAACCATCCACCTTCGCCCGGCTGCCCCGGATCGACCAGGTCCCCGGCGCCGACGTCCGCATCGTCGGCGTGCCCTTCGACAGCGGGGTGTCCTACCGGCCCGGCGCCCGGTTCGGACCGGCGCATGTGCGGGCCGCGTCCAAGCTGTTGCGGCCGTTCAACCCTGCGCTGGGAGTTGAGCCGTTCGCTGCCCAGCAGGTGGCCGACTGCGGCGACATCGCGGTCAACCCGTTCAACCTCGATGAGGCCATCGCGACCATCGACACCGCGATGACCGACCTGCGTAAGGACGGGTCGACGGTGCTCACGATCGGCGGCGATCACACCATCGCGCTGCCCATCCTGCGCTCACTGGCCCGCGACCACGGGCCGGTGGCCGTGCTGCATTTCGACGCCCACCTCGACACCTGGGACACCTATTTCGGCGCGCCCTACACCCACGGCACCCCGTTCCGCCGGGCCAGCGAAGAGGGGCTGATCGACATGGAACGCTCGCTGCACATGGGCATCCGGGGGCCGCTGTACAGCAAGACCGACCTGGAGGACGACGCGGTGCTCGGCTTCCAGGTGATCCGCTCTGACGATTACGAATTCGACGGTGTGGCAAGCATTGTCGAGCGGATGCGCAAGCGGCTCGACGGCGGACCGGTGTACGTCTCCATCGACATCGACGTATTGGATCCGGCCCACGCCCCCGGCACCGGCACCCCCGAGGCGGGCGGGCTGACCTCCCGTGAACTGCTCAACACCCTGCGGGGACTGGTCGGGCTGAATGTAGTGGGCGCCGACATTGTCGAAGTGGCCCCGGCCTACGACCATGCCGAGATCACCGGAATTGCCGCCGCCCACGTGGGCTACGAGATGCTGTCGGTGCTCGCCGCCAACAGATAAGCTGCCGAGGTGGGGACCGTGCCGAAATGCGCAGGTCCGGTACCGCCTGAGGGGCCGTTCCGGCGATCGGACTGCGAGAGCATGCAGCGCCGCCCACCGGCCCGCAACCAGCATTGGGCAGAGTCGGTCACCCGCCCGCAGCAGGTGCTCAACATCGCTGCGGCGATCGCCGCCGTGGTCACCGTGGTCGTCGGGGTAATGCAGTTGCTCGCCGACCACCGGCTGCTGTCGGTCGGGCTGATCAACCTCGGCACCGCGGCATTCTTCGTGGCGGTGCCCCTGCTGCACCGCTTCGGCGAGATCATCGCGTCGTTGGCGTTCGTCTGCGTCGCCTTCCTGTCGCTGACCATCGTCGGCTGGCAGGTGGGTACCGACTCCGGCTTCCAGTTCTACTACCTGGTCTCCGCGTCGCTGGCCGTCCTGGTGCTCGGCGTCGACCACATCGTGCTGGCGTCCTCGGTGGTCGCGACCGGTGCCGCCCTGGCGATCGGGCTGCAATTCCTGGTTCCCGGCGACACCGGCATCCAGCCGCGCTGGCTGGTCGACTCCGGGTTCGTGATCACCACGGTGTCGTCGTGCGTGCTGGTGTTCGCCACGGTCTGGTACGCGATGCGTGAGGTGGCGCGCGCCGAGGCCGCGATGGAGGTCGAATACAAACGCTCCGAGGCGCTGCTGGCCAACATCCTGCCGGCCAGTATCGCTGCCCGGCTCAAGGACCCCGGGCGCGGGGTGATCGCCGACCGCTACGACGACGCCTCGATTCTGTTCGCCGATATCGCCGGCTTCACCGAGCGAGCCAGCCACATCGCCCCCGCGGAACTGGTGCGCTTCCTCGACCGGCTCTACACCACCTTCGATCGGCTGGTCGACAAACACGGTCTGGAGAAAATCAAGACCACCGGCGACTCCTACATGGTGGTCAGCGGCGTCCCGCAGCAGCGGCCCGACCACGTCGAGGCGCTGGCGATGCTGGCGTTGGACATGAGCCGCGCGGTACGCGACCTGCGCGACCCCAACGGCCAACCGGTGCCGCTACGGATGGGCATGGCCTCGGGCCCGGTGGTCGCCGGAGTGGTCGGTGCACGCCGCTTCTTCTACGACGTGTGGGGCGACGCGGTCAACGTCGCCTCCCGGATGGAGTCCACCGATCCCGAGGGCCGCATCCAGGTGCCGCACGACGTCTACGAACGCCTACGGGACGACTTCCGGCTGGAGGAACGCGGCGAGGTCGAAGTCAAGGGCAAGGGCGTGATGCGGACCTGGTATCTCGTCGGCCGCAAACCCGCGCCCGCCCCGGACAGCGATCGACCGGCGGAGGCGATCACGCCTTACGGTTCTCGGATTTGATCACCCCGGGCGGCCAGGCTGCGGGCGTAGCCGGTGCCCATCGCCAACAGCACCAGGCCGACGACGATGAACGCAACCACCCGGAAGATTCCGTCGAGGGTGCCCAGATCGAACAGGAACAGCTTGCTCATCGCGGCGGCGGTCAGCACCAGACCGGCGGCGATCGGACCGGTGCGCTGTTCGGGCCGCACCATCCGCAGCGCGGCGGCAAACAGGCCGGCCGCCGAGGCGATCCAGCAGATCGTCGCGGCCATGTGGCCGGCCAGGAAGCCGTTCTGCGGACCGCCGATCAGCACACCGGCGGTGACGGTGAACGCGGTCACGGCGTACACCGTCGCCAATCCGGCTGCGACCCAGGCCGCGCCGAACTCCCGCCCGGACCACGACCGCGCCACAGACCCGGCCCACGCCGCCAGCAGCACGCTGGCCGCCAGGGTGGACACCGCAGTCCCGACCGGCACGCTCACGCCGTTGGTCAGCAGCTCCGGGGGCACCTGGTGCACGAACATCGCCGCGCCGACAATCCCCAATCCCGTTGCAGCCCAACGTCCGACAACATCACGACGGGCGGTCACCGCGACGACTGCGGCCAACGCCAGCAGCACCGGGGAGGCCAACTCTCCGCGGAACGCGACCGTGATCGCCAGCAGGGCGGCCACCGCCGACGTCGCCGACCACACCTGCTTGACCACACCGGGCACGCCGGGCAGCCGCTCCGAAATCAGGACGATCGCCAGCAATGCCGCCGACAGCGCGGCCGCGAGCAGCGCCGCGAGCCAGCGATCCACCGCGATCCCCGCTACCAGTGCCGGACTGAACCCGGTGACCGACACCAATGCCATCGCCACCCGGTTACCCGTCGACGGCAACAACACCAGCGCTCCGATCACGGCCAGCAGAGCGCCCAGCCCCGCCGCGGCGCCCAGCAGCCAGGCGTCCTCGCTCGATCCGAAGTGGGCCGCCAGCAGCGCGAAGAGCAGCGGCACCGTCACCGCGGCGGTGCGCGCGACGTGCATCCACAACCAGTCCCGGCCGATCTGCACGAGCAGCGCGGCGGCCGACAACGCCATCATGAAGCCGATGAGTAGCAGCGTGAGCCCGTCGGTGATGAACGGCGCCAACACCACCAAGGGCACCAACACCAACACCGCCAGCTCCTGCGACCCCCACCGCCGCGCCAGGCTCAGCCCGCTGCCACCGACGAGCGCGCCGATCGCCAGGGCCACCGGTGCGGCCACCCAGTGGTAGATCGTCGTGACAGCCATGAGGTCCAGATAGGCGGCGGCAATGCCTGTGGCGCTCAGCGCAATGGCGCCGACCCGCCCACCCGCGCGGGCGTGCAGCCGCACCGCGACCCCCACCAGCGCCGCGGCCAACGCGGCGCCTGCCGCCACCCGCAGCTCCGGCCGCAACAGTCCCGCCTGCGCGGCAAGGACCAGCAACAGCACCACCCCGACGAGCGTGACCGCCACCCCGGCCACCGCGAGGGCCTTCCCGATCCAGCTCCGATCCGGATCCCGCACAACCACCGACGGTCGCTGCTGCGCAACCACCGGCGGCGGCGGTGGCGGCCAGTACGGCCGAGCCACAGGCTGAGCTACGGGGGCAGGCACTGGCGGGGGTCCGCTGACCCGATCGAGTTCGGCGAACGCCGCTGAGATCCGGGCCATCTGGCTGGACACGGCGGCGAATTCCTGGGCCAGCCGTGCCAGCACGGCACGCTGCGAATCGGTCATACACTCATCGTCGCCAGCCGGGACCCGATGCGGATGAGTAGTACTACCCGACTACGGCTGGTCGTCGAGCCCGTGTTCGATGGCGTAGCGGGCCAACTCCACCCGATTGACGACCTGCAGCTTGCGGAACGTCGCCTGGACGTGGTTCTCCACCGTCCGGTGACTCAGCGAGAGCTTGGCGGCGATCTGTTTGGCCGTCAACCCCTTTGCCACATAACGCAAAACCTCCGTCTCTCGCTCGGTCAGGCTGGGAGTGGAGCCGGGATTCTTGGCGATGCGGCGATACTCCCCCAGCACCAGGCCCGCCAGCCCCGGGGTGAAGACCGCCCGGCCAGCCGCGGTCGCGTGTACGGCCTCGGTCAGCTCGGCGCGGGACGCACTCTTGACCAGGTATCCGATGGCGCCGGCCTTGACCGCTTCCAGGACGTCGTCGCGCTCGTCGGATGCCGACAGCACCAGCACCCGCGAGGTCGGCGACACCTCCAGCACCGCGGTGGTGGCCTGCGCGCCGTCGCCGTCGCCCAGACGCATGTCCATCAGCACTACCGCTGGCCGCACCACGGCGGCCCGTCGGCGCGCCGAGGCCACTCCGTCGGCGGTGGCGACCACGTCGAACCCGTCGTCGGCGAGGTCGCGAGCCACCGCGTCACGCCAGATCGGGTGGTCGTCGACCACCATCACCGTCGTAGGCTCAGCCACCGCCGGCTCCCTTCGGCACGCTCAGTTCCCACTCGGTCCCACCGTCGTCACTGGACAATGTGGCGCTACCGCCCAGTGAATCCAGTCTTCCCACAATCGATTTGGATACTCCCACCCGGCCCTGCCCGGCGGCCTCTTCGAGCCGGCCGGGCGGGATGCCGGCACCGTCGTCGCGCACGGTCACGGTGACAGACTCGCCCAGGTCCTCGAGGAACACATAGGCCCGCGCATCCGCTCCGGCGTGGGCGGCCACATTGTCCAGCGCGTTGCCCACCGCGGCATCCAGTTCGGCGGCTACCGTCGCATCCAGCGGCACCGCGGTGCCGGGCAGGCTCAGCGAAACCCGGTCGGACTCGCGGCGCGCCAGCAGCGTTCGCAGGTCGACGACGCCGGCATCCGGCTCAGGACCGGCAGTGGAGATCAGCCGCCGCAATGCGCGTTCCTGCTGGCCGGCCAGGTCGCCCAGTTCGGCGGCCGGCCCGCCCAGTTCGCGACCCTTCTTGGCCACCAAAGCGAGCACCTGGAGCACACCGTCGTGCACCTGGCGCGACAACCGCTCCCGTTCGTCCAGCGCAGCCGAAAGCCGCACGGCTCGTTCGAGTTCGGCATGCGCACGCCGGGCGGTCTGGGCGGCCATGCCGACTGCCAACCCGACCGCCAGCTCGATCACGATCGAGGCATTGCGGCCTAGATCCAGATTGACCTGGCCCTTCATCGCCGCGGCGGTGGCCACCACCACTGCCCCGGTCACCATGCCGGCCACCGGCCCCAGAAGGATCGCCGCCGAGATCGTCGCGTTGGTGGCCCACAGCGTGGTGGGTAACGACTGATTGTCGGCCACCCACTGGTCGCTGGCCACCAGCTCGGTGCCCAGCATCAACGCCACCACGACCACGACCTCGGCCAGCACCCAGCCCGCGCGCCGGCCGAAGCCCTGCAGATAGGCCACCGCACACGCCAGCGTCCACCCGCTCAGCAGACCGAACAACACCCAGCCCAGGGCGGGCCGCTCGAGTTCGCCGCTACGGGTGAGCTGGAAATAAACCGCGTACCCGTAACTGAGCAGCCGGAACACCTGCGCCGCGCGCCACAGCGGCGTCGTTGGGTCCGCGGTGGACGGCACGCTGCGCTACATAACTTTCGACAGGAATGCCTTGGTGCGGTCGTGCTGCGGGTTGCTCAAAACCTCACGCGGCGCGCCACTCTCGACGATAACCCCGCCGTCCATGAACACCAGCTGGTCGGCGACCTCGCGGGCGAAGCCCATCTCGTGGGTCACCACCACCATCGTCATACCCTCGCTGGCGAGCTTCTTCATCACGGCGAGCACTTCGCCGACGAGTTCGGGGTCCAGCGCGGACGTCGGCTCGTCGAACAGCATCAGCTTCGGATCCATCGCAAGCGCGCGGGCGATTGCGACGCGCTGCTGCTGGCCACCGGAGAGCTGCGCCGGGTAGGCATCGGCCTTGTCGCCGAGCCCGACCTGGTTCAGCAAGTCGCGGGCCCGCTCGAGTGCAGCGGCCCTCTTCACGCCCTTGACATGAACGGGGGCCTCGGTGATGTTGTCCAGCGCGGTGCGGTGCGGGAACAGGTTGAAGTGCTGGAAGACCATCCCGATGTCACGGCGTTGTTTGGCCGCCTCGCGCGGCGGCATCTCGTAGAGCTTGCCGTTGCCTTCGCGGTAGCCGATCAGGGATCCGTCGACGTACAGGCGGCCGGCACTGACATTCTCCAGATGGTTGATGCACCGCAGGAACGTCGATTTGCCGGAGCCGGACGGTCCGACGAGCACCAGCACCTGACCGCGCTCCACCGACAGGGTGACTCCCTTGAGCACCTGCAGCGCACCGAAGTCCTTACACACCATCTCGGCGCGCACCATCGGTTCGACTGTCATACGTGTCCCGCCTCCGCGCCGGTCTGTGCCTTGGCCAGTGCCTCCAGCTGTTTGGACGTCAGCTTGCGAGAGATGCCACGCGAGAAGTACCTCTCGAGGTAGAACTGCCCGACCATCAGCAGACTGGTCACCACCAGGTACCAACTGGCGGCGACCAACAGCAGCGGCACCGGCTCGAACGTCCTGGCCGCGATCTCGCGCGAGGCGATGCTGTACAGGTCGTAGGAGTACGGCACGGCGGTGACCAGCGACGTGGTCTTCAGCATGCTGATGACCTCGTTGCCCGTCGGCGGAATGATCACCCGCATCGCTTGGGGAAGTACGGTGCGGCGCATCGTCATTCCCCACGACATACCCAGTGCGGTCGACGCTTCGGACTGCCCCTCGGGCACCGAAGTGATTCCGGCGCGGATGATCTCGGCCATGTAGGCCGCCTCGTTGAGGCCCAGCCCGATCACGGCGAGCAGGAACGGGATGGACAGGCTCTGCAGATTCAGGTGAAAAAAAGTCGGCCCGAACGGCACCCCGAGCTGGATGTTTTGGTAGATCGTCGGGATCAGGCCCCAGAACACCAGCTGCACGTAGACCGGTGTGCCGCGAAAGATCCAGAGGAACACCCACGACACCGACCGGAACACCGGGTTAGGCGAGAGCCGCATCACCGACATCACCACGCCGAGCACGATGCCCAGCGCCATCGCGTAGACGGTCAGCTGCAGGGTGTTGAACACCCCGAGCATGATGCGGTCGTTGAAGAGATAGTCGGCGTAGGTGGACCAGCCGTAGGCCGGATTGGTGGCCGCCCCGTACAGGAACAGCCCGACCAACACGATGATGACGGCCGCCCCCACCCACCGCCAGGGGTGACGCAGCGGAACCGCGTCGATCGCCGCTGGGCTGGTGGATGGGGCCGACTCGTCAACAGTCATATCGGTCAGCTGGTCGCGCCGTTGATGACGGGCTTGTCGATCATGCCGGCCTCGACACCCCAGTTGGCGGCGATCGTCTTGTAGTCACCGGTGTCGATGAGGTGCTGCAACGCCTTCTGCAGCGAGACCGCCAGCGGCGAGCCCTTGGCCACCGGCCAGCCGTAGGGGGCGGCGTCGCTGATCTCGCCCGCGGCTTCGAGCTTGCCGTTGCTCTGCTTGATCGCGTACGCGGTCACCGGCGAGTCCGCTGACATGGCGTCTGCCTGACCGAGGATCACCGCATTGGTGGCGGCGTCCTGTCCGTCGAACTTCAGGATTTCGATGGCCGGCTTGCCGGCGTCGGTGCACGCCTTGCTCTTGGCCGGCAGTTCATCGGTCTCCTCGGTGGTGGTCGCCTGCACGGCGACCTTCTTGCCGCAGGCATTCTTGGGATCGATCGGCGAACCCGGGCGCTGTGCCCACAGGATGCCGGCGTTGAAGTAGTCAACGAAGTCCACCGAGGCCTGGCGTTCCTTGGTGTCGGTGAACGACGACATGCCGACGTTGTAGGTGCCGCCCTGAATGGACGGGATGATCTTGGCGAAGTCGGATTCGCGGTACTCAGCGGTCAGCCCGAGCGTCGAGGCGATGGCGTTCATCAGGTCCACGTCGAAGCCGACGATCTTGCCGCTGGAGTCCTTGAACTCGTTGGGCGCGTAGGGAATGTTCACGCCGACGATGAGCTTGCCCGACTTCTTGATGTCGTCGGGGACGGTGGCCGCGATCTCCTCGACCTTCTGGGCCTTGGCAGCCGTGGTCGACGTCGACGGGCCGGCGCTGGTCTCGCTCTTGCTGCTGCAGCCCGAGAGCGTCAGCGCACCCGCGATAGCGACCACTCCGGCGGCGCGCCACCAGAATTTCGCCCCGCGACGATCTTGACATCCAGTAACCACGGTTGCCTCTTTCTGTTGACTTCTCTCGACTGCATCCGGGCTTCCCGCCCGAAACTAATGCCCTGGTTCGGCGTTTGTACTACCGGTAACGGAACAGTAGTGGAGGCGTAACCATCTGGCAGCGGATCCACAGACGGGGCAGCTAATCTGGCCCGCCGTGCCAGATCTGAGTCGAATCCACTTCGTCGTAATGGACGGCCCGACCGCGGCGACCCTCGCCCAGGTTCTGCCGGTGCTCCTGCTGAGCCTGATGGTCGAAGTGCGACGTACTCGGCTGCACCGTTCCGCCAGGCGCCGCTACGTCGGCGCGTTCTTTCTGGCATTCGGTCTCGTCGAAACCGTCCTGGTCCTCTCGATCGACGGTGTGTTCTATCCGTTCCAATGGGCAGACCTGTTCGCCGCCCTGCTCATCTTCGGACTCATCACGCTCATCTACCGCTTGTCGCTGTCGAAGCGCCCCCGGGAGGACGACGAACACTAGGCCGTCGCCCGCCGCCATTCCTGCGCCGGGACCTAAGACCTCAATAGCCGCGTTCCAGTGCCCAAATTCCGCTGCTGGCGGCGCCGCTATGCAACACTTCCGGCATGACAACCACCTCCGCCCCACCGTTGTTACCGCACCTGTGGAAATCGGTCCTGCTGTCGGGGATCCTGTCCCTCGTCCTCGGCGCCCTGGTCCTCCTGTGGCCCGGCATCTCGATCCTGGTGGCGGCGATCTTCTTCGGCGCCTACCTCCTGGTCACCGGCATTACGCAGGTGTTCCACGCGTTCACGCTGCACGTCTCGGCCGGCGGCCGGGTGCTGCTGTTCATCAGCGGCGCCGCGGCACTCATCCTGGCGGTGCTGTGCTTCCGCAGCATCGAGAACTCGATACTGCTGCTGGCTATCTGGATCGGCATCGGGTTCATCTTCCGCGGCGTCGCGGTCGCGGTGTCGGCGATCAGTGACCCCGAAACTCCCGGCCGTGGGTGGGAGATCTTCGTGGGCGTCATCAGCCTGATCGCCGGCATCGTCGTGCTGGCGTCACCGTTCCCGTCGCTGGCGACGCTGACCATCGTGGTCGGTATCTGGCTGGTGGTCATCGGCGTCTTCGAGGTCGTCGCGTCCTTTGGGATCCGCAAGGCCTCCAAGAAGCTCAGCGACCGCATCGGAGCGGTTTAGTCCGGTTGACTCTGGTCACATGGGCCAAAAGCCCCTAGCGGATCAGGCGTGGATCGCTACTACACTCTGTCGTAGATAGGCGATCCACGCCTTCCGTATCTCTGGGGTGTGCGGGTATGAGTGCTCTTGACGTGTCCCGATGGCAATTCGGAATCACGACGGTCTATCACTTCATCTTTGTTCCGCTGACCATCGGTCTCGCGCCGCTGATCGCTGTGATGCAGACGATCTGGGTGGCGACCGGCAATTCGGCTTGGTACCGGATGACGAAGTTCTTCGGGAAGGTCTTCCTGATCAACTTCGCCATCGGCGTCGCCACCGGCATCGTCCAGGAGTTCCAGTTCGGGATGAACTGGAGCGAGTACTCCCGGTTCGTCGGCGACGTCTTCGGCGCCCCCCTCGCACTGGAGGGGCTCGTCGCGTTCTTCCTGGAGTCCACCTTCATCGGTCTGTGGATCTTCGGTTGGACCCGGCTGCCGAAATGGCTGCACCTGACCTCGATCTGGTTGGTGGCGCTCGCGGTGAACCTGTCCGCGTTCTTCATCATCACGGCCAACTCGTTCATGCAGCACCCGGTCGGCACCCGCTTCAACCCCGCCACCGGGCGTGCCGAACTGCAGAGCATCACCGAGCTGTTCACCAACAACACCGGGGTCGCCGCGTTCTGGCACGCCGTCGCCGCATCCTTCCTGACCGCCGCGACGTTCGTGGCCGCGGTGTGCGCATGGTGGATGGTGCGCGCCAAGGCAACTCCCGATGCCACCGCCCTTTACCGCCCCGGCGCGATCCTGGGTTCACTGGTGGCGCTGGCCGCCTGCGTCGGGCTGTTCTTCACCGGTGACGTGCAGGGCAAGCTGATGTTCCACCAACAACCGATGAAGATGGCCGCCGCCGAGTCCCTGTGCCACACCGAGACCGATCCCGGCTTCTCGGTGCTGACCGTCGGCACCCACAACAACTGTGACAGCATCACCCGCGTCATCGAGGTGCCCTATGTGCTGCCCTTCCTCGCCGAGGGCAAGCTCACCGGGGTGACTCTGCAGGGCACCAAAGACCTTCAGCAGCAATACGAGCAGAAGTTCGGCCCCGAGTGGTACGTCCCGAACCTGTTCGTCACCTACTGGTCGTTCCGCGCCATGATCGGCCTGTTGGCCGTGCCGCTGCTGTTCGCGCTGACCACGTTGTGGCTCACCCGCGGGGGCCGCACACCCGGCAGCCGCTGGTTCTCCCGCTTCGCGGTGTGGACCATCCCGACCCCATTCCTGGCCTCCATCTCGGGCTGGGTGTTCACCGAGATGGGGCGCCAGCCCTGGGTGGTGGCGCCCAATCCCGACGGCGACCAGTTGGTCAGACTCACCGTGCGCCAAGGTGTTTCGCTGCACGGTCCCGCCCTGGTGTGGGTGTCGCTGATCTCCTTCACGCTTATCTACGCGCTGCTCGCGGTGATCTGGTTCTACCTGATCCGCCGCTACGTGGAAGCCGGGCCGCAGGAACATGACTCCGAGCCGGCCCCGCCCGCACCCCCGGGTGACGACGAGGTCGCCCCCCTGTCATTCGCCTACTGAGGAGCTTGTGATCATGGGACTGCAACAGATCTGGTTCATCCTCGTGGGGGTGCTCTTCCTGGGCTTCTTCGTCCTGGAGGGCTTCGACTTCGGCGTCGGCATGCTCATGCAATGGCTCGGCAGGCGCGGCACCGCCGCCGCGGGTAGCGAAGAGACGCGCCGCCGCGCCGTGCTCAACACCATCGGTCCGGTCTGGGACGGCAACGAGGTGTGGCTGATCACCGCGGGCGGCGCGATGTTCGCCGCCTTCCCACACTGGTATGCCACCGTGTTCTCGACGCTGTACCTGCCGCTGCTGGTGATCCTGCTGTCGATGATCGCCCGCATCGTCGCCATCGAATGGCGCGGCAAGATCGACGACCCGAAGTGGCGGCGCTGGTGCGACATCGGCATCGCGGCCGGGTCGTGGCTACCCGCGATCCTGTGGGGCGTCGCATTCGCCATCCTGGTCCACGGGCTGCCCGTCGGGCCGGACAAGAATGTCGTCGGACTGTCGGTCACCGACGTGCTCAACCCCTACACCCTGCTGGGCGGACTGGCGACCTGTGCGCTGTTCCTGTTTCACGGTGCGGTGTTTCTGGCCCTGAAGACCGGTGGCGACCTTCGCACCGAGTCCGTCCGGTTGGCGCGCGTCCTGAGCCTGCCCGCCACCATCCTGGTCGCCGCGTTCGGCCTGTGGACCCAGCTGGCCCACGGCAAGACGTGGACGTGGGCGGTGCTGGCCGTGGCGGTCCTCGCCCAACTGGCGGCGGTGGCCGCGACCGGGGCGGCGCGCGAAGGCTGGGCGTTCCTGGCGACGTCGGTGGTGATCGCCGGAGTGGTGATCCTATTGTTCGGCGCGCTGTACCCCAACCTGGTGCCGTCCACCATCGCCCCGGCCTACGACCTGACCATCTTCAACGGATCCTCCAGCCCGTATACGCTCAAGGTGATGACGTGGGCGGCTGCAATATTCACCCCACTGGTGCTGGTCTACCAGGCCTGGACGTACTGGGTGTTCCGCAAGCGGATCTTCGCGGAGTCGATTCCGCCGTCCATCGGGCTGCCCCACAGGCGCGTTCCCTGAGCAGCCGCGGCGCACGCCGACCGGGTCCGCTGGATCCGCGGTTGTGGCGTGCGTCGGCGGCGGTGCGCCGCTATCTGGTCGCCACGGTGACATGCGGCACGCTGATCGCCGGCTGTGCCGTCGCATCCGCGGTGGTGCTCGGCCATCTGGTGGCCGGCGTCATCACCGATCCGACCGCCCGCAGCATTGGGCACTGGCGCACGTCGCTGTCAATCCTGGTCGCCCTGTGGATCATTCGCGCACTGACCCTGTGGTGGCAGGGCCGGTTGGGGCAGCGCGGGGCCAGCGCGGTGATCGCCGACCTCAGTGGGCAGCTGCTGCGCACCGTCACCGCACTGCCACCCGGTAGTCACCACGCCCGCAGGGACGACGCCGCGACCGTGGTGACCTCCGGACTCGACGGGCTGCGCCCCTACTTCACCAGCTACCTGCCCGCCCTGTTCCTGGCGGCCATCCTGACCCCGGCCACCGTGATCGTCATCGCATTCAACGACCTCGAATCGGCGGCGATCGTCGTGATCGCGTTGCCGCTCATCCCAATCTTCATGATCCTGATCGGGTTGGCCACCGCGGACCGCTCGGCGGCCGCCCTGGCGGCGATGACCACCCTGCAGTCGCGTGTGCTGGACCTCGTCGCCGGTATCCCCACGCTGCGCGCGCTGGGCCGCGCCGACGGGCCGGCCACCCGCATCACCGAACTCGCTGCCGCACATCGCCGCTCGGCGATGGCAACCCTGCGGATCGCGTTCCTGTCGGCATTGGTTCTCGAACTCATCGCCACCCTCGGCGTTGCCCTGGTGGCGGTCGGTATCGGGCTGCGCCTGGTGTTCGGCGAGATGACCCTGGCGGCCGGGCTCACCGTGCTGCTCCTGGCTCCCGACGTGTTCTGGCCGCTGCGCCGGGTAGGCGTGGAGTTCCACGCCGCCCAGAACGGAAAAACAGCCTCCGACAAGGCGTTCGCCCTGATCGAGGAACACCCGGCTCCGGCGGCCGGCACCCGCACCGTTACGGCGCGCGGCGCGGTCATCGAACTCGACGACGTCTCCGTCGCGGGGCGCGACGGGTGCTCCCCTGCCGGGTTGTCCGGACAGCTGTTACCCGGCCTGGTCACCGTGCTCGCCGGCGCCAACGGGGCGGGCAAAACCACCACACTGCTGGCGATCGCCGGACTGCAACGCCCCAGCGGAGGCCGGATCACCGTGGGCGGTGTCGACGTCGCCGACCTCGACCCGACGGCATGGTGGTCACAGCTGGCCTGGCTTGCCCAACGTCCGGTGATCGTCCCCGGCACCGTCGCCGAGAACCTGGCCCTGTTCGGTCGACTGGAAGACCCCGAAAGCGCTTGCCGTACATCTGGTTTCGCCGATGTCGTCGCGAGCCTGCCGGACGGCGAGAACACGATACTCGGCCGCGGCGGTACCGGGCTCTCACTCGGCCAGCGCCAGCGCCTCGGGCTGGCGCGCGTGCTGGGCTCGCGGGCGCCGGTGCTGCTGCTCGACGAACCCACCTCACACCTCGACGAGGACACCGAGCGCACCGTGCTGCGGGCCATCACCGAACGCGCCGCGGCCGGAGCCACCGTCGTCGTCGTCGCCCACCGCGCCAGCCTGGTCGACATCGCCGACCATGTCATCCGGGTGGAGGCAGGCCGTCATGCCCTCACCTGACGGCCTGCACGCCGCACTCGGTTTGTTGCGGCCACGGTTACCCCGGCTGCTGCTGGCCATCATCCTCGGGGCGCTGTCGCTCGGCAGCGCGCTGGCGCTGGCCGGAGTCTCCGCCTGGCTGATCACCCGAGCCTGGCAGATGCCCCCGGTGCTCGACCTGTCGGTGGCAGTCGTCGCCGTCCGCACCTTCGGCATCTCCCGAGGGGTGCTCGGTTACTGCGAACGGCTCGCCTCGCACGACACCGCGCTGCGCTCGGCGGGCAACGCCCGCGGCGAGATCTACCGCCGACTGGCCCACGGGCCCGCCGGTGTGACCACCCGGCTGCACAGCGGTGAGCTGCTGACCCGTCTCGGCGCCGACGTCGATACCTTGGCCGACATCCTGGTGCGTGCCCTCGTCCCAATCGGTGTCGCCGTCCTCCTCGGGCTGGCCGCCACCGCCGTCATCGCGCTGATCTCCCCTGCCGCCGCCGTGGTCCTGGCCGTGTGCCTGCTGATCGCCGGTGGGCTGGCGCCCTGGCTGGCCGCCCGTGCCGCGTGGGCGCAGGAACATGTTGCGCGTCAACAACAATCACAGCGCGACGTCGCGGCGATCACCGCCCTGGAACACGCCGCCGAGCTGCGGGTCGCCGGCCGGCTGCCCGCCCTGATTGCCGAGGCCGAACAGCGCCAGCGGGATTGGGGACGCGCCATCGACCGCGCGGCAGCGCCGGCCGCGGCGGCCATGGCCGTGCCGACACTGGCGATCGGCGCCAGCGTTCTCGGCGCCGTCATCGTCGGCATCGGCATCGCCGCGCACACCGCGCCGACCACACTGGCGGTGTTGATGTTGTTGCCGCTGTCGGCTTTCGAGGCGGTCACGGCCCTGCCCGGCGCCGCGGTCGCACTGACCCGGGGCCGAATCGCCGCGGTCCGGCTGCTGGAGTTGGTGCCCGCCGCGGCCGGCGCCGCGCCCGTCACCATCTCCCCACCGGCCAACACCCCGCAGCTGCGCGCCGACACCGTACGCGCCGGCTACCCGGGCGGCACCGTCGGCAACCCCGTCACCGTGACCCTGGAGCCCGGCGCCAGGCTGGCCGTGACCGGGCGCAGCGGCGCGGGCAAGACCGCACTACTGATGACCCTGGCCGGGCTGCTCGAGCCGGCCGCCGGCACGGTCGAACTCGACGGCACCCCCACCGGCGCACTGAGCGAGTCCGAATTGCGCAGCGCGGTCTGCTATTTCGCCGAGGACGCGCACCTGTTCAGCACCACCGTGCGGGACAACCTGCTGGTCGCCCGCGGCGACTGTGCCGATGCCGAACTGAACCACGCACTGGCCACCGTCGGCCTCAACGCCTGGCTGGGCAGCCTGCCCGACGGATTGGACACCGTTCTGGTCGGCGGCGCGACCGCGGTGTCCGCGGGGCAGCGCAGACGGCTGCTGCTGGCCCGGGTGCTGCTGTGCCCCGCCCCCATCGTCCTGCTCGACGAGCCGACCGAACACCTCGACGCCGAAGACGGCCGGCGTCTGCTCGATGCCCTGCTCGACCAGCACGACGGGCTGTTGCCGCCGACCCGCACCGTGGTCGTCGCCACCCACCAACTCCGGGACTCCGTCGCCTGTCGCAGACTGCCCATCGCCGATGCCGGGTAACGTGCACCCCATGACTGAGCCCCCGGAGCAGGCACCTCAGCACCCCAACCCGGTCCCTCCCCCGCCGCAGTATCCGTATCCGTACCCCACGGGTGGTTACCCCGGGGGCTATCCGCCGCCCCCGCCGCAGCCGTACGCGGGCTATCCGCCACCGGCGCCGACCGGCCCGCGCAACGGGTTAGGTGTGGCTGCCCTTGTCATTGCGGTGGTCGCGCTGCTGTCGTCGTTCTCGGTGGCCGGCGGCATCGTGCTGGGCATCGTCGCAGTGGTCATCGGCTTTGCCGGGCGCAGCCGGGTCAAACGCGGCGAGGCCAACAACGGCGGGGTCGCGCTGGCCGGCGTGGTGCTGGGCTTCCTGGCGATCATCGTCGGGCTTGCCTTCATCGCCGTCTGGGTGGGCGTGTTCAAGCAAGTGGGCGCCGGCGACTACATCGACTGCCTGCAGAACGCCGGGCAGGACAAGGCCGAGATCCAGAAGTGCGCCGACGAGTTCAAGCAGTCCGTGGAGAACAAGCTCAGCGTGACGGTGACGCCGGTCCCGTAGTGGTGGGCAGGTGCCGCCGGCGCAGCAGGAACTCCAGCGACAGCAGGACCGCCAGCAGCGGCGGCACCTGTGTCAGCGACAACAGCACGTAGCGGCGGTCGCCGAGCGCATGGAACTTGCGCAGGTAGCGGTAGAGCGACTCCAGCGCGATCAGCGAGTCACCGAGGTGGATCGCGGTGTAGAAGAAGCTACTCAAGGGGCCCCGTTCGGAGTCGTTGAAGATCTCCGGGAAGGCCGCGAACGCCAGCGAGAGCCGTTGCGCGCCGGCCTCTCTCATCGCGGCGATCATGTCCACGGACAGCCGTTCGTCGATTCCGTTCGGGGCGCCGCGGCGCCGCCACGGGACGTCGAGCGTCACGTCGCTGCCGTTGCCGGCCACCGCATAGCGGTGGAAGCCCTGCACGGTGCCGGCCCGGTCGCGGGCGATTATCAGCAGGATGCCCGGGTAGTGACCGGTCAGCGTCCCGTCGAGGATCATCGAGAAGCCACGCTCGGTGCGTGAACCCTTCGACGACGACAGCAGCACGTCGCTGAGCTCGGCGAGCAGCTCGTCGTCGAGATCCTGCTCGGCGACCACCTCGGTGGTGATGCCGAAGTTGAGGGTGCGTTGAACCGCTTGCCGCAGATTGCGGAACCGGCGGCCGACCATGTCGAACGCCGGCACGTCGATCACCACGTCCCGCCCGATCGGGACGGGGCGCAGTGTCTGGCCGACCACCGCGGGATCCGCCCACAATCCGAGTCGGTGCTGGCTGCAGCCGAGGACGACCACCCGCCAGCCCCGGGTGTGGCACATGCCGGTGAAATCGGCGACCAGTTCGGCGAACCGGCGTTCGTCCCCGATCGGGTCGCCGCTGACCACTGCGTAGCCCAGCCGGGTGCGGTAGGCGATCGCCGCGGTGCCGTCGGCGCTGAAGTGGTAACTCTTGAGGATCTGCATGGCGAACGGGGCCACCGGATCGTCGCTCGTCGCCTTCACCAGCGCCCACACCCGGGGCAACTGCCCGGGCTCGGGTCGCGCCGTCGTCGGCCACATCAACACCAGCCCCGACGAGGCGATGGCGAGATTGCCCAGCACGTCGAAGGCCAGGATGTGCGCGGCAAGGCCGGCCAGTACTGTCCCGGCGGCGGCGATTGCGTGCACGGCGGTCACCGGCCGGCCCAGGAAGATGCCCCGCGCGATGAACGCCACGGCAGCCAGCACCGTCAGCGACCACGCGAGCCGGCCGTCGGCTTGCCAGTTCGCCTGGTGATGGGAGCGCACGACCAGCAGGGTCAGCCAGCTCGCGGCGATCAGCAGCGCAAGTGCGCCGATCCAACGGGCGGCCAGGGTGTCGACATGCACGACGACCCGTTCTCGGGCCCGCACACGTTGTTCTGTCCGGACCGGAGGCTTGGTCATGCCACCTCCCCAGGCTGGTCTGTCGAACAGATAAACAGTACGCCCGGGTTCAGCCCTTGCCGGGGAAGTGCTTCACGATGCCTTCCTGGACGACCGTGGCCACCACCTGACCGGTCCGGTCGAAGAAGTGGCCGGTGCCAAGGCCCCGCGACTCGGCGGCCACCGGTGAGCCGGTCGAATACAGCACCCAGTCCGCGAAGTCGACCTGCCGGTGAAACCACACCGAATGGTTGACGGTCACCGCGAAGATCCGGTCCCAGCCCCACGACAGGCCGTGGGTGGTGATGATCGAGTCGAGCACGGTGGTGTCCGAGGAATAGACCATCGCCGCGGTGTGCAGCACCGGATCGTCCGGCATCGGCCCGTCGGCTTTCAGCCACACCCGGTTGTGCGGCAGCCAGCCGCCCTTCTCCCGCATCACCCATGCCGGGTCGTTGGCGTAGCGCCACTCGATCGGTCGCAGTGCGTCAACGAATCCGGGTACCACGTCCTCGTACCCGGCGAGCACCTCGTCAATCGTGGGAAGGGTCTCGGGCGCGGCCAGCACCGGCATCTCGGTGTTGTGCTCGAGGCCGGGGCCCGCGGTCAGATACGACACCAGCGCGGTGGCCAGGAGGGTGCCGTTCTGGATAGCGTCCACCCGCCGGTTGGCGAAGCGCCGCTCGTCGCGCAGCCGCACCACGTGGAACTCGATATCGGCGGCCGGGTCACCACCGGCGATGAAATGCACCGACAACGCACTCGGCGGCAGATCGTGCACCAGGGTGCGACTGGCCGCCACGAACGCCTGGGCCATCAGCTGGCCGCCGAACGTACGTACCGGGTTCTTCCGCGGATGGGCACCGGCGAACACGTCGTCGCGCAGCACTGTGAGGTCGAGAATGGCCAGCAGGTCGTCAAGGTCCGCTCTGGCCAACAGTTCTCTCCCGGGGTCTAGTGGTCGTCCTCCCCGATCCGGTGCACATGGATCAGATTGGTCGAGCCTACTGTGCCGGGCGGAGCACCAGCGACGATGACCACCAGGTCGCCACGCTTGTAGCGACCCAGCTCGAGCAGCGAATGGTCCACCTGGCGGATCATGTCGTCGGTCTGCTTCATATGCGGAACGATGAACGTCTCGGTGCCCCAAGTCAGCGCCAGCTGGCTGCGCACTTCGGGCAGCGCGGTGAACGCCAGCAGCGGCAGCGGGGTGTGCAGCCGGGCGAGCCGCTTGACGGTGTCACCGGATTGGGTGAAGGCCACCAGGGCTTTGGCGTCGAGCCGCTCGCCGATGTCGCGCGCCGCGTAGGAGATGACGCCACGCTTGGTACGCGGAACGTGGGTCAGCGGCGGCGCAGCCGTCGAGTTTTCCTCGACGGCGCGGATGATCCGCGCCATCGTGCGGACCGCTTCCAGCGGGAACTTGCCCACCGAGGTTTCCCCGGACAGCATCACCGCGTCGGCACCGTCGAGGACGGCGTTGGCGACGTCGGACGCCTCGGCGCGGGTGGGGCGGGAGTTCTCGATCATCGACTCCAGCATCTGGGTGGCGACGATGACGGGCTTGGCGTTCTCCCGGGCCATCTGGATGGCGCGTTTCTGGACCAGCGGAACCTCTTCGAGCGGCAGCTCGACGCCGAGGTCGCCGCGGGCCACCATGACGGCGTCGAACGCCAACACGATGGCTTCGAGGTTGTCGATCGCCTCGGGCTTCTCCAGCTTGGCGATCACCGGGACGCGCCGGCCCACCCGGTCCATGACCTCGTGCACCAGCTCGACGTCGGCCGGTGAGCGGACGAACGACAGCGCCACCAGGTCCACACCCAGGCGCAGCGCGAACTCCAGGTCCTCGATGTCCTTCTCCGACAGCGCGGGCACCGAGACGTTCATGCCCGGCATCGACAGGCCCTTGTTGTTGCTGACCGGTCCGCCCTCGGTGACGGTGCAGACCACGTCGTCACCGTCGATGTGCTCGACGATCAGCGCGACCTTGCCGTCGTCGATGAGCAGCCGGTCGCCGGGCTGGGCGTCCTGGGCGAGGTTCTTGTAGGTGGTCGAGACCCGGTCGTGGGTGCCCTCGCAGTCCTCGACGGTGATCCGCACCGTCTCGCCGTTGGCCCAATGGGTCGGGCCGTCCTTGAAGCGTCCAAGCCGGATCTTGGGTCCCTGCAGGTCGGCGAGAATGCCCACCGCACGACCGGTCGAGTCGGATGCCTTACGAACCCTCTTGTATGCGCCCTCGTGGTCGACGTAGTCGCCGTGGCTGAAGTTCAGCCGGGCCACATCCATGCCCGCGTCGACCAGCGCCTTGACGGTTTCGTCGGTGCTGGTGGCGGGCCCGAGGGTACAGACGATTTTGCCGCGTCTAGTCACGACGCCTCAGCATAGTCGCCGTTCATGGGCATCTCGACCGATCCAGATGGGGGTGGGACGGTATTCACTCAGACGACAGCCAACGGCAATTGGTTCGGCCGTACCGGTTCGGGCAGATCCGACTCCCCCATCAGGAAGGCGTCGACGGCATGCGCGGCGGCGCGGCCTTCGGCGATGGCCCACACCACCAGCGACGCGCCGCGGTGGGCGTCCCCACAGACGAACACTCCGGGCGCGTCGGTCTGCCAATCCGAGCCGCAGGAGATCGCCCCACGCGGGCTCAACGCGATGCCGAGGTCGTCGAGCAACGTCATGCGCTCGACGCCTTCGAACCCGATCGCCAGCAGCGCCAGGTCGCACGGGATCTCGAGGGCCTCCCCGACCGGGGTGATGACGCGCCGTCCGTCGACGCGTTCCACCTTCACCTCCGCGATCACCATGGCGCGCACGTTGCCCTGCTCGTCACCGACGAAGCGCTGCACGGCCACCTGGTGGTGCACGGTGCCGCCCTCGGCGTGCGCCGGCGAGGTGCGCAGCACCAGCGGCCAGGTGGGCCACGGAGACAGCTCGTCGTCGCGGACGTCCGGTGGCCGCGGGTTGTAGTCCAGCTGGGTCACCGACGCCGCGCCCTGACGGTGCGCGGTGCCCAGGCAGTCGGCGCCGGTGTCGCCGCCGCCGATGATCACCACGTGCTTACCCTTGGCCGAGATGAGCGACGGCCCGTCGCCCTCGCATTCCCGGTTCGCCGGCACCAGGTGCTCCATCGCCAGGTGTACGCCCTTGAGCCGGCGGCCCTCGACGTCGTTGTCGCGGCCCCGCAACGCGCCCACGGCGAGCACCACCGCGTCGAACCGTCTACGCAGCTCGTCCACCGAGAGATCGACGCCCACTTCACATTCGGTGACGAACCGCGTTCCCTCCGCCCGCATCTGAGCCAGCCGCTGGTTGAGGGTGGCCTTCTCCAGCTTGTATTCGGGGATGCCGTAGCGCAGCAAGCCGCCGAGACGGTCGTCGCGTTCGTAGACGGTGACGTGGTGGCCGGCGCGGGTCAGCTGCTGGGCGGCGGCCAGCCCGGCAGGCCCGGAGCCGACGACAGCGACGTTTTTGCCCGTGCCGATCGCCGCGGGTTGCGCCTCGACGATGCCCATCGCCCACGCCTGGTCGGCGATGGTGTTCTCGATGCGTTTGATCGTGACGCTGCCGCCGGTCTGCTGCTCGGCGATGGACAGCACGCAGGCGGCCTCGCACGGCGCCGGGCACAACCGCCCGGTGAACTCCGGGAAGTTGTTGGTGGCGTGCAGCCGTTCGCTCGCGGCGTCCCACCGTCCGCGGCGCACCAGATCGTTCCACTCCGGGATCAGGTTGCCCAGCGGGCAGCCCGCGGTTCCGGAGTGGCAGAACGGGATTCCGCAGTCCATGCAACGGCGGGCCTGTTGGGCCACCTCGGCGGCGCGGTGCTGGGAATCCTGGCGCTCGTACACCTCGCGCCAGTCCCCGACCCGCTCGTCGACGGGCCGCTTGGCCGCCTCGATCTTGGGAACCTTGAGGAATCCGGTCGGGTCAGCCACGGCTTGCCTCCATGATCGCGGTGTCGACGTCACGCCCTTCGGCCTTGGCCATCCGGGTGGCCTCGAGCACCCGCTGGTAGTCGGTGGGCATGATCTTGGTGAATTGGGCGCTGCGCCTTGGCCAGTCGGAGAGCACCGACCGGGCCAGCGTGCTGCCGGTGTGGCGGGCGTGGCGCGCCACCACCTCGTGCAGCCACTCCAGGTCGTCGGGCTCCAACTTCTGCAGCTGCACCATCGCGGTGTTGACGTGGGCCCGGTTGAGGCCCAGCACGAAGGCGATGCCACCGGACATGCCCGCCGCCATGTTGCGGCCGGTTCGCCCGAGCACGACCACCCGGCCGCCGGTCATGTACTCGCAGGCGTGGTCGCCGACACCTTCGGTCACCGCCAGCGCCCCGGAGTTGCGCGCGGCAAACCGCTCACCGACCCGGCCGCGCAGGTACAACTCGCCGGAGGTGGCGCCGTAGAGCAGGGTATTGCCGGCGATCACGTTGTCCTCGGGCAGGAACAGAGCGTCGTCGGACGGGCGAACGATCACCCTGCCACCCGAAAGACCTTTGCCTACATAGTCGTTGGCGTCACCGATCAGTTCCAGGGTGATACCCGGCGGCAGGAAGGCCCCGATCGACTGGCCGGCCGAGCCGGTCAGGGTGATGTGGATGGTTTCGTCGGGCAGTCCCTGGGCGCCGTAGCGGCGGGTGACCTCCGAACCCAGCAGGGTGCCGACCGTGCGGTTGACGTTGCGCACCGGCAGTTCCAGGCGCACCGGATGGGCGTCCTCCAGCGCGCCCTCCGCCAACGCGATCAGCGTCTGGTCCAGCGCGTGGTCGAGGCCGTGGTCCTGATCGCGGGTGCGGCGACGCTGGCTGTGCGTCGTCTCCGGCACCGCGAAGATCGGACTGAAGTCCAGCCCCTTGCTCTTCCAGTGCGCCAATCCCTCGTCGGTCTCGAGCACGTCCGCGTGCCCGACGGCCTCGTCGATGCTGCGGAAGCCGAGTTCGGCCAGCATCTTTCGGACGTCTTCGGCGATGAACCGGAAGAAGTTCTCGACGAACTCCGGTTTGCCGTTGAACCGGGCGCGCAGCTCCGGATTCTGGGTGGCAACCCCGACCGGGCAGGTGTCGAGGTGGCAGACCCGCATCATGATGCAGCCCGCCACTACCAGCGGAGCGGTGGAGAAGCCGAACTCCTCAGCACCGAGCAGCGCGGCGATCACCACGTCGCGGGCGGTGCGCAGGCCACCGTCGCACTGCACGGTGATCCGGTCGCGAAGACCGTTGAGCACCAACGTCTGCTGGGTGTCGGCCAGGCCGATCTCCCACGGCGCGCCGGCGTGCTTGAGGCTGGTCAACGGGGCCGCACCGGTACCTCCGTCGAACCCGGATATCAGCACCACGTCGGCGTGCGCCTTGGACACCCCAGCAGCGACCGTGCCAACGCCGACCGAGCTGACCAGCTTGACGTGGATGCGGGCCTGCGAGTTGGCGTTCTTCAGGTCGTGGATCAGCTGGGCGAGGTCCTCGATGGAGTAGATGTCGTGGTGCGGCGGCGGTGAGATAAGACCGACTCCGGGTGTCGAGTGCCGGGTCTTGGCGATGTTGGGATACACCTTGAACCCGGGTAGCTGACCGCCCTCCCCTGGCTTGGCGCCCTGGGCCATCTTGATCTGGACGTCGGTGGCGTTGACCAGGTAGTCGCTGGTGACCCCGAACCGGCCGGAGGCCACCTGCTTGACCGCGCTGCGCCGAGTCGGATCGTAGAGTCGGTCTTCGTCCTCGCCACCCTCACCGCTGTTGGAGCGGCCGCCGAGGTTGTTCATGGCGATCGCCATGGTCTCGTGCGCCTCTTGGGAGATCGAGCCATAGCTCATCGCGCCGGTATTGAACCGGGCGCAGATCGACTCGGCGGACTCCACCTCGTGCAGCGGTACCGGGGGCCGCAGACCCTTCTTGAAGGTGAACAGCCCGCGCAGCGTGCCGCCCTCCCGGGACAGCCGGTTGACCTCCTCGGAGTACTTGGCGAATACCTCCTCGCGTCCGGTGCGGGTCGAATGCTGCAGCAGGAAGACCGTTTCCGGGGTGAACAGGTGCAGTTCGCCCTCGCGGCGGAACTGGTACTCGCCGCCGACGTCCAGCCGGCGATGCACCCGCTCGGTCGGATTCTCCGGGTAGGCCCGGCGGTGGCGCTGCTTGACTTCCTCGGCCAGCACGTCGAGCCCGACCCCACCGAGCTGGCTGACGGTGCCGGTGAGGTATTCGTCGACGACGTCCTTGCTCAGGCCGATGGCTTCGAATGCCTGTGCAGCTGTATAGGAGCCGACGGTCGAGATGCCCATCTTGCTCATCACCTTCATCACGCCCTTGCCGAGCGCTTTGAGGTAGTTGCGCACGGCTGTGCCCGCCTCGATGCCGGTGAGTTCGCCTTCGCGGATGAGGTCCTCGATCGACTCGAAGGCCAGGTACGGGTTGACCGCGGCGGCGCCGTAACCGATGAGCAGCGCGATGTGGTGCACCTCGCGGGCGTCACCGCTTTCCACCACCAGCGCCACCTTGGTGCGTTCCTTGGTCCGCACCAGGTGGTGATGCACCGCCGACACGGCCAGCAGCGACGGGATCGGCGCCCGGGTGTGATCGGAGTCGCGGTCGGAGATCACCAGTGTGCGAGCGCCTTTGGCAATCGCGTCGGTGGCGCGCTGACGCAGTTCCTCGATCGCCTCGGCCAGCCCTTCCCCGCCCCGCTCGACGTCGTAGAGCGCGCGCAGCACGGCCGACTTGAGGCCGGGCTGCTCGCCGTCGTCGTTGATGTGGACGATGCGGTTCAGTTCGTCATTGTCCAGAACCGGCCAGTGCAGCAGGATCTGGCGGCAGGAGGCGGCGGTGGGGTCGAGCAGGTTCTGTTCGGGCCCCATGACGCGAGCCATCGAGGTGACGATCTCTTCCCGGATGGCGTCCAGCGGCGGGTTGGTGACCTGGGCGAACAGTTCCACGAAGTAGTCGTAGAGCAGCTTGGAGCGCTGAGACAGGGCGGCCACCGGGGTGTCGGTGCCCATCGATCCGAGCGGTTCCTGACCAGATGCGGCCATGGGCGTCAACAGGATTCGCAGATCCTCCTCGGTGTAGCCGAAGGCGATCTGGCGCCGTACCACTGACTCGTGGTTGGGGACGGCCCTGGCGCGAGCGGGCAGCGTCGCGAGGTCCAGCAGGCCTGCATGTAACCATTCGTCGTAGGGATGCTCGGCGGCGAGCTGGTCCTTGATCTCGTCGTCGGAGACGAGGCGGCCCGCCGCGGTGTCGATCAGGAACATCTTGCCCGGCTCGAGCCGGCCCTTGGCCACCACTTCGCCCGGGGCGATGTCCAGGACTCCGCTCTCGCTGGCCAGGATCACCCGGTCATCGATTGTGCGCCACCACCGACCCGGCCGTAAACCGTTGCGGTCCAACACGGCTCCCACCACGGTGCCGTCGGTGAACGTCACGCAGGCCGGCCCGTCCCACGGCTCCATCAGCGAGGCGTGGTACTGGCAGAAGGCGCGCCGAGCCGGGGCCATGGTGGTGTTGTTCTCCCAGGCCTCGGGGATCATCATCATCACCGCGTGCGGCAGGCTGCGGCCGCCGAGGTGCAGCAGCTCGAGAACCTGGTCGAACGACGCCGAATCCGACGCGTCGGGGGTGCAGATCGGCGAAAGCCGGCTCAGGTCGCCGGGAATCGTCGAGCTCGCCAGCATGGCCTCGCGGGCATGCATGCGGTTGCGGTTACCCCGAACTGTATTGATCTCGCCGTTGTGGGCGACGAAACGGAACGGGTGCGCCAACGGCCAGGACGGGAAGGTGTTGGTGGAGAAGCGGCTGTGCACGATGGCGATGGCGCTCATGCAGCGTTCGTCGCGCAGATCCGGGAAGTACTTCGGCAGCTGCATCGTGGTAAGCATGCCTTTGTAGGCGATGGTGCGGCTGGACAGCGACGGGAAGTAGACGCCCTCGTCGATCTGTTCGGCACGCTTGCGCAATGGGTAGACGAGGCGGTCGAGGTGGATTCCGCTGGGCCGGTTGCCGTTTCGTTCCGGGGCCGCGACGAAGAGCATCGACATGTACGGCATGCAGCCCAGTGCCGTCACGCCGACCTCAGCACCATCTGGGTCGATGGGCACCTCACGCCAGCCGAGCACTTCCAGGCCTTCCTCGGCGGCGATCGCCTCGATGCGCTCGACGGCTCTCTCGCGTGCGGCGAGGTCCTGCGGCAGGAAGCAGATGCCCGCGGCAAAGTTGTTGTCGGCGTCGCCTGCCTTTTCTGCGGCGGCATTCGGCAGTGCGAAATCGACGACGCCGGTGAGCAGTTCGACGGGCAGCTGCAGCAGAATCCCGGCACCGTCACCACTGTTGGGCTCGGCGCCGGCGGCACCGCGGTGTTCGAGGTGCTCAAGCGCGACGAGGCCGTCGGCGACGATCTGGTGGGACCGGCGACCCTGTATGTCGGCCACCATCGCGACGCCGCACGAGTCGGACTCGTGCTGGGGGTCATAAAGACCCTGCGCTGGGGGAAGTGCTGAGAACAGCATTCCACGCTCCTCCGCGGTCGGTCATGCGGCGGGAAAGCTGTTCGCTCGAGAGTGGTGGCCTTACCGCAGTCTGACGTCTGATGTCCGGGACTGCACCGGCCCGAGGATGTGGTGCGAACGCGAGGTCACACCAGGTTCCGAGTGTATCAGCGCAGGCGGACGGCTACTGGCCGAGAAGCGTCGGGACAAGCGGGAAGCCCGGCAGGTTGCGGACCACCGTCCAGGCAACGGCGGCGACCGCGATGACGACGACCGCCGGCACAGTGAAGGCGCGCTGCCCTGTCTTGACGCGCCAGAGGATCCAGAGGGCCAGCACCGGCAGACCGATTAGCAGGAAGACGTTGTCGACCACCGCGGCGGCGAGGTCACCGTGCAGCAGGTCGTGGGTCATCCGCAGGCCGCCGCAGGCCGGGCAGTTCCAGCCGGTGAGCAGCTTGAACGGGCATGGCGGGAATAACGAGCCGGGCCGGTGCGGGTCGGCAAGACCCACGTAGGCGAGCGCACCGAGTGCGGCCGCCCCGGTGCCTAGGACAGTGGCACTACGTTCCATCGCGCAGTGGTCGACCGGCGGGATCGCGCACCTTGTCGGTGAGGATCAGTACGGCGTCGATGATGCCCCAGATGACAGCGCCGATGCCGCAGGTGACCAGGCCGACGACCAGCTGCGCGATGCCCAGGCCGGTGTAGCCCAGGTAGATGCGGCCGATGCCCACGAGGCCGACAAGGCCGAGTAGCTGCAGCAGGCCGGCGATGACCTTGGACTTGTCCGAGAGTGGCTCACCGGTCAGCGGGTGACGTCCGAACGGCGCCGCGGGGTCGAAGTAGGCGCCCGGGTACGGCGGCGGGGGCGGGTAGTTGGGCGGCGGCTCGGTCATGAGCACAGCATGCCAGAGCAGGCTCGAACCTAGAAGGGAGGTTCGTCACCGTCCGGACCGGGTGGCGACGGCCCGCCGGAGGACGGTTGACACGGCCGTCGCTCGGCGCGGTTGTGGGCGCGTTCGTTGGCGATGTGATGGGCGCGGTTCTGCGCTCGGGTCGTTGGCCGCCGGGGCATCATCGCCGACCGGTCGGCGCAGCGGCCGGTGTCGTTCGTCTCGGCGGGAGCGGGCCCGGTCGGGGCCATCAGCGCGGGAAACAGCAGGATGCTGCCTGGCGTCGTCACGTAGGTGTGGCCGTCGGGAAGTTCCCAAATCACCGTGCCGTCCGGGAGTTGTCGGTCGCGCCAACCCCAGAAGGTCTTGAGCACGTGATGTTCACGGCACAGGCATTTGAGGTTCGTTGCCTGCGTGGGGCCGGCGGGCCACGGGACGGTGTGGTCGATGTCGCAGCGGGTGGCGGCCTTGTCGCACCCCGGCGCACGGCAGGTGAGGTCGCGGGCGCGGACGAAATCGGCCAGCGCTCGGGACGGGCGGTAGCGGGTCTCTGCGGGTGCGTCGGTGGGGATGACGAGCGGCCGTTGACGTGCGGTAGCGGTCAACTCGGCGAGCAGTTCCGGTGAGATGAGTTCACCGGTGTCGAGCAGGTACGCCGGGTTGCGGCCGGTCCCGTCGAGGGTGGCCTGGTCGGCGACGACGTGGACGATCACCGAGATACCCGGCGCGTCGGCGACCGGGCAGTCCGATTGGCCGCACCGGCAGGCCAGTCGTTCGGCGCCGGTGGCTAGGGCGCCGAGGGCGTCGGCGCGACGTTCGTCGATCGTGCGGGGGTCCGCCTCGCACACCGATGTCGCCATCGCGTGCAGTCGTTTGTCGAGGGCGGCGGCGTCGGTGGCGAACAGCCTGCCCGACAGGTCGGAGCACCCGTCCGACGAGCTCCAGACGTTCACTTCACGACTGCGTGCGCGATCGCGCACGCGGCGTACGGCGTCTGGATCGTGCTGGCCGACCACACGGTCGATGTAGGTGGCGAGCCGGCCGCGAGTCATCGAGGGCCAGCGTGCGACGCGAGCGGCCAGGTCCGCATCGACGGCTGCGGCGGCATCGGAGTCGGTGATCAGGTGGGTGCGGAAGACGACAGCCTGGAAGAGCTGAAAATCGATGTCACCGGCGGTGAAGACGGCGGAGACTCGAGGCAGCCGGCGCATGGCCAGTGCGTAGTTCATGAGGCTGCCGGCTTTGGCCAGGCTGACCCGCAGGGCCGCGGCCACCTCGGCTCCGACGGCGGCCCAGGTGTCCACCGCCCAGTGCTCGAGCTCGCCTCGCTCCTCGCGGCGAAGTTCGAAGAGCTCGGCGATGACGCGCAGACGCTGAGCTGCCGCCTGGTTCTCCTGCCGTGAGAAAGCATTGAGCTGCTCGATCAGGTCGCGCGACTGAGCCGTGTCGGACGGCTCGAAGTAGTCGCACAACATCTGATCGAACATACGTTCGAGTATGCCACCGAGGTGCGACAGATTCCGGTGCCGCCTTCGGGCGAGCGATGTCAGTCGCGGTGGACGTCCACTCCCCACAGAACTCGGCGGACGACAGTGCGGAATTCACGACGTTGCGGTGCGGGAGCCGGCTCGGGCTCGGGAGCCGGCTCGACATCGCCGACAGCGGCGGCGTCGTCGCTCTCGTGCTCGCCGGCAACCTTCGCGGCCGCTGCGATGCCGCCACCGGTGGCCACGGCAACCAGGTCCTCGGCGAAGGCCTCGGCTGGAGACTCCACGGGAGGCTCCGGGTGAGACTCCGGGCGAGACTCGGCATCCGCGGGCTTGCCGCCCAGCGTCGCCGGATCCTCACGACCCTTGGGCGCCAGCAGGATGTACACGATCGCGCCGATGAACACGAACATCGACGTGAATGAGTTGACCCGGATACCGGCGATATGGGTCGCAGTGTCGTCGCGGAGCAGCTCCACCCAGAACCGCCCGACGCAGTAAGCCGCCACGTATGCCGCGAACAGCCGCCCGTGCCCGATCTTGAACCGGCGATCGAGCCACAGCAGGAACACGAAAACCAGGACGTTCCAGACCAACTCGTAGAGGAACGTCGGCTGCACCACCGCGGCGACCTGCCCCGTGGACACCCCGTCCAGGGAGTGCACGTCGACCATCCCGGAGGCGTCGCGGCGGTAGAAGATCTCCATGCCCCACGGCATGGTGGTCTCGCGGCCGTACAGCTCCTGGTTGAAGTAGTTGCCGAGGCGCCCGATCGCCTGCGCCAGGATGATGCCCGGTGCGATCGCATCCCCGAACGCCGGCAGCGGAATCCCCCTGCGCCGGCACGCGATCCACGCTCCGACACCGCCGAGCGCGACGGCACCCCAGATGCCCAGGCCGCCGTCCCAAATCTTCAGTGCCGCACCCAGCCCGGCACCGCCCTCGCCGAAGTACGTTCTCCAGTCGGTCATCAGGTGGTAGAGCCGCCCACCGATCAGGCCGAACGGCACCGCCCACAGCGCGATGTCGTAGATGACGCCCCGCTCACCACCACGGGCCTCCCAGCGGCGGTCGCCGATCACCAGCGCGGCAATGATGCCTGCGATGATGCACAGCGCATACGCGCGAATGGGGACGGGGCCCAGATGCCAGACACCCTGAGACGGGCTCGGGAAATAAGCCAGGACGGTCGTCGTCACGAAGTAGACACCTTCTGTCGCACACCCTCGGCCAGCTCTTCAGTGAGCGTCCGCACCGCAGGAATACCGTCGGTCAGTGCCGACACGAGCGCCGATCCGACGATCACACCGTCGGCGTACGCCGCGATCTCGGCGGCCTGCTCCCGCGAGCGAACGCCGAGACCGACGCCGACCGGTATGTCGGTGACTTCCTTGACCCGCCGCACCAATTCCGGTGCCATGCTCGACACAGCGTCGCGGGCACCGGTCACACCCATGGTCGAAGCGGCATAGACGAATCCACGCGACGCCTCCACGGTCTTGGCCAGCCGTTCGGGTGTCGAGGACGGCGCTACCAGGAAGATGCGATCCAGATTGTGCGCATCAGACGCCGCGATCCACTGCTCGGCTTCCTCGGGGATGAGATCCGGGGTGATCATCCCTAGTCCCCCGGCGGCGGCCAGATCGCGGGCCCATGCGTCGATCCCGTAGTGCAGCATCAGATTCCAGTAGGTCATGACCACCGGGCTGCCGCCCGCCGCGCTGATGGCCTCCACCGCGCGCAGCGTGTCGCGCACCCGCACACCGCCCTGCAGCGCGGCCTCGGTCGCGGAAGCGATCACGGGCCCGTCCATACCGGGATCGGAGTACGGCACACCGACTTCGATGATGTCGCAACCCGATTCGACCAACGCCACCATCGCCTCGATGGACGTCGGGACATCCGGGTAACCCGTCGGCAGGTACCCGATCAGCGCTGCCCGGCCCTCGTCACGGCACGACGCGAAAACCGGACCCAGCCGGCTGTGCTCGACGGTCATGGGGCTCCCGGCCTCGTATCGCCCATCAGCCCGAACCACGTGGCCGCCGTCTCCACATCCTTGTCGCCGCGACCGGACAGATTGATCAGGATGACTCCGCCCGGACCGAGTTCGGCCGCCACCTTCACCGCGCCCGCGACGGCGTGAGCCGACTCGATGGCGGGGATGATGCCTTCCAGGCGGCACAGCAGCCGGAATGCGTCCATGGCTTCGACATCGGTGATCGGCCGGTACTCGGTGCGGCCGATGTCTTTGAGGAACGCGTGCTCGGGACCGACGCCGGGGTAATCCAGGCCGGCCGAGATGGAGTGCGACTCGATGGTCTGGCCGTCCTCGTTCTGCAACAGATACGAGTACGAGCCCTGGAACGCTCCAGGTGTACCGCCAGCGAAAGTTGCTGCGTGCCTTCCGGTTTCGACGCCGTCGCCGGCAGCCTCGAAACCGACCAACCGCACCCCGGTGTCGTCGATGAACGGATGGAAGATCCCGATCGCGTTGGAGCCACCACCGACGCACGCAGCCACCACGTCGGGCAGGCGGCCGGCCTGTGCCAGCATCTGCGCGCGCGCCTCCAGGCCGATGATCCGCTGGAAGTCGCGCACCATCGTCGGGAACGGATGCGGTCCGGCGGCCGTGCCGAAGCAGTAGTAGGTGCGGTCGGCGTTAGTGACCCAGTCGCGGAAGGCGTCGTTGATCGCGTCCTTGAGCGTCTTGGAACCGGACTCCACCGACACCACTTCAGCGCCGAGCAGCCGCATCCGGGCCACGTTGAGCGCCTGCCGCGCGGTGTCGACCGCACCCATGTAGATGACGCACTCCAGGCCGAGCAGGGCGCACGCGGTCGCCGTCGCCACGCCGTGTTGGCCGGCGCCGGTCTCGGCGATGACCCGGGTCTTGCCCATCTGCCTGGCCAGCAATGCCTGGCCGAGCACGTTGTTGATCTTGTGCGAGCCGGTGTGGTTGAGGTCCTCGCGCTTGAGGAACACCCGCGCGCCGCCGAGGTGCTCGCCGAGGCGCTTGGCTTCGTAGAGCGGCGAGGGCCGCCCGGCGTAGTGGGTCTGCAGGTCGTCGAGCTGGTCGAGGAATGTCTGGTCGGTGCGGGCCTTCTCGTAGGCGGCCGTCACCTCTTCGATGACCGCCATCAGAGCCTCGGGCACATAGCGTCCGCCGTACACCCCGAAATGGCCCCGGGCGTCGGGTTCATGACTCGTCGGTTCCGCGACGGCCGCGCTGGTGCGCGGCACGTTCGGAGTTGAGGTATCAGCCACGACTCAGCGGGCGGGTTTGGGGCACGACGGATGGGCTCCCGCGGTCACCAGGTCGGCCACCGCGCTGCGGGGATCTCCGCTGGTGACCAGTCCCTCGCCGACCAGGACGGCGTCGGCTCCGGCACCGGCGTACGCCAGCAGGTCGGCGGTACCGCGCACGCCCGACTCGGCGATCCGGATGATGTCGGAGGGCAGCCCCGGCGCGATCCGCGCGAAACAGTCGCGGTCGACCTCCAGGGTCTTCAGGTCGCGGGCGTTCACACCGATCACCTTGGCGCCGGCCTGCAGCGCCCGGTCCGCTTCCTCCTCGGTGTGCACCTCGACCAGCGCGGTCATGCCGAGCGACTCGGTGCGCTCCAGCATCGACTCAAGAGCGGGCTGCTCGAGCGCCGCGACGATCAGCAGCAGCATGTCAGCGCCGTGCGCCCGGGCCTCGTGAATCTGGTAGGGCCGGACCACGAAGTCCTTACGGAGAACCGGAATCTGGACGGCGGCGCGTACCGCGTCCAGGTCGGCCAGCGAACCGTGGAAGCGGCGCTCCTCGGTCAGCACGCTGATGACTCGCGCGCCGCCGCTCTGGTAAGCCTTGGCCAATTCAGCCGGATTCGGGATGTTCGCCAACTGTCCGCGCGACGGGCTGGCCCGCTTGACCTCGGCGATCACCGCGATACCCGGCGCACGCAGCGCAGCCAGCACGTTCAGCGGCGCGGGCGCCGCCTCGGCGGCGGCTTTGACCTCGGCCAGACTCACGATCGCCTCGCGAGCGGCAACGTCAGCGCGGACCCCTTCGATGATGGAGTCGAGCACGGTTGCCGAACTCATGCCAACCGAATCCCTTCTCACGCCATGACGATCTCGCTTGTGTCTTAGGAAGGGTAGCCGCATCACGCCGCGCACTCGTCACCGACCCTCGGTGTCGACGGGTCGTTCAGTGGGATCGCGTCCCTCGTCAAGCGCATCCCACATGCCACGTTCCGAGACCGCCGATTCGGGTGCGGCGGCACCCACCGCGTCCCGCCGTGCGGCGGGTGCGGCGTATTTGACGGTGGCCTGCCGCCCAGCGGACGCCGAGCGCATCAGAAGTACAGCCGCGACCAGCGCACATGCCGCGGCGGCCACGACGAGCGCCGCCCCCGTGGCATGGCGTTCACTGCCGACCAGCGACACCACCGGCACCTGCGCAAGCTCCGCGGCCCGCGGCCCGACGTCGGGCATCACGATCAGGCTGACGCCGAGATAGCCCAGCAACAGGCTTACCAGCGCCACCAGCACCGCGACCACCCGCAGGCCCCAGCCCCGCACCGCCAGCCCGGCCACCGCGGCCGCCAGCAGCAGGACCGCCAGCGGCAGCAGCGCATTGGACCAGCTCGCGCCGTTGAGCGTCACCGTCTTCGGCTGCCCGAGCCCGTCGAACGACGTCACCGCCACCCACGGCAGCCGGGAGGCCACCCACAGCGCGACGGCCGACACCACCAGAAGCAACTGCCCGACGCGGATCACGGCGCACCCAGCGTTTCCGCCGCGGCGATGGCGCTGAGCACGGCCTTGGCCTTGTTGGCGGCCTCGGTGTACTCATACGGGCCATTGGAATCGGCGACGACGCCACCGCCGGCCTGCACGTAGGCGGTGCCGGCCCGCATCAACGCCGTGCGGATCGCGATCGCGAAGTCGGCATTGCCGGCGAAGTCCAGGTACCCGACGACACCGCCGTACAGGCCCCGGCGCGTCTTCTCGATCTCCTCGATCAGTTCCATCGCACGAACCTTCGGGGCACCGGACAGGGTGCCCGCCGGGAAACAGGCGGTGACCGCGTCCAGCGGGGTGCGGCCCTCCGCCAGCTGCCCGGTCACCGTCGACACCAGGTGCATGACGTGGCTGTAGCGCTCGATGTGGCTGTAGTCCTCGACCCGAACGGTGCCCGGCACGCACACCCGTCCGAGATCGTTGCGGCCCAGATCGACCAGCATCAGGTGCTCGGAGCGCTCCTTCTCATCGGCCAGCAAATCCTTCTCCAGCAGCTGGTCTTCCTCCTCGGTCGCACCGCGCCAGCGCGTCCCGGCGATCGGGTGGGTGGTCGCCCAGCCGTCCTTGACCGTCACCAACGCCTCGGGGCTGGACCCGACGATCGAAAAGGCCGTTCCCCCAGCCTCATCCGGGACGTGCAACAGGTACATGTACGGGCTGGGATTCGTCACCCGCAGCATCCGGTAGACGTCGATGGGATCGACGGTGGTGTCCATCTCGAAACGCTGCGACGGCACCACCTGGAAGGCCTCGCCGGCCTCGATCTCCTTGACCAGTCGCTCCACCATCGCGCTGTACTCCTCGAGCGTGCGCTGCGAGCGGTGCCTCGGGGTGGGCCGGGAGAAAGTCGCCACGGTCGACGGCAGCGGCTGGCCGAGCGCCTCGGTCATCACGTCGAGCCGGGCGACGGCCTCGTCATAGGCCTCATCGACGCGTTCGTCGGTGCCGTTCCAATTCACCGCGTTGGCGATCAGGGTGATCGTGCCCTCGTGGTGGTCGACGGCGGCCAGATCGGTCGCGAGCAGCAGCAGCATGTCCGGCAGCTCGAGGTCGTCGACGGCCAGCTCCGGTAGCCGTTCCAGCCGGCGCACGAAGTCGTAGGCGAAGAACCCGACCATGCCGCCCGACAGCGGCGGCATGCCGGCGAGGGGGCCGGTGGACAGCAACGCCATGGTGTCGTGCAGGGCCCGCAGTGGATCGCCGCCGGTCGGGGCGTCCCGCGGGGTCGCGCCCAGCCACACCGCCTCGCCGTCGCGCACGGTGAGCGCCGAGGGCGCCCCGGCCCCGATGAACGACCAGCGCGACCATGAGCGGCCGTTCTCGGCGGACTCAAGCAGGAAGGTTCCGGGACGGTTGGCGGCCAGCTTTCGGTACGCCGAGAGCGGGGTCTCGCTGTCGGCCAGTACCTTGCGGGTCACCGGCACCACGCGATGCTCGGCGGCCAGCGCCCGGAACTCGTCGCGCGTGGTGGTGGCGGCGAGGTTGGATTGCACGGCTATATCCTCCCAGACCCGATGGGTGATCTTGACGGGCGTCCGCGCGGGCGTAGCCTCATCACCCATGAAACGTGGCGACGTGGTAGCCGACTTCGAACTGCCGGACCAAACCGGCACGGTGCGCTCGCTGACCAGCCTGCTCGCCGACGGGCCGATCGCCTTGTTCTTCTACCCGGCCGCGATGACGCCCGGCTGCACCAAGGAAGCCTGTCATTTCCGCGACCTGGCCTCGGAGTTCGCCGCGGTGGGTGCCACCCGGGTCGGCATCAGCACCGACGACGTGGACAAGCAGGCCCGGTTCGCCGACTCGCAGAGCTTCGACTACCCGCTGCTGTCCGACGCCGACGGCGCGGTGGCGACGGCGTTCGGGGTCAAACGCGGGCTGCTGGGCAAGTTCCTGCCCGTCAAGCGCACGACATTCGTCATCGACACCGACCGCACCGTGCTGGAGGTGATCTCCAGCGAGGTCAACATGGACACCCACGCTGACAAGGCGTTAGAGGTGTTGCGGGCCCGTTGACGGCGCTGAGCACCGCCGCCATCGACGCCGCTGACACCGAGTCACCGCGACCGAAAGCCCAGCGGCTGGCACCGCCCCGGTGGTACTGCAGGTAGCAGATTGTGGTGTCGCCGACCTGCTGCTGGGTCACGCCGATCAGCTGGATGTGGCGGCCGGTGTCGGCGAGCGCACGAATCAGTGCGTCGACCGGGCCGATCCCGTGATGGATGCTGGTGTCCGGCCGGCCGTCGATGAGCAAAGTCAGCTCGATGCCGGCGTGCCCTCTGTCGTGCCACGTCTTGAGTTCGACCGGACCGCCCGGACGCTGGTAAGCCGATTCGAAGAGTTCGAGCAATTCCGCGGGGCTGATTTCGGTCCCGCTGGCATCGGCGTGCGCCTGGGCTCGCCGCGCGAAATCGATCTGCAGGCCGCGGGGCAGGTCCATTCCGTATTCGGCGAGCAACAGGTAAGCGAAGCCGCCTTTGCCGGATTGCGAGTTGACCCGGATCACCGCGTCGTAGGTACGCCCGATGTCGGCTGGGTCGATGGGCAGATACGGTACCCGCCAATCGATTTCACGCTCAAATCGATCCGCGTTCAGCGCCCGCGTGCGGTGTTCGGCCAGCCCCTTCTTGATCGCGTCTTGGTGGGTTCCGGAGAATGCCGTGTGCACCAGGGCGCCCACATACGGTCCGCGCGATCTCATCGATGTCGGAGAAATCGACCATCGGATCGACGCCCTGGGCGTACAGATTCAGGGCCAGCGTCGCGATGTCGACATTGCCGGTCCGCTCGCCGTTGCCGAACACGCAGCCCTCCACCCGCTGCGCACCGGCCAGCACCGCCATCTCGGCGCAGGCAATGCCGGTGCCGCGGTCGTTGTGCGGGTGTACCGACAGGATGACGCTGTCCCGCCGGGCCAGATTGAGGTGCATGTACTCGATCTGGTCCGCGTAGACATTGGGGGTGGCGACCTCGACGGTGGCCGGCAGATTGATGATCACCGGCCGTTGCGGGGTGGCGTCCCACAACGCCGTCATGTCGTCGCACAACTCCAGGACGTAGTCCGGTTCGGTCAGGTTGAACACTTCCGGGGAGAATTCGAACCGGACGTTGGTCCGTCCACCGGCCAGCTCGAGCACGTCGCGGCCTCCTGCCAGGATGAGTTCGCGCAGCTCGGCTCGGCCCCGGTCCAGCACCACGTCGCGCCACGTCGGCGCGGTGGCGGTGTACATGTGGACGACGACCTCGTTGCGGATGCCCGCCACCGATGCCACGGTCCGCTCGATGAGGTCGCGGCGGGCCGGTGTGAACACCACGATCGTCACATCCGTTGGCGCCAAGTCGGATTCGGCCAGCAGCCGGACGAACTCGAAGTCGGCCTGGGAGGCCGACGGGTAGCCGACCTCGATCTCTTTGTAGCCCATGGCCACCAGGAGCTCGAAGAACCGCCGCTTACGTGCCGGGTCCATCGGCTCGGCCAGGGCCTGGTTGCCGTCGCGCAGATCCACCGGAACCCACAGCGGTGCGGCCTCGATTCGCGCCTGGGCCCAGCGATGTTGTGACGGCGGCACTGCCACGCGGCGGTAGACATCGACGTAACGGTGTGAGGGCATCTGGGACCGCCGCTGGCGATTCCAAGCGGGTGCCCCGAACGGGACGTCCCCGACTGGAGTGTCGATGGTGGGAAATGGCGTGTTCATCATGGTCGCTTCCTGATCGGCGTTAGGTGAATCCGACCGGCGCGACAACACGCCACGGCAGGGAACCGGTCGGTCAGGCCCCGCCGCGGCGGCTAAGCACGAATGCGCGCATCATGATGACCAGACAGTACACTACTCCTCAGACAAGTAGAGAGGTCGCCATGGTTTCGCCGGTCCCCCAAGTGCAGCGCCACCCGCTTGCCGCACAAGCGGCCCAGCTATTGCTCACGCGGATCCGCGCCGGCGAATGGCCACTGGGACAACGACTTCCCGGCGAAACCACCCTAGCGGCGCAGTTGGGCGTCGGTCGTTCGACGCTGCGCGAGGCGATCCGCGAATTGGCCGGCAGAGGCGTACTGGAGAGCCGCCAGGGCGCCGGGGTATTCGTCACCGCGGTGGAACCCACCGAGGACTGGGACACCATCCTGCGGCGCACGACCATCACCGCCGTGATCGAAGCGCGGATCGCCATCGAGGCCGAGGCCGCGGCGCTGGCGGCGATCCGGCGCACGCCCGCCGACCTGCGGGCGATCCGGCGAACACTGGCTGCCCGTGGAGTACTCGATCTGGCTGTGCCCGACCATGTCGACGCCGATGCCGCATTCCACCGGGCAGTTGTGGCGGCGGCACACAACGACGTCCTGACGCAGTTGTTCGACGCCTTCCTGCCGCGGTTGCGGCTGGCGATGATCGACATGCTCAAGATCCACCCGGTCCCATCCGAGGAAGCCGACCACGCGGCGCACCGGGAATTGGCCGACGCGATCGCCGCCCGCGATCCCGCCGCGGCCGCTGCCGCCAGCAGATCACACCTGAGTTCCCTGAAGGAGTCCTTCGCATGACGCCGGTTCTCGAACTTGCCGACGTGACGTTCCGTCGTGACGGCAAGCAGATCATCGACGGCATCTCGCTGGCCGTTCAACCGGGCGAACATTGGGCACTGCTCGGCCCCAACGGTGCGGGCAAGAGCACACTGCTCGGCTTCTGCGCGGCCGTCACGTTCCCGACCACCGGCACCGTGACCGTGCTAGGCGGCCGACTCGGGCGCACCGACTTGGCGGTGTTGCGCCGTTCCATCGGGCACGTCAATCCCCGCCACCGACTGCAGTATTCGTTGACGGTGCGCCAGGTGGTGCTGACCGGTATCACCGCCACCATTGACCTGCCGATGCGCTGGACGCCGAGCCCTGCCGAGCTCAACCGGGCCGAGGAGATGATCGCCGCAGTGGGCTTGACCCGCAAGGCCGACGACGTGTGGCCGACACTATCCCAGGGCGAACGCGGCCGGACTCTCATTGCGCGAGCACTGATTTCGGAGCCCGATCTGTTATTGCTCGACGAACCGACCACCGGTCTCGACGTCGCGGCACGCGAACAACTGCTCGAAACGATCGACAGTCTCGACCGCACCCACCCCGAAGTCGCCTCGATCCTGGTGACTCACCATCTCGAAGAGCTGCCGACCACGACCACGCACGCCTTGCTCATCGCAGACGGGCGAACTGTGGCGAGTGGTCCTGCGCACCAAACGATCTCGACCGAGAACGTCACCGCGGCGTTCTCGCATCCGATCGCGGTGGGATACGACGACGGCAGGTGGACGGCCCGGGCGAAGGCCACCGCGATCGACGTCTAGATCACGCCGGGCGCCGCGTCGTGCCCCAACTGGTGGGCCAGCGCGTCGGACACCGTGGAGTGGCGGAACCGGTGACCGAGTGCTTGCAGTTTTGTCGGCAGCACCCGCTGATCGGCTTCGGCCAGCTCCCGCGCGCCCTGCGCGCCGAGCAACACCCGGGGCCCGATCGACGGTACGGGCAGCAATGCCGGGCGGTGCATCGTCGCAGCCAGGGCCTTGGTGTATTCGTTGTTGCGCACCGGGTTTGGGCCGACGGCATTGACCGGGCCTGCCAGTCGGGTGTCGTAGACGGCGCGATAGTAGATGTCGAGCAGGTCGTCCAAACCGATCCAGGACAGCCACTGCTGACCGCTGCCCAGCCGGCCGCCGAGCCCCGCGGCGAACAGCGGCCGCATCAACCGCAGCGTCCCGCCGGCGGCGGCCTGGACTATGCCGGTGCGCACCATGACCGTTCGCACGCCTGCACTCGCGGCAGGTGCCGTGGCGTCCTCCCAGTCAGCGACGACGTCGGCGAGGAAACCGTCGCCGCGGGCGCTGTCCTCGCAGAGCACCGCATCGCCGCGGTCGTAGCCGTAGAACCCGATCGCCGATGCACTGACGAACGCACGTGGCCCGGGGCCTGTCGCGGCGGCCAGCTCGGCCAGCCGCCGGGTCGGCTCGATACGGGAGTCGCGGATCGCCGCGCGGTGGGCCTCAGTGAAGCGCCCGGCGATGGAGGCACCGGCCAGATGGATCACTGCGTCGACACCGTCGAGCAGATCGGCAGCGGGATCACTGGGATCCCAACGCCTTTCGTCGCGACGAGTCGGCTCTCCACGAACCAGCCGGATCACTCGATGCCCACCAGTGGTTAGCATCGCGGTCAACGCCGAGCCGACCAGACCGGACGCGCCGGTGACGGCGACAGCCAGCTGGCCGGCTCCCGCCTGCGCGGCGTCGCGGTGGGCGGCCAAATCGTCGGCCAACTGACGGTGGCGGTAGGCGAACGTGGAGCGCAGCGCCGCACCCGGCACCGTCGTATCGACTTTGTCGTGCACCCGGGTCGTCCCCTGCCCGGCGTCGCTGAACCGGTGGGTGTGCCGCCACCAGCCGATGATCCGCGGCGGCAGCGTCATTACGCCGTCCGAGGACAGCGCATCGACGAACTGGTACGGCGGGTCATACCCGGCCGGGTCGTGCTGGGCGATCCAGCGTAAGCCGCCCGGCAACCCGAGTACGGCACGTCCGTCGGCCAGAGACTCGGTCTCGGCCACCACCCGCATCGGCTGCCAGGGCGGAACGAGTCGCCGCATGGCGCCGGTGCGGGTGTGCCAGGCGAAGACCTCCTCGAGCGGATGGTCGACGATGCTGGCGTATTCGATGCCCATGGTCAGGGATTCGGAGCCGCAGGGACGCTGGATTGGTCAGCGTGCATCGGCCGGACCGGCCGACGTGTCCTCGGGTTCGGACTCGGGCTCGGGCTCGGGTTCGGGTTCGGACTCGGATTCGGACTCGGCAAGCACATCTTCGTCGGGATACTCGGCGTCGAAGCTGGAGTAGGTCGCGTCCACGGTCTCGTCGGTCTCGGAGTACGCGACCGTCTCCGCGGTGGCGACCGACTCCGGTTCCTCGGCTAGCTGGCGGTTCTGGCGTTCCCGGATGGCGTCGACGATCAGCAGGATCACACCGATCACGCTGGCCGCGATGCACACCCAGGCGACCAACTCATTGCTGGTCACGACCGCGGTGACCAGCGCCGCGAGGCCGATCACCGCCAACACCAGCGCAACGATCAGCATCGATCACCCTCCGGCCGCTCAGAGCACACAGGCTGTGCCAGCCCGACGGCAGTGTTAGTTGTTACCGCGGTTGAACTGGTTGAACCCGCCGCCGTCGCTGTTGGCGCCGGAATCCACTGGAGCGGCCGAGCCGCGCTGGCCGAGCTCTTCGAGCTGCGACTCCAGGTAGGTCTTGAGACGGGTGCGGTACTCGCGTTCGAAGGTCCGCAGCTGTTCCAGCCGGCCCTCGAGAACGGTGCGCTGCTGGTTGATCGTGCCCATGATCTCGGTGTGCTTGCGCTCGGCGTCGGCCTGCAGCGCGTCGGCCTTCTCCTGTGCCTGGCGCAACTGGGTCTCCGAGCGAGTCTGCGCGTCGCTGAGCATGGCGTCCGAGCGCTGCTTGGCGTCGGCAACCGTGGTCTCGGCGGTGTGGCGCGCCTCCGACAGGATCTGGTCGGCGTTGGCACGCGCGTCGGCGAGCAGCTTGTCGGCCTCAGCCTTGGCGGTCCCGGTCAGCCGGTCCGCGGTGTCCTGAGCCAGGGCGAGCACGCGGGCCGCCTTCATCGCCTGCTCCTCGCTGGCGGCGGGGCTGGCCACCGGCTGCGGGGTCGGCGCGGGCACCGGCGCGGGCTGGGGTTCCGGCTCAGGCTGGTAGAGCGGAATCGCCTGGGTGGGCTGCAACACGGCCCCGCCCGAGCGGGCACCGGCGAGCTCCTGGTCCAGCTCGGCGACCCGCTGACGCAGATCGGAGTTCTCCTCGATGAGGCGTGTCAGCTCGTTCTCCACCAGGTCGAGGAAGGCGTCAACCTCATCCTCGTTGTAGCCACGCTTGCCGATAGGCGGCTTGCTGAACGCCACATTGTGCACGTCGGCCGGTGTAAGTGGCATCATCTGCCCCCTCGGGTCTGGACGGTCAAACCGGTCTGCAAAGTGTAGAACGCGTCGCACGTTCGTCGATCCGTACTGTAACTGGCGTCCATCCTGTCACACCAGAACCGCAGGTCGCCTCGGAGACCGATAATTAAGAGCTAATTTCAGCTTTCCGTACCACCTAACCGGCGTGGCTAACCACATTGCACGCAGATGTGGAGTAGATTTCCCGACCCCGCGCGTGTGCCGGCTCAGGCCGCCGCGGCCGCCGCGTTGAACGCCAGCTGCATGCCGATGAAAGCGACCAGCAGCAGCACCATGATCGACAGGTCGAACCGCACGGCACCGATGGTCAACTGCGGGATCAGGCGGCGCAGCAGCTTCACCGGCGGATCGGTAACGGTCATGATGACCTCGAGGACCACGACGGTGAATCCGCGCGGATGCCAGTCCCGGCTGAACGAGCGGATGAACTCCACGACGACGCGGGCTATCAGCAGCAGCCAGAAAACGAACAGCGCGAAGCCAAGAATCTCGAAGAACAGCGACAACTAAAGCCGGTCCTTAATCAACAGCGGATGTGACATTGCCGACATCGCTGGTTTGGGGCCAGCGCGACGCCGTCAGCCTACCCGGGTTCACTGGTAGCTGTAGAAACCCGCCTCGGCGATACGGCGGCGCTCCTCCGCGCTGACGTCCACGTCGGCCGGCGACAGCAGGAAAACCTTGGTAGCCACCTTGTCGAACGAGCCACGCAGGGCGAAGGCCAGGCCGGCGGCGAAGTCGACCAGCCGCTTGGCGTCGGCGTTGTCCATCGACACCAGATCCATGATCACCGGCTGGCCGTCACGGAAACGCTCGCCGATCGTGCGGGCCTCGCTGTAGTCCTTGGGCCGCAGCGTGGTGATCTTCGACATCGGGCTGCCCGCCTCGAACAGTTCGGCCATCCGGCGAGGGTCCATCGCCAGAGCGCCGCGGGTGGATCCGCGCAGAGAACCGAAGCGCGAGGGGCGGGGCATGTCGTGCGGGTGGTCGAACTCGCGCGGACGGAACCGGGGTTCGTCGGCGTAGCCGCTGCGGAAACCACCGGTCGGCGGGTGGTAGTCGGCATCGCGGGGATCCCGGAGGTCCTCGTAGTCGCGGGCGGCCCGCACCTCGCGATCGTCGTAGCGCGGTCCGCGCTCGTACTCGTCCTCGGCGAATCGCTCACTGCGGCGCGCGTACCCGCGGGCAGCACCACGGTCGTCGTCGTCGTAGTACTCGTCGTCGTAATCGTCCATCGGGGCCATCCCGAAGTAGGCCTTGACCTTGTGGAGTGTGCTCATCGCCTGGACCCTTCTGAAAGCGTGAACTGCGGTGTCTGTGATGAAGATGTGACTGGAGTGACTACTCAGGGAGACGTTAGAGGACGTTGTCCCATAACAGCTGTACCGACACGCACACACGTCGAACCGTGTCGCACTGCGGCTTCCAGGTCACCGGACATCCCCGCCGACAGCTCTGTCGCGCCGGGGTGAGCGCGCTGGACGCGCCGATGCTCGGCGGCCAGTGCGGCGAATGCGGTATCGGCGTCGACCCCCAGCGGCGGGACTGCCATCAACCCGACCAGGCGCAGCGCCGCGGCGTCGGCGACGTTGTCACACAGCGCATCCACCGCACCCGGGTCGTCGATGTCCACTCCGCCCCGCGAGGTGTCCCCGTCGAGGCTGATCTGGATGAACACCCGCAGCGGCGCGTGCCGGTGACCCTCCTCGATCGCCTGGGCGGCACCGCGGTCCAGCGCGGCCGCTACCTTCGCGCTGCTCAACGAATGCACGGTATCCGCCCACCCGGCAATGGCTTTGGCCTTGTTGCGCTGAATCTGGCCGACCATGTGCCAGCGCGCCTGGCTGGCGTCAAGCCCCACCAGCGAGCCGAACTCGACAATCTTGGCCGATGCCTCCTGCTCGCGGGATTCACCGAAGCTGCGGGCGCCCAGCCGCCAAAGGATCGCCACGTCGGTGGCCGGGAAAAATTTGGTGATGGGCAGCAGCTCGATGTCGGCGGCGTCGCGGCCGGCTGCGTGGGCCGCACGTGCCAGACGCCGCTGGACGGCACCCAGCGCGGTGCGCAGTTCGTCCTCCCGTGCGGTAGCGGCGGTCATTCCATCCACACCAGGCAAGCCAGCCGACCCGTGGGTGCGCCGCGGCGGTGGCTGAACAGGTTGCGGTCAGCCACCGTGCAGCGCGGGTCGGCGTCGATGGCCGTGACACCGGCGCCGACCAGCTGCCGAACGATGCCCGCTCGCAGATCCAGGCCGGGCGTGCCGCGCGAGGTGGTGGTGCGGCTGCCGGGCAGCCGCGCTTCGACCTCGGCCGCCATCTGTTCGGGAACTTCGTAGTTCGCGCCACTGACCGCCGGGCCCAGCAGCACCGAGATGTCCTCGGTGTGTGCGCCCGCGGCCAGCATGGCCTCCAGCGTCCGCAACACCACACCGTCGGCCGCGCCGACCCGCCCGGCGTGCGCCGCGGCGATCACACCGGCGCGGGCGTCGGACAGCAGCACCGGCACGCAGTCGGCCGTGACGACGGCCAGCGCGAGCCCCGGCGTGGTGGTCACCAGTGCGTCGGTGTCGTCGACCGGATCGGTACGTGGTGCCTCGACGACGGCGACATGGTCGCTGTGGGTCTGATTCATCCACACCACATGGTCCTCGGGCAGCCGGATCGCGGCGGCCAGCCGCTTGCGGTTGGCGGCAACCGCCTGGGGATCGTCGCCGACGTGGTCACCGAGGTTGAAGGTGTCGTAGGGCTTCACCGAGACCCCACCGGCCCGGGTGGTGGTCACCCGGCGAATGCGAACTGTCACGTTGCCCAGTATCCGGGCGCAGCCGACGGGGTCAGTGCCGCATGAAGGGCGGCACGTCGACGTCGTCGTCGGAGATTCCGCCGTCGTCACCGCCGCCGATGCTGACCGTCGCGCCGTTGGTGTGCACCGGGACGCTGGCCGCGTCGATCGGCTCGAAGAGCGACGAGCTGAGCTTGCCGGCGGCTCCCGGCGCGATGCCCTGGCCCGCGCCCGCCGCGCCCACGACCGGCTTGCGGCCGGGTCCGGCGGCATCGAAGCCGGCGGCGATGACGGTCACCCGTACCTCGTCGCCGAGCGAGTCGTCGATCACGGTGCCGAAGATGATGTTGGCCTCGACGTGTGCGGCGTCCTGAACTAGCGAAGCGGCCTCGTTGATCTCGAACAGGCCCAGGTCACTGCCACCAGCGATCGACATCAGCACGCCCTGCGCACCTTCCATCGACGCCTCCAGCAGTGGAGAGTTGATGGCCATCTCGGCGGCCTTGAGCGCACGCCCGTCGCCGCGAGCCGAACCGATCCCCATCAGGGCGGTGCCCGCTCCGCTCATGATGCCCTTGACGTCGGCGAAGTCGACGTTGATCAGGCCTGGGGTGGTGATCAGGTCGGTGATGCCCTGCACGCCGTTGAGCAGCACTTCGTCGGCGCTGCGGAAGGCATCCATCAACGAGACCTGGGCGTCGCCCATCTGCAGCAGACGATCGTTGGGGATGACGATGAGGGTGTCGCAGCTCTCGCGCAGCGCCTGGATGCCGGATTCGGCCTGGTTGGAGCGTCGCTTGCCCTCGAAGGAGAACGGGCGCGTCACCACGCCGACGGTCAGCGCGCCGAGCTTGCGGGCGATCGAGGCCACCACGGGCGCGCCACCGGTGCCGGTGCCGCCACCTTCGCCGGCGGTGACGAACACCATGTCGGCGCCGCGGAGCAGCTCCTCGATCTCGTCCTTGGCATCCTCGGCGGCTTTGCGGCCGACCTCCGGATCGGCGCCGGCACCGAGACCACGGGTGGAGTCCCGGCCGACGTCGAGCTTGACGTCGGCGTCGCTCATCAACAGCGCCTGGGCGTCGGTGTTGATCGCGATGAACTCGACGCCCTTGAGTCCCTGCTCGATCATTCGGTTGACGGCGTTGACGCCGCCGCCGCCGATGCCAACGACCTTGATAACGGCGAGGTAGTTATGCGGGGGGGTCATCGTCTGTCTTCCTCCCTTATGGGGCTCGGGCTACCGCGACTCCCCTGGGGTCAAACCCTCAACCTCAACAAGAGGCTTAGAGTTATGTCAAGTAGTGCCGCGCAAACAGAACGGTATGGCCGGTCCGCGTTGGATTGGGGAGGCGCGCCGACGTGTCGCGGCGATTTTCTCCGCGATATCGGTCACGGGCCGCTACTTGACGGTCGGCAGATCCGGGCTGGACACGTCGTAGACCTTGCCGGGCTGAGTCAGCAGCGCGGCAAGCTTCTCGGCCTTCTCGTCGGTGCGGTCGGTGGTCCCCCACACCACGGTCCGGCCATCGGTGAGCGTCAACGTCACCGACGCCAGCGACGGCGCGGCGATGCGACTGACTTGTGCCACCACCTCCGGACGCAGCGCCGTCATCACTTCGAGGGCAGCCCTGGTCGCGGGATCACTGGGACCGGGCTGGTCGACATCGATATAGGCCAGCCCCGGGGGCGGCGGTGCGGTGGCAAAGTCGACGCCGTCGCGGTCAAACAGGTGCGGGCCGTCCGGATAGTCCTTCACCACGACCGGGATGCGTTCGACGATGGTGATCCGCAGCGTCGACGGATACTCGCGCTGCACCCGGGCGCTGGCCACCCGCCGGATGCCGGCGACCCGGTCGGCCACCTCGTCGGTGTTGACCTGCAGCAGCGGTGTGCCGAGCTGGACCTTGGCGGCGTCGACCACTTCCTCACGGGTCACCGCCCCGAGGCCGGTGATCACCAGGGAGCGGGCCGACATGACCGGTGTGAAATAGAGGATCAGGCCCAGCCCCACGCTGATGATCGTCAGCACGATCAGCCAGGTGAGCAGCTTCAGACCACGAACGGCCCGCTTTCCCAGGGGCTTCGGGACCTCGACCGCCGGGCCGTTGACCTTACGTTTGGCCTCGCGCCGAGCGTGCTCGATGGCGGTCGCGCGGGCCTGCGCGGCGCGGCGTTCGGCACGTTCACGGCGCTCCCGCCGGCGCGGGCCCTCCAGGTCTACCTCAGCGGGCTGCTCGGCGTCCGGCTCCTCGGGGGCATCCTCGGCCGGCGGTTTGGGCAGGATCGGCGCCGGCTCACCCGGCGGCTCGTCGGGGGTCTGCGTCATCGGTCGTGTCCGGGCATCGACCTGTTCAGTTTGATCTGCAGGGCGTCGAGAATCTCCTGGCCGAGCAGGGTCACGTCCCCGGCACCCATGGTGACCACCACGTCACCGGGTCGGGCCACCGCCGCCACCTGATCGGCGACCGCGGAGAAATCGGCCACGTAATGCGCCGGCACGCTGACGTGCTCAGCCACGGTGGCCCCGCTGATACCGGCCAGCGGCTGCTCCCGGGCGGCGTAGACGTCGAGCACGAACACCTCGTCGGCGGTGTCCAGTGCGTGACCGAACTCGCGCGCGAAAGCCTTTGTCCGCGAATACAAATGGGGCTGGAAGACGACGATGGCGCGGCCGCCGGTCTCCTTGGACAGCCCACACAGCGTGGTCAGCGCGGCCGCCACCTTAGTGGGGTGGTGGGCGTAGTCGTCGAACACCTTGACCTCGCCGGCGGTCCCGACCAGCTCGAACCGTCGGCGCACCCCTTCGAAGTCGGCCAGCGCCTCGAGTACGACGTCCGGATCGGCACCGGCCTGCATGGCCGCCAACAAGGCGGCCAACGCGTTGAGCGCCATGTGCCGCCCGGGCACCGCAAGGCGCATGGTGCGCGGGTGGGTCTCCCCCGCCAGCTGGATCGTCGCGATGGCGCTGGTACCCCGCTGTTCCCATTCGACCAGCGCGGCGTCGAGGTCGGGGTGCCCGGCGCTGCCGTAGCGCAGCACCCTGATCCCCAGGGCGGCGGTCCGTTCGGCGAGCGCGGCCGCCCCCGGATCGTCGACGCACGCCACCAGGGCACCGCCCGGACGCAACCGCTCCATGAACGCATCGAAGACCTGGACGTAGGCTTCTTCGGTACCGAAGAAGTCCAGATGGTCGGCTTCGACGTTGGTCACGACCGCGATATCGGGCTCGTATTCCACCAGCGAGCCGTCGCTCTCGTCGCCCTCGGCGACGAAATACCGGCCGCTGCCGTTGTGCGCGTTGGTTCCCGCCTCGCCCAGATCGCCGCCGACGGCGAACGACGGGTCGAATCCGCTGTGCTGCAGCGCCACGATCAACATCGACGTGGTGGTTGTCTTGCCCGCCGTTCCGGTGACCATCAGCGTCGTGTCGCCGGCCATCAATTTGGCCAGCACCACCGGGCGCAGGATCACCGGTACCGCCCGCCGCCGGGCCTCGACCAGTTCCGGGTTGGTCTTCGGGATGGCGGCGTGGGTGGTGATCACCGCGGTCGGACCGCCGGGCAACAAATCGAGATTGGCCGCGTCGTGCCCGATGCTGATCACCGCGCCCCGCGCCCGTAGGGCCACGACTCCGCGCGACTCCTTGGCGTCCGAACCCGAGACCTGTCCCCCTCGGTCCAGCAGGATCCGCGCGATACCGGACATGCCCGCACCGCCGATGCCGACCATATGGACCCGTTCGAGTTCGGGCGGCAGGGCCCTGGCGCCGTCGGTCGCGCTCACCGGGATTCCTTACCGGCCCTGGCCACCGCGAGCGCCACCTCGGCGACCCGCTGGGCGGCGTCGCGGTGCCCCGCTCCGGCGGCGGCCGCGGTCATCGCCTGCAGCCGCGCCGGGTCGGTGAGCAGGCTCGCCACGTCGTTCGCGACGAATTCGGGTGTGAGGTCGGCGTCGGCGGTCAACAGCCCGCCACCGGCTCGGACCACCGGCAGTGCGTTGAGCCGCTGCTCGCCGTTGCCGATCGGCAGCGGTACGTAGACCGCGGGCAGCCCGACCGCGCAGACCTCGGCGACCGTCATCGCCCCGGACCTGCAGATCGCCAGGTCGGCCGCGGCGTAGGCCAGGTCCATACGGTCCAGGTAGGGCACCGCGACGTAGGGCGGCTCGCCGGGCTCGGGGGTGCGCAGGTCCAGGGTGTTCTTGGGTCCGTGTGCGTGCAGCACCGAAATGCCAGCGGCGGCAAGCGGTCCCGCCGCCGCCGATACCGCGCGGTTGATCGAGGCCGCGCCCTGGGATCCGCCGAACACCAGTAACACCACGGCCTCCTCGGCGAAGCCGAAGTGAGCGCGGGCCTGTGCGCGCAGTGCGCGGCGGTCCAGGCCGGTGATCGAGGCGCGCACCGGCATACCGACCACCTCGGCGTGCCGCAGACCCGAGTCGGGTACCGCCGACAGCACGCGCTTGGCCCGACGCGCGCCGACCCGGTTGGCCAGCCCCGCGCTGGCGTTGGCCTCGTGCACCACGACCGGTACCCCGCGCCGGCGCAGGCGTCCGCCGCGCGCGGCGAGGTAGGCGGGCACGGCCACGTAGCCGCCGAAGCCGATGACGACGTCCGCATTCACCTCGTCGAGCACAGCGCGGGTCTCTTTGACGGCGCGGCGCACCCGCATCGGCAACCGCAGCAGATCGCCGTTGAGCTTGCGCGGCAGCGGCACCGGGGTGATGAGTTTCAGGTCGTAGCCGCGGGCGGGCACCAATCGCGTCTCCAGCCCGCGGGCCGTCCCCAGCGCGGTGATCCTGATCGCCGGGTCCAGCGCCCTGAGCGCGTCGGCGACCGCCATGGCCGGTTCGACATGCCCGGCGGTCCCACCACCGGCGAGAACAACCGACACCGCTACATCTCCATCACTGCTTTTACTGCCCGAGTCGCCGCGATTCGCACCGTCGCCGATCTTCGAGACACTCACCCGTAACGCTGACCTTCCAAAGCGCGGGACCGCCGCGGACGGCCGCTTCCCTGATTCCCCTGCTGCTGCGCGCCGCGAAGCGCGGCGTCACCATGATGCCCTGAGCGCCGGGTGGGTCGCTCGGGCGTCCTGGTTTTGCGGGGTGCGGCGGCACGCTCGCGGGTGGGCTGCGGGGCGCGCACAGCCTTCTTCGCCGGCCGCGCGGGTTTGGCGGCTTTGGCCGGTTTGGCGGGTTTGGCCGGTTTGTCGTTGTTCGGCTTGGACCGCAACCGGTCGCGCAGCGCCTCGACCCGCGACGGCACGTAGGGCTCCGGAAGTGGCAACCGCAGCAGCCTGTTCATCCGATCGTCGCGCCCGGCGCGCAGCGCAGCCACCGCCTCGGGCTCGTGGCGGGCCGCGTTGGCCATCAGCCCGATCATGAACAGTGTTGTCGCCGTTGATGTTCCACCCGCCGAGATAAGCGGGAGCTGAATGCCGGTGACGGGCAACAGCCCGATGACGTAGCCGACGTTGATGAACACCTGGCCGATGACCCACATGGTCGCCGTTGCGGTCAGCAGGCGCAGGAAGGGATCGGCCGAGCGGCGGGCGATCCGCATGCCGGTATAGGCGAACAGTCCGAACAGAGCCAGCAACCCGAAGGCACCGACGAATCCGAGTTCCTCGCCGATGATCGCGAAGATGAAGTCGTTGTGGGCGTTGGGCAGGTAGTTCCACTTCGCGGTGCCCTGGCCCAGGCCGTCACCGAACACGCCGCCGTTGGCCAGCGCGAACTTGGCCTGCCGGGCCTGATAGCCCGATCCCTGGGCGTCGGCACTGGGGTCGAGCCAGGACCGCACCCGGTCGGAGCGGTACCCCTCCGAGACGGCCAGGACGGCCGCGGCGGCCACTGCCGCCAACAGTGAACTTGCGAAGACCTTCAGCGGCAGGCCCGCGTACCAGAGCAGGGCGAGCAGGATGATGCCGAGCGACACGGTCTGGCCGAGGTCCGGCTGGGCCACGATCAGCGCCAGCGCGATCACCGCCGCGGGCAACAGCGGAACCAGCATTTCGCGCAACGACGCGCGTTCCAGCCGCCGAGTGGCCAGCAGGTGCGCGCCCCAGATGGCGAACGCGATCTTGGTCAGCTCGGAGGGCTGCATCGACAACCCGGCGACGACGAACCACCCACGCGAACCGTTGGATTCGTGGCCGATGCCCGGGATGAGGACCAGCACCAGCAACACGATCGTGATCGCGAAGGCGGAGAAAGCGGTGCGCCGCAGAAAACTCACCGGGAGTCGCAGGGCGACCCAGCACCCGACCAACCCCACCAGGGTCCACATCACCTGCCGGCCGAAGATCGCCCACGGTGAGCCGTCCTCGTCGTAGGAGTGCACACCCGATGCCGAGAGCACCATGATCAGTCCGAGGCTCACCAACAGCGCGGCCACCGAGACGATCAGGTGGAACGACGTCATCGGCCGGCCCAGCCAGCTGCCGAACTTGTTGCGGACCTCGAACCGGTACTTGATGGGGGCGGTGGCCGCCTCCTCGGCGGTGTCAGTCACCTCGGCGGTGTCAGCCGCCTCGGTGGTGTCGGTGACCTCGGTGGTGTCGGTGACCTCGGTATCGGTTGGATCGACAGTCTGTGCGGCGCCGCGACGGCGCAGCCTGATGCCCACCGTGCTACCGCGCCGCGGCGAGCACGGCGGCGGCGAAGCAATCACCGCGGTCGGCGTACCCGGCGAACTGGTCGAACGATGCCCCGGCCGGAGCCAGCAACACCGTGTCCCCGGTCCGAGCAAGGCTGGCGGCAGCCGCGACGACCTCGGTCATCACCTGCGCACCCAGGCCGGGACCGGACGCGTCGACTACTCGAGTCTCATGAGTAACAACTGTCTCATTGGTCCCATGCACCACAGCATCCTCCCGCGTCACCACCTCGATGACCGGGACATCGGGCGCGTGTCGCGATAACGCCTTGGCAACCACCGCACGGTCGCGGCCGATGAGCACCGCCCCGACCAGGCGGTCGGCCACCCGGCCGATCATCTCGTCGACCGACGCCCCTTTGAGCAGGCCGCCGGCCAGCCACACCACCCGCGGGTAGGCCAGCACCGACGCCTGTGCCGCATGGGGATTGGTCGCCTTGGAGTCGTCGACGTAGGCCACCCCGTCTATCGTCCCGACGTGTTCGGCGCGATGGCGCCCCACCCGGAATCCGGCTAGTGCGGTTGCGATCGACGCGGGGGCGACGCCGACCGCTCTCGCCAGGGCGGCCGCGCCCAGAGCGTCCAGGATGCCGACCGGGCCGGCCACCGGTATCGAGGCGGCCGCGACCAGTTCCTCGTCGTCGGCGAAGGCGCGGTCGATCAGCATGCCGTCGCGCACACCCAGCTCACCGGCGGCGGGCTCGCCGAGCCGGAAGCCCACCTTGACCGGCGCGGCGCAGGTGGCCAACAACGCGGCCGCCGGCGGATCGTCGAGGCCGACGACGGCTACCCGGCCGGTCAGGGCGGCGGCTTTCGCCGCGGTGTAGGCAGCGAGGCTGCCGTGCCAGTCGAGGTGGTCTTCGGCGATGTTGAGGACCGCCCCGGCCTCGGGACGCAGCGACGGCGCCCAGAACAGCTGGAAGCTCGACAGTTCGACCGCCAGCACATCGGCCGGCTGGGCCAGGACGTCCAGGACCGGCTTGCCGATGTTTCCGCACAACAGCGCACTTCGGCCGTCGGCGACCAGCATGGCGTGCAGCATCGAGGTCGTCGTGGTCTTGCCGTTGGTCCCGGTGACCACCACCCAGCGCCGCGGCGGGCCGTAGTGCCCGGCGGCATCGAGTCGCCAGGCCAGTTCGACGTCGCCCCAGATCGGGATGCCGGCGGCGGCCGCGGCCGCCAACACCGGTGCGCTGGGCGGGAAGCCGGGGCTGGTCACCACCAAGGTGAAATCGGCGATACGGGCGACCGCTTCGGCCGGGTCGACGATCTCGATGCCGTTGGCGGCGAAGGCTTTCAGCGCATCGGCGTTGTCGTCGCAGACGACGATGTGGACGTGCAGGCGCGCCAGCGCGGCGACCACGGCACGCCCGGTGATGCCCGCGCCGGTCACCAGCACCAGCGTGCCCGGGATCAGCGGGTCAGTCTCCGATGGCACTGAGCCACTCGCCGTAGAACAGCGCCACCCCCAGCCCGCAGGCGATCGCGGTGAGCAACCAGAACCGGATGATCACTGTCGTCTCGGCCCATCCGACCAGCTCGAAGTGGTGGTGGAACGGCGCCATCCGGAACACCCGTCGCCCGGTGGTGCGAAACGCCAGGATCTGGACGACCACCGAGGTGACCTCGGCGACGAACAGGGCGCCGAGCACCACCGCGAGCACCTCGGTGCGACTGGTTACCGACAGCCCGGCAATGATTCCGCCCAGCGCCAGTGATCCGGTGTCGCCCATGAAGATCTTGGCCGGTGCGGCGTTCCACCACAGGAAGCCGATGCACGCACCGGCCGCGGCGGCCGCGACCAGGGCCAGGTCCAGCGGGTCGCGCACGTTGTAGCACCCGAGCCCCGGTGCCGTCGCGCAGGCATTGCGGTACTGCCAGAACGTGATAAGCACGTAGGCCGCACTGACCATGGCCATGCTGCCGCCGGCCAGACCGTCGAGGCCGTCGGTGAAATTCACCGCGTTCGACCAGGCGCTCACCACGACGACGACGAACAGCACGAACAGCGCAGGAGTGAGGGTGACGGTGGCGATCTCGCGCACGTAGGACAGCTCGGGACTGCCCGGCGTCAGCCCGTCGGCGTTGCGGAACTGCAGCACCAGGATGCCGAACAGGACGGCGGCGGTGATCTGGCCGACGGTCTTGGCGGTCTTGTTCAACCCGAGGTTGCGCGAGCGGCGGATCTTGATCAGGTCGTCGACGAAGCCGACCGCCCCCAGCGCGGTGGCCAGCCCCAGGACCAGCAGCCCCGAAGCCGACGGGCCGTCCCCGTCGAGCGCCAGGCCCACCAGGTGGGTGCCGAAGTAACCGGCCCAGATGCCGGCGATGATCGCCACCCCGCCCATCGAGGGGGTGCCGCGCTTGGTCTTGTGGCTCGGCGGGCCGTCCTCGCGGATCTCGTGACCCAGGCCCTGCCGGGTGAACAGCCGGACCAGCACCGGGGTGAGCAGGATCGACACCGCCAGCGAGATCCCGACGGCGATGAGGATCAACCTCATGACTGCGCGCCGTCCGGGCTGTCCAGCAGGGCTTCGGCCAACTTGGCCAGGCCGGCCGAGTTGGACGCTTTGACCAGGACGACGTCACCGGGCGCCAGCTCGGCGCGCAGCAGTTCCAGCGCCGCGTCGGCGTCGTCGACCATGGTGGACTCCGAACCCCAGGATCCCTCCATGACCGCCCCGTGGTGCATGGCGCTCATGGGCCTCCCAGTTCCGACTACGACAAGACGACTGATATCTAAGCGCACGGCCAGCCGGCCGACACGATCATGCTCGGTTATCGACTCCTCACCCAACTCGCCCATCTCGCCGAGGACCGCCCAGCTGCGGCGCCGGGCCGGCTGCCCGTCCTGCCCGCGCGCCATCACCGCCAGCGCCCGCAGACCGGCCCGCATCGAGTCGGGATTGGCGTTGTAGGCGTCGTTGATGACGGTGACTCCGTCGGCGCGGTTGTGGACCTCCATCCGGTGCCGCGACGCCGGGGCGGCAGCGGCCAGCGCGTCGGCGATCTGTTGCAGGCTTGCGCCGCACTCGATGGCGACCGCGGCCGCCGACAGCGCATTGCTCACCTGATGTTCACCGTGCACGGCGAGCTGGACCGCGGCCGAACCGGCCTCGGTCACCAGCGCGAAGCGTGGGCGCGCCAGCTCATCGAGTTCGACGTCCTCGGCGCGCACGTCGGCGGTCTCGGACTGCCCGACCCGGACCACCCGTGCGGCGGTCTTGTCCGCCATGGCGGCCACCAACGGGTCGTCGACGTTGAGGATGACCACTCCGGATGACGGAACTGCTTGTACCAGTTCGGATTTGGTCTCGGCAATGATATCCCGTGAGCCGAACTCGCCGAGGTGGGCGGTGCCCACGTTGAGGACGGCCGCGATCGACGGCGGGGCGATCGCCGCCAGCGCCGCGATGTTGCCGCGGTGTCGGGCCGACATCTCCAGCACTAGGTAGTCGGTGTCCTCGCCGGCACGCAACACCGTCCACGGGTGGCCGAGTTCGTTGTTGAACGAACCCGGCGGCGCCACCACCTCGCCGAGCGGGCGCAGCACCGCGGCGATCAGATCCTTAGTGGACGTCTTGCCCGAGGAGCCGGTGATCCCGATGATCCGCAGCCCGCCGTCGACCAGTTCGGCGGCCACCGCGGCCGCGAGTTTGGCCAGGGCAGCCAGCACCGCGGCCCCGGATCCATCGACGTCGTGCTCCAGCACGCTTGCTCCGGCATCCGCGGCCGCCACCGGCGGCACCACGATGGCCGGCACGCCGACCGGGCGCGCGGCGAGCACCGCCGCGGCCCCGGCCTCGGCGGCGGCTTGCGCGAAATCGTGACCGTCGGACCGTGCCCCGGGCAGCGCGAGGAACAGTCCGCCCGCGGTGACGGCGCGTGAGTCGAATTCGACGGTGCCGGTGACGGTGCGCCGGGCGGCTTCGTCCGGGCTGATGTCGGCGATCCGGCCGCCGACGATCTCGGCGATCCGGGCGATGGTCAGCGCAATCATGATTCCGCCCCGAGTGACTCCAGGGCCAGCGCCAACTCCGCGCGGTCGTCGAACGGGCGGGTCTGGCCACCCGCGGTCTGGCCGCTCTCGTGTCCCTTGCCGGCGATAACGACGACGTCGCCGCGGCGGGCCCACGCCACGGCCTGCCGGATGGCAGCCCGTCGGTCGCCGATCTCGACTACCTCGGCGGCGCCGCGGGCCTGCGTGGCGCCGGCGAGGATGGCGGCCCGGATCGCGGCCGGTTCCTCGTCGCGCGGATTGTCGTCAGTGACCACGACCAGGTCGGCGAGTTCGGCCGCGACGCGCCCCATCGGTTCACGTTTGCCCGGATCGCGGTTGCCGCCGGCCCCGAACACCACCGCCAGCCGGGCGTCGGGGCGCCGCAGAGTTTCCAGGACCGCCTGTAGCGCACCGGGTTTGTGGGCGTAGTCGACGACGGCGAGGAAATCCTGGCCCCGCTCGACGGGTTCCAGCCGGCCAGGGACCGACGCGTCCCGCAGTCCCGGTGCGGCCTGTTCGGGCGACACCCCCACGGCGTCCAGCAGGGCCAGCGCCAGCAACGCGTTGGCGACGTTGTACCGGCCCGGTAGGCGGATACGCAGGCGGTGGTGCACACCGACCGGGTCGACGGCGGTGAAGTCCTGTCCCCCGCTGTCGAGAACCGCGATGTGCTCGGCGCGCCAGTCCGCCGGGTGGCCGTCGACGCTGACCGTCACCGCGTCGGCGGCGCGGCGCGCCATATCGCGGCCGGCATCGTCGTCGACGCAGATGACCGAGATGTCGGCGTGCTGCGGTGAGACCGGGTCGAACAACCGGGCCTTTGCCTCGAAGTACGCCGCCATCGTCGGGTGGAAGTCCAGATGATCGCGGGAGAGGTTGGTGAATCCGCCGGCGGCGAATCGGATTCCGTCCACCCGGCCGAGTTCCAGGGCATGGCTGGAGACCTCCATCACCGCGGTGTCGACGCCACGCTCGGCCATCACCGCCAGCAATGCCTGCAGTGCAGGGGCCTCCGGTGTGGTCAGCGCACTCGGCACGTCCGCGCCGGCGATACGGACCCCCACAGTGCCGATCAGGCCCGGAACCCGCCCGGCCGAGTGCAGCCCGGCTTCGATCAGGTGGGTGGTGGTGGTCTTTCCCGATGTCCCGGTGACGCCGAGGACCACCACCCGGTCCGAGGGGTGGCCGTAGACCGCCGAAGCCAGCATGCCCAGCACCGCGCGGGGCTGCGGGTGCACCAGCACCGGGATGGACGGGTGTTCCCCGAGCAGGCGCCGGATCGCGGCTACCCCGTCGGCATCGGTGAGCACCGCGACGGCGCCGCCCTCGACAGCCGTGGCGACGTATTCCGCACCGTGCGCAGACGAACCCGGCAGGGCGGCGAACAGGTCGCCCGGCTGCACGTCCTGCCCGCGCAGGGTCACCCCGGTGATCCGGACATCGGGGGCCGCGCCGCCGGCAGCGGGCACCGCACCGACACGGGCGGCCAGCGTCGGCAACCTCAGACCCGGTGTCGTGCGGGGGCGCAAGGGGTTGGTCATCGGGTTGCCACCCTACCGAGCGGACGCGGCGCGCCGCCTATGTGGCCTGCAGGATCAGCGGGGCGCCGGGGTCCGGCGACAGCGGAACATTCTCCCGTTGCAGCAGCCACGCGGCGATGTTGTGGAACAGCGGAGCGGCCGACGAGCCGGGCGAGCCATCGGCAGCACGGTGCGGGGCGTCCATCATGATGCCGATGACGTAGCGGGGGTCGTCAGCCGGCGCCATGCCGGCGAAGGTGATCCAGTAGACGTCGCTGTAGTAACAGCCGCAGGCGGGGTTGATCTGCTGGGCGGTTCCGGTCTTGCCCGCGATCTGATAACCCTCGACAGCGGCGGCCGGCCCGGTGCCCTGCTGGTATCCCATCGGGTCGCGTTGGACGATGGCGCGGAACATGTTCCGCACGGTGCGGGCGGTGTCCGCGGAGACCACCCGGATGCCGGCCGGACGCGGCTCTTCGGTCCGGGTGCCGTCAGGGGCGATGGTGGCCTTGACGATGCGTGGCGGGATCCGCACCCCGTCGTTGGCGATGGTCTGGTAGATGCCGGACATCTGCAGCAGCGTCATCGAAAGACCCTGTCCGATGGGCAGGTTGGAGAAGGTGCTGCCCGACCACTGGTCGATCGGCGGGACCAGACCCGAGCTCTCCCCCGGCAGCCCGACTCCCGTGCGCTGACCCAAGCCGAACTTGCCGAGCATGTCGTAGTAGCGCTCCGGCCCGATCCGCTGGGCCAGCATCAGCGTGCCGACGTTGGACGACTTACCGAACACGCCGGTGGTGGTATACGGCATCACCCCGTGGTTCCAGGCGTCGTTGACGGTGACGCCACCCATGTTGATCGAGCCGGGAACCTGCAAAACCTCGTCGGGGTTGGACAGTCCGTACTCGATCACCGAGGACGCGGTGATGATCTTGTTGACCGAGCCCGGTTCGTAAGGCGAGGTCACCGACAGGTTGCCCATCTGTTTGTCGGACTGACGGCCGATGTCCTGACTCGGATCGAACGTGTTGTCGTTCGACATGGCCAGCACCTCACCGGTTTTCGCGTCCAGCACCACTGCGGAGACATCCTTGGCGCCGGAGGCGTCCTTGGCCAGCTGAACCTGCTGCTGGACGTAGAACTGGATGTCGTCGTCGAGGGTGAGCTGCACGGTGGAGCCGTTGACCGCGTCGTGCTTGTTGCGGTAGCTGCCGGGGATCACCACGCCATCGGAGCCGCGGTCGTATGTGATGGAGCCGTCGGTGCCCGACAGCACGGAGTCCATCGAATCCTCCAGGCCCAGCAGGCCGTGGCCGTCCCAGTCGATGCCGCCGACGATGTTGGCCGCCAGTGAACCACCCGGATACTGGCGCAGGTCCTGGCGTTCGGCACCGACCTCGGGGAACTTCTTGGTGATCGCCGAGGCCATCGCCGGGTCGACGGCGCGGGCCAGGTAGACGAAGGTCTCGTTGCTACGCAGTTTCTTCAGCAGCGTCGCGGCGTCCGGCTTGTTGTTGAGCTTTGCTGCCACCTCGGTCGCGATCTGGGTCAGGCGCTTATCGGGGTCGGGGGCCGACGGCGATTTCTCCTTGGCCTCGGCCAGCTGCTTGCGGACCTTGGTCGGCTGGAAGGTCAGTGCCCGAGCTTCGATGGTGAAGGCCAGCTTGTCGAAATTGCGGTCGACGATGCTGCCGCGCACCGCCTTTTCGACGTCGGTGACCTTGAGCTGGCCGGCCGCCTCGGCCCGCAGGCCGGCAGCCCGCGGGACCTGCAGGTTGAACAGCTGGGCCGCGGCCACGATCAACGCGAGGAAGATGACGACATTGCCTGTACGGTGTCGGAAAGCGAATGATGCTGTGCGCCTGCCAGTCTCGGCCATCTCGCGGATACGGCGGGCCTTGGCGGAGCGACCGGGGCCGGCGTCGGGCTGGGTCTTGGCCACCTTGGTGATCTTGCCAGCCTTGACGGGCTTCGCCGTGGCGGCGCGCTGACGGCGTGATTTGTCGGGACGCGATGCCGACCTGTCACCGCGGCTCACTGCGCCCCGCCGACGGGTGCCGCGACCGGCGCGGCTGGGGGTGCGTCAGGCGCCGGAGCGGCGGGGGCCGGTGGGACATCTGCCGCCGGCGGCGGCACCACTGGCGCAGCGTCGACCGGGCCGGGTAGCGCGACCGGGCCGGGTAGCGCGACCGGGCCGGGCAGCGCCGGCGTGAGAGCTTGATCGGTGCTCAGTGGCACCGCTGCGGGCAGGGGCACGGTGCTCTGCGGGACCAACCGCACCGGAATCTCCGGTGAGCTGCCCGGCTTGGGGGCCGGAGCCGGCGGTGCGGCCGGCGGGGCCGGTACCGGCGGCTTGTCGTCGGGCAGCTTGTTGTTCAGCGGAGGCGGCGGCGCACCCTCGGCCGGCTTGGGCTTACCCACCACGACCCAGTTGCCCGACGCGTCCTGAACCAGGTGGGCGGTGTCCTTGGAGGGGATCATGCCGAGGTTGCGGGCGGCCTCGGCCAGCGCCGGTGCCGATTCCGCTTCGAGCACATCGCGTTCGAGCGCTTCCTTCTGCTGGGAGAGCGCCTCGTTCGTCGAACGCGCCGCACCCAGCTGGTAGGACCGCTGCGCGGCGTCGGTGGACAGCCACAAGGTCATGGCCAGCCCCAGACCGAGCGCCCCGATGACCAGGACCACGAACGGGACCCGCGCCATCAGTGTCTGGGGACGCAGGTCGACCGTGATCAGCCGCGCGATCAACCGCTCCCGCAACGGCGGACGAACAACCTTGGGGGCCTTGGCCTTCCGCGCCTTTGCCCGGGCCTTTGCCTGACTGGCGCTGGTCGGGCGCGCCTGACGTTCCGCGGGCCGCGGCGCCGGTGCGGTCTGCGGCCCCTGCCGCAGCCCGCGTGGCTCGTGCGGGCGCCGGGCAGATCCCGCCGCACGCGAACGTCCACCGCGCGCGGGAGCCTCTTTGGCGCCGCCGCGGCGCGGTGCCGCGGTGCGGGCCTTGCGCTTCACCTCACCCTTCTGGGCAGTGTTCTTGGCGGTGTTCTTGGTGGTGTTCTTGGCGTCCTCGCGATCCCCCGCGCCGGCAGCCTTGCGCCCGACCTTCATCAGTTCTTCCCTCCCGGATTGCCAGGTGCCGTACGTTGCAGGGCTCGCAACCGGACGGGTGCACTGCGCGGATTGCGTTCGATCTCGTCGGCGTCAGCTCGTTCGGCGCCGCGGGTGATCGCGGTGAATTCCGGCTCGTAGCCGGGCAGTTCGACGGGCAGACCTGCCGGCGAGCGGGAGGCGGTCGCCGCGGCGAAGGTGGTCTTGACGATGCGGTCCTCGAGCGACTGGTAGGCCATCACCGCGATGCGTCCACCCTGCCGAAGTGCGGCCAGCGCCCCGGGCAACGCCGCGCTGAGCGAATCCAGCTCCGCGTTGACCGCGATCCGCAGCGCCTGGAATGTCCGCTTGGCGGGATGGCCACCGGTGCGCCGGGCCGGCGCCGGCACGGCCCGGTAGATGATCTCGACGAGCTCACCGGTGGTGGAAAGTGGGGCGCGGTCCCGCTGCTCGACCACGAAGCCGGCGATCCGGTGGGCGAACTTCTCCTCACCGAAGCGCCGCAGGATATCGGTGATCTCGGCTCGGCTGTAGGTGTTGAGAATCTCCGCCGCCGTGAGCGGGGCGTCAGTGTCCATCCGCATGTCCAGCGGCGCGTCCTTGGAGTAGGAGAAGCCGCGTTCGGGTTGGTCGAGTTGCATCGAGGAGACACCCAGATCGAAGAGCACACCGTCGACGGAGTCGGTCACCGATAGGCCAGCGTCGGAGAGCGCGTCGGCGATGCCGTCGTAACGGGTGTGCACCAACGTGATGCGATCGGCGAACGGGGCCAGCCGGGCTCCGGCGATGGCCAGTGCGCCGGGGTCGCGATCCAGTCCGATCAGGTGGAGCGCGGGGAAATCGGTCAGGAAGCGCTCGGCGTGACCGCCAGCGCCCAAGGTGGCGTCGACAAGCACGGCGTCCGGTCGAGCCAGGGCCGGGGCGAGGATCTCGACGCAGCGGTCCAGCAGGACGGGAACGTGTCCGTGCTCTGATGCCTGAGCCACGACGGCGCCTCCCGGGAAATAAGGGTGCGACCCTGCATCGAGGTCCCTGTCCGAGAGCGCGAACCTGGCGTTGGGGAAGTACGTCAGGGTCGGTTCGGGCAGAGACCACGATGCACGGGCGACCTCCGGCTGGGCGGCCAGGTCAAATGATGTCGCTGAGTGCTTCATCGCTGGCCGCGGAGAAGTTCTCTTCGTGGGTCTCCTGGTATTCCTGCCAGGCCTGGGCATCCCAGATCTCGAGGAAGTCGACCGCTCCGATCACCACGCATTCCTTGGAAAGGTTGGCGTAGCGGCGGTGGTCCGCGGACAAGGTGATCCGACCTTGGGAGTCGGGGTGCTGCTCGTCGGTGCCGGCTGCCAGGTTGCGCAGGAATGCCCGCGCCTCCGGATTGCTGCGCGAGGTCTGCGACGCCCGCCGGGCCAGCTGTTCGAACTCCGCGCGCGGGTAGACGGCAAGGCTGTGGTCTTGGCTCTTGGTGACCATCAACCCTCCTGCCAGTGCGTCGCGGAACTTAGCGGGCAGCGTGAGCCGCCCTTTGTCGTCGAGCTTGGGCGTGTAGGTGCCGAGGAACACGGCTGCACCTCCTACGCCCCGGAGCTGTCCTTCGCTCCGTTAGCCGCCACAGTACCCCACAATCCCCCACTTTGCTCCACATAACGGATGCATTTCGGGCATGTTCCGCCACTTTCCGCCACCAGCGGGCGATCAGGCAGCCAAAAAACACCACGGCAGGGCGCAACGGCGCAGGTCAAGACGCAGTGGGGCAACGTGGGGAGAAGGGGGGACAAACAAAAAACGGGGCAGCCGAATGGCTACCCCGTGTGGGAGGAACGTGCGCTCACTCGTCGAAACGACGCCGGAAGCGATCCTCCATGCGACTGGTGAACGATCCGCCGCCACCCTTGGCGCGGCGCTGCCGAGGTCCGGCCGACGGCGGCCCGGACCGGTCCCGGCCGCCGGCCACCCGTGGGCCGGTGATCGCGAACACGACGCCGCCGAACATCACCACGAAGCCCACCACCGACAGGATCGGGAAACTCCCGATCATCGTCGCCTTGAACGCCACACCGGCGACCAACATGGCCAGGCCGATCACGAACAGGCCTGCGCCCTGCAGTCGCCTGCGGGTCGATGGAGTCCGCAGGGTCCCGCCGCGCACACTCGACGCGAACTTGGGATCCTCGGCGTAGAGAGCGCTCTCGATCTGGTCGAGCATGCGCTGCTCATGATCGGAGAGTGGCATTCGTCCCTCCTTGCCGACACGGCGGGTCACGATTCCGATAAAAGTTGGCTGCCCAGCAATTACAGGGCGACTAACCAAATGATACGAGCTGAAGGTGCGCCGTACCACCTAGTTGGTCCACCCGATTGTAGCCGTGTCCAGGGGTTGTTCCGTTCGCCCCGGCACGACGTCAGGTGCGCGTCATCACAGCGCGCCGGTGGGCCTACTCCGGCCGCACCGATAATGGCGGTGGACGCGTGAGGCGACCCATGACCGATCCACCGACGGAGAAGGACACCGAGGCGTTGTCGACATTCCTCATCGACCTGTCGCCCAGCGACATGCAGCAGCGCCTGCTCGACGCCCTGTCGGTGTACGTCGACGCGATGCGCTACCCCCGCGGCACGGAGAGCCAGCGGGCCGCCATGTGGCTCGAACACACCCGCCGCCACGGCTGGAAGGCCGTCGCCGCGGTGGAAACCCTCACCCATGCCGGTGAGCAGGCCACCGACGACCAGCTGCGGTCGGGTCAACTGCTCGGCATCGCCTACGGCTATTGCGGCGCACCCGACCAGTGGTGGCAACAGCAGGTGGTGTCCGGGCTGCACCGCATCGGCATGCCCGCCGACGAAATCGGCCGACTGATGAGCAGCTACTTCGAGCTGACCGAATTGCACATCCATCCCGAGGCGCAGGGCCGGGGGCTCGGCGAAGCGCTGGCCCGACGGCTGCTGGCCGGCCGCACCGAAGCCCACGTACTGCTGTCCACCCCGGAGATCAGCGGCGAGGCGAATCGGGCCTGGCGGCTCTACCGGCGGCTGGGCTTCACCGACGTCATCCGCGGCTACCACTTCGCCGGCGACCCGCGGGCGTTCGCAATCCTCGGCCGCAGCCTGCCGCTCTGACTGCGGGTCTGGCACGATACCCCTCGTGCGCAACCGACCCCGCCGCCTGCGCCTGCGCGCGCTGGCATTGCTGCTGCTCCTCGTGGTGCCGCTGGCAGCCGGATGCGTCCGTGTGCACGCCTCGATCACGGTGTCCCCCGACGACCAGGTCTCCGGCCAGATCATCGCCGCCACCAAAGCCCGCGACGACGCCGACACCGGCCCGCAGTTCGACCTCAACGTTCCGTTCAGCCAGAAGGTCTCGGTGTCGAAGTACGACTCCGACGGGTACGTCGGCTCCGAGGCGGTCTTCTCCAACCTGACCTTCGCCGAACTGCCCCAACTTGCCGACCTCAACCGCGACGCGGCCGGCGTGGACATCTCGTTGCGGCGCGCCGGCGACCTGGTGATCTTGGAGGGCCGCGTCGACCTGACCAGCGTCACCGACAACGACGCCGACGTGCAGTTCACCGTGTCGTTCCCCGGCGAGGTCACCTCCACCAACGGCGATCGGGTGGACACCGACGTCGTCGAGTGGAAACTCAAGCCCGGCGTCGTCTCGACGATGAGCGCGCAGGCCCGCTACACCGACCCGAGCACCCGCTCGTTCACCGGCGCGGCGCTGTGGCTGGGCCTGGCGGCGCTCGTGGTCGCCGGCGTCATCGGCACCCTGGCCTGGGTCAGCCGGGATCGCTCACCACGGTTCGCCGCAGCCGACACACCGCAGGAATAAGGGCAGCACTCGGTGGGGGCAATCGAGCCCCGACGCTCTACTCTGGGTGCACCCACTTCAGGGCAGGGTCGCACACAGAAAGGGGCGTCGCGCTGAGCGTCGAGGCAACAGCTCCGTCAGCCGTCCAGCTGGCCAGCGCCGTCACCGATCACCTGCGGGGCTATCTCGCCGACCGGCGAGCCCAGGCCGCCTACATCGGCACCGACTACGACGGCCTCATCGCCGCCCTCGAGGACTTCGTGCTCCGCGGCGGCAAACGGCTGCGCCCGGCGTTCGCCTACTGGGGCTATCGCGCCGTGACCGCCGAGCCCGACGCCCCCGTGGACGACGGGATCTTCCTGCTGATCTCGGCACTGGAACTGCTGCAGGCCTGCGCGTTGGTGCACGACGACGTCATCGACGACTCCGACACCCGCCGCGGCATGCCGACAGCGCACGTCCACTTCGGCGAACTGCACCGCAGCCAGAGCTGGCGGGGTTCCTCGGCACAGTTCGGCCGCTCGACGGCGATCCTGCTCGGTGACCTCGCGCTGGCATGGGCCGACGACGTCGTCGCCACCGCCGATCTCCCCCGCGACGGACAGCTGCGTGTGCAGCGGGTGTGGTCCGATATCCGCACCGAGGTGCTCGGCGGGCAGTATCTGGACATCGTCGCCGAGGCCAGTGGCGCCGAGTCGATCGCGTCGGCGATGAACGTCAACAAATTCAAGACCGCGTCCTACACGGTGTCACGTCCGCTGCAGCTGGGCGCCGCCGCCGCGGCGGACCGTCCTGACATTCAACGGCTTTTTCACGAGGTGGGCACCGACCTCGGCGTGGCGTTCCAGTTGCGCGACGACGTCCTGGGCGTGTTCGGTGATCCGGCGGTGACCGGCAAACCGTCCGGGGACGACCTGCGGGCCGGCAAGCGCACCGTTCTGCTGGCCGAGGCCGTCGAGCGGGCCGCCGCATCCGATCCGGCCGGTGCCGAACTGCTCCGCACGGGCATCGGCACCGAATTGTCCGACACCCAGGTCCACCAGCTGTGCGACGTGATCGAATCGGTGGGCGCACTGGCCGCGGTGGAGGCTCGCATCGAGTCGCTGACCAGCGGCGCGCTGAGCGTCCTGGCGAATGCGCCGATCAACGCGCCGGCGAAGACGGGCCTGGCCGAACTCGCCAGATTGGCCGCCAACCGGTCGGCTTAGGCGCATGTCCAGCACGACACACACCACCTCGCCAGCCCGATTCGCGCGCCTGGCCGCCTTCACCACAAGCGACGAGGGCCGGCCCGCGCTGCTCGGTTTCCTCGGTGCGGTCCTGATCACCCTCGGCGGGCTCGGCGCCGGGAGCACCCGCCTGCACGACCCACTGCTGGAGTCGACGCACCTGTCCTGGCTGCGCTTCGGTCACGGTCTGGTGGTGTCCTCGGTGCTGCTGTGGGGCGGTGTGGTGATGATGCTGGTGGCCTGGCTGTGGGTCGGCCGGCGGGTCTGCCGGGGCGGTCCGGTCAGCGACTACACGATGGTCGCCACCACCGGCTTCTGGTTGACGCCGCTGCTGCTGAGCGTTCCCCTGTTCAGCCGCGACACCTACTCCTACCTCGCACAGGGCGCGCTACTGCGCGACGGCCTAGACCCCTACGCCGTGGGCCCCGTCGAGAACCAGAACCCGTTGCTGGACAACGTCAGTCCGATCTGGACCACCACCACCGCCCCATACGGACCGGCGTTCATCCTGGTGGCGCGCTTCGTCACCACGCTGGTCGGCGACCACGTCGTGGCCGGCACGATGCTGTTGCGGCTGTGCATGCTGCCGGGCCTGGCCCTGCTGATCTGGGCGGCCCCCCGGGTGGCCCGCCACATCGGCGCCAACGGCGCGGTGGCACTGTGGATCTGCGTACTCAACCCGCTGGTGATGATCCACCTGATGGGTGGTGTTCACAACGAGATGCTGATGGTCGGGCTGATGATGGCCGGGATCGCGCTGACCTTCGCCCGCCATCACAGCGCCGGCGCGGCCCTGATCGTCGTGGCCGTCGCCGTCAAGGCAACCGCCGTGCTGGCCCTGCCGTTCATGGTGTGGGTCTGGATGCGCCACCTGCACGAAGACCGGAACCTCTCTGCGACAAAGGCGTTCGCCACCGCATCAACGGCATCTGTCGCGATCTTCGTCGCGGTGTTCGCGGTGCTGTCGTGGGTGGCCGGAGTCGGCCTGGGCTGGCTGACGGCACTGGCCGGCTCGGTGAAGATCATCAACTGGCTGACCATTCCGACCGCGGTCGCCAACCTCACCAACGCCGTCGGCGGGCTGTTCTTCGGCGTGAACTTCTATGCGGTGCTCGATGTCGCCCGCATCGTCGGCATCGCCATCATCGCCGTGTCACTTCCCCTGCTGTGGTGGCGGTTTCGGCACGACGACCGGGAGGCACTGACCGGCATCGCCTGGGCGATGCTGGTGGTCGTGTTGTTCGTCCCCGCGGCGCTGCCCTGGTACTACACCTGGCCGCTGGCGGTGGTGTCCGCCCTAGCTCAGTCACGGACGGCGATCGCGGCGATCGCCGGGTTCTCGACGTGGATCATGGTGATCTTCAAACCGGACGGGTCACACGGGATGTACTCCTGGATCCACGTGTTGCTGGCGACCGCGTGCGCGCTGGTGGCGTGGTATTCACTGCACCGCGCCGATAAGCCGGCTCAACAGGCCGGCTAATAGGCCATAGCTTGGGCGCGCCGGATCACCTCGCGGGCCTGGTGCGCGTGCAGGGCGTCGACCGGCCGAGCGTTGTCGATCCGGTCCCGCACGCCATCCTTGGTCAGCGTCAACGACGGATCCGCGGTGAACAGCCAGCGCATGATCTCGTTGTCGCGGTAGCCGCCGTCGCGCAGCACCGCCAGCAGACCGGACAGATTCTTGACGACCTGGCCTGCGTCGGTGAAGAACGCCTTCGGGATCATCGGCACACCGCCTCGGCGGATCGCCAAGAGGTGGCCCTCGCGCAACTGCTGGTGCACCTTCGTCACCGGGATGCGCAGCATCTCGGCAACCGCGGGGAGGTCATAGACGGGTTCGGCGGGATCTAGCACATCGTCGCCGGCGGGAATACTGCTCACCAGGCCAGTCTAGGGCCGACTGCCCACGGCATACCATGTGTCGGTGACGTCGGACCCACTCATGGGCGTGCTGCTGGAGGACCGGTACCGCGTCGAGGCCAAGATCGCCACCGGCGGCATGTCGACGGTGTACCGGGGTTTGGACGTCCGATTGGACCGGCCGGTGGCGCTGAAGGTGATGGACGCCCGCTACGCCAACGACGTTCAGTTCCTCACCCGGTTCCAGCGGGAGGCCCGAGCGGTGGCCCGCCTCAAGGACCCGGGGTTGGTGGCGGTCTACGACCAGGGTGGCGGTGGGTCGAGCCGGCAGCCTCCTTTCCTGGCCATGGAACTGGTCGAGGGCGGCACGCTGCGCGAACTGCTGCGTGAGCGCGGGCCGATGCCGCCGCACGCCGCTGCCGCGGTGCTGCGCCCAGTGCTGGGTGGTCTGGCAGTGGCGCATCGGGCCGGGCTGGTGCACCGCGACGTCAAGCCGGAGAACGTGTTGATCTCCGACGACAGTGAGGTCAAACTCGTCGACTTCGGCCTGGTGCGTGCGGTAGCCGAGGCCGGGATCACCTCCACCAGCGTCATTTTGGGTACCGCGGCCTACCTGTCCCCCGAACAGGTCAGCAACGGCGCCGCCGACGCGCGCAGCGACGTCTACGCCGTCGGCATCTTGGCCTACGAATTGATCACCGGCGCAACGCCGTTCGGCGGTGATAACCCCCTCACCGTCGCCTACCAGCGGATGGACCATGACGTCGCGCCGCCCAGCGTGGCGATCGCCGGGGTGCCGCCGCAGTTCGACGAGCTTGTCGCGCGAGCCACCGCCCGCAACCCCGACGAGCGGTTCGCCGATGCCGGCGAGATGCGCGAGGAGCTCGACGCGATCGCCCAGGAACTCGCGCTGCCGAACTTCCGTGTGCCCGCTCCGAAGAACTCTGCGCAGCACGCCGCGGCCACCGCCTTCCACAGCCGGCCCGCCGATGCGCCGACGGTGGGCCAGCCGGTCAGGAACCCCACCCGCGCACTGGTGCGCGATCCTGCCGAATGGCAGCCCGCTCCCGAAATCGACGAATACGACCATCAATATGGTTCCGCACCAACACAATTCGCGGGCATCGACATCACCGACTTCGCCTGGGAGCAACAACGCGCTCGGCGGGCGCTGATGTTCTGGATGCTGATCGTGCTGATCCTGACCGGACTTGTCGCCGCAGGCGCTTGGGCCCTGGGCACCAACCTGCAGGGCCTGATCGGCAACTAGCGGCCACATACAATCGCTGTGAGCCCAACCGGTGACCCGGGCGGGACCCTGCACCAGCATTCAACCGGTGACTCGCGTTATCCGCTTCAATGCCTTCGACATGAACTGCGTCGCCCACCAGTCCCCCGGATTGTGGCGCCACCCCGCCGACCAGTCGTGGCGGTACAAGGATCTGCAGTACTGGACCGACCTGGCGAAGCTGCTCGAGCGCGGCCGGTTCGACGGACTGTTCATCGCCGACGTGCTGGGCACCTACGATGTGTACGGCGCCAGTGACGAAGCCGCCATCCGGCACGCCGCACAGATCCCCGTCAACGATCCCCTCCTGCTGGTGTCGGCGATGGCGCTGGTCACCCGAGACCTCGGATTCGGCCTGACCACCGGCACCGGATTCGAGCACCCCTATCCGTTCGCCCGCCGGATGTCCACGCTGGACCACCTCACCAACGGCCGCATCGGCTGGAACGTGGTAACCGGTTATCTGCCCGCCGCTGCGCGCAATATGGGTCAGACCGATCAGCCCGCGCACGACGCCCGCTACGAGCACGCCGACGAGTACCTGGAGGTGCTCTACAAGCTGTGGGAAGGCTCGTGGGAGGACGACGCGGTGGTGCGCGACCGGGAACGCGGCGTGTTCACCGACCCGGCGAAGGTGCACCACATCGGCCACCAGGGCACACACTTCAGCGTGCCGGGTGTGCATCTGTCGGAGCCGTCGCCGCAGCGCACACCGGTGATCTTCCAGGCCGGCTCCTCCCCGCGCGGGGTGCGCTTCGCCGCGGAGAACGCCGAAGCGATCTTCACCGCGGCACCTACCAAGGAGATCCTGGCCAGGACGGTAACGACGATTCGCCGCGAACTCGAACTGGCCGGCCGAGATCCATACGCCGCCAAGATCTTCAACCTCACGACTGTCGTCACCGCCGCGACCGACGAGGAGGCCCACGCCAAGCACGCCGAATACCTGTCCTACGGCGACCCCGAGGGCTCGCTGGTCTTCATGTCCGGCTGGATGGGTGTGGACCTCGCCCGCTACGGGCTCGACGAGCCGATCGGCAACGTCGACTCCAACGCGATCCTGTCCGCCGTGGCCGCCTTCCAGTCCGGCGACCCCAACGGGCACGAATGGGCGGTGCGCGACATCGCCGAATGGGGTGAGATCGGCGGAATGGGTCCCCGGATCGTCGGCTCGGGAGCCCGGGTCGCCGACACACTGCAGGAGTGGGTGGCCGAGACCGATGTCGACGGATTCAACCTGGCCTACGCGATCACCCCCGGCACGTTCGCCGACTTCATCGAGCACGTCGTGCCGGTGCTCACCGAGCGCGGTGCCTACCAATCCGGCTACGCCCCCGGCACACTGCGCAACAAACTACTCGGCCGCGGTGACCGGCTCCCGGAGGAACACCGCGGCGCGAGTTACCGGGTGGGTGGGCCTTCCTCGACGATCATCGAACGGCCCTCGACGGTGCCTTCTTCGGCCGCATCGGCTGCGGCCCAGCCGGCCCGGGGACGGTGAATGGCCGGAACACCTCGGGTAACGACACCGAAAACGGGTCGCGACGAACACCTTTCAGCAGCCGTCCAGCGAATTCCCAGTTGACGGGGCCGCCGCCGTACGATCTACTTGGCCGGCGCCGATCTGACACGGCGCGCCGACCGCGGATGACGACGGAGGTGACCGACATGGACGAGGGAAGTAGTACTCGACGCCATGCCCGGCTACCGCGTCCGCGCGGCTGAGGTCGCTCTTCGCCGACAATTCGGCATCGACGGTGCGGTCGATGTTGGCGGGCATGGTTCAAACCCCAAGACCCTGGGCCGTTGCGTGCCCGTCGACACTGACCGAAGGTGGGGTGATCCCGCATGGCCTCTGCCACGTTCCCGAGCCGGGGGGCCCTGGCCCGTCCGGCCGGCAGCCGGGCCGCCGATTTGGCTGTCTTCGCCGGCTCCGCAGCGCTGTTGTGGCTGATCGTCCGGGTCGGCTCGACCGCCGATGTCCCCTGGACGGTCCAGAGCGCCCCGGCGGCGGTGAGCACCGATCCGGCGGAACTGCCGTACTATGCGGCTCGATCGCTACTGAGAATGTTTGCCGCGCTTGTCTTTTCAGTGCTATTTACGTTCGTGTACGCAACGGCCGCGGCGCGTTCGCGGCGCGCCGAAAAGGTGCTGATCCCGTTGCTGGACATCCTGCAGTCGGTGCCCATTCTCGGCTTCCTGTCGATCACGGTCACCGGGTTCATCGCCCTGTTCCCGGGTTCCGAACTCGGCCTGGAATGCGCGTCGATCTTCGCGATCTTCACCTCCCAGGCCTGGAACATGACGTTCGCCTTCTACTACTCGCTGAAGTCCCAGCCCCGCGACCTCGACGAGGCATCGCGGCTGTTGCGGCTGACCCGCTGGCAACGATTCTGGCGAGTCGACCTGCCCGGCGGCATGATTCCGCTGGTCTGGAACGGCATGATGAGCTTCGGCGGCGGCTGGTTCTTCCTTACGGCGTCAGAAGCGTTGAGCGTCAACGGACATCAGGTGGCGCTGCCGGGTATCGGCGCGTACGTGGCGGCGGCCGGCGACGAAGGCGATCTGAGCAAAGTGTTGCTCGCCGTCGTGGTGATGGTGCTGATGGTCATCGCGGTCAACGTGCTGTTCTGGCGGCCGCTGACGGCATGGGCCGAACGGTTCCGCGTCGAGGATTCCGAGGCTGCCGATGTGCCGCGCAGCTTCACCCTGAATGTGTTGCGCCGCTCCCGGATACCGGAACTCGCCGGACGCCCCCTGAGCCGGCTGATCCACCCACTCGACCGGGTGATGTCGGTGTTCGGTATCGCCGACCGGCCGCTGCGTCCGGTGGCTGCCCGACGCCGGGCCGGTGACATCCTGTTCGCGCTGGCGGTGGCCGCGGTCATCGGCTACGGGACCTACCGGGTGATCACCTACATCGCCGACGGGGTTGGCTTCGGCGAGGTGTGCAACGCGCTGCAATTGGGCCTGGCGACCTTTGCGCGGGTGATCGTGGTGGTGGTCGTCGCGACGCTGCTGTGGGTGCCCGTCGGGGTGTGGATCGGGATGAGCCCGCGGGTTTCCCGGCTCGCGCAGCCCGTCGTTCAGGTCCTGGCGTCGTTTCCGGCCAACTTCCTGTTCCCGCTGGTGACCGCCGCGCTCGTCGCCACCGGCATCGGGCTGAACATCGGCGGCGTCGTGCTGATGGCGCTCGGCTCCCAGTGGTACATCCTGTTCAACGTGATCGCCGGTGCCAGTGCGATTCCCAACGACCTGCGGGAGGCCTCGGCCAACCTGCTGCTGCCGACGCCTCTGAAGTGGCGAAAACTCATCCTGCCGGCCATCTTCCCCAGTTACGTCACCGGTGGCATCACGGCAGCGGGCGGCGCCTGGAACGCGTCGATCGTGGCCGAGGTGGTCAGCTATCACGGCTCCACCCTGACCGCCACCGGGCTGGGCTCCTACATCACCGAGGCCACCGCGACCGGGGACCAGGGCCGCATCCTGATCGGCGTGATCGTGATGAGTTTCTTTGTCGTACTGACCAACCGGGTTTTCTGGCGGCGGCTGTACACGCTGGCCGAACGTCGTTACTCGTCGACCTAACCCCTGCTCGACGGAGGTGTTCTCATGACCGCTCGCGACGACGTGATCGTTTCGCTGGATCACGTCACCAAGAGTTTCACCGGCACCGCCGGTGACGCCCTGCTGGTGCTCGACGGCGTCAGCCTCGAGCTGGCCGCGGGTGAGATCGTGGCATTGCTGGGCCGGTCGGGGTCGGGCAAGTCGACCCTGCTGCGTATCGTCGCCGGACTGATCAATCCCAGTTCCGGGACAGTGTGTTACCGCGGCCACGAACTCAACGGCGCCAATCCTGGCACCGCGATGGTATTCCAGACTTTCGCGCTGATGCCCTGGCTGACCGTGCAGGACAACGTGGAACTCGGACTGGCCGCCAGGGGTGTCGAGCCGCAGGAGCGCCACCGGCGGGCGCTGAAGGCCATCGACCTCATCGGGCTGGACGGCTTCGAATCCGCGTACCCCAAGGAACTCTCGGGTGGTATGCGCCAGCGGGTCGGGTTCGCGCGGGCGCTGGTCCTCGAACCCGACCTGCTGCTGATGGACGAGCCGTTCTCGGCGCTGGATGTGCTCACAGCGGAGAACCTGCGCACCGAGCTGATGGCACTGTGGGGTGCCAAAGAGTTCCCGACCAAGGCGATCTGCCTGGTGACCCACAACATCGAGGAGGCAGTACTGCTGGCCGACCGGGTGATCGTGCTCGGCGCCAATCCCGGACACATCCGCGCCGAGCTGACCGTCGAGCTGGACCGGCCGCGTGACCGGCGATCCCGGGCATTCGAGGCCATCGTCGACAGGCTCTACGGTCTGCTCACCGGCGTCGAACATGATTCCGGCATAACCGAACCCGCCAAGGCCACCCCTACCGACACACCGTTGCCCAACGCGACGGTGGGCGGACTGGCGGGGCTGGTCGAGATCGTCTACGCCCGGCACGGCCGGGCCGACCTGCCCGACATCGCCGCAGAACTCAACTTCGACATCGACGATCTGCTGCCGCTGGTCGATGCCGCCGCGCTGCTGGGACTGCTGCACGTCAGCGACGGGGACCTGGAATTGTCCCCGGCGGGAAGGGAATTCACCACCGCCGACATCCAGACGAGCAAACAGATCTTCGCCGAACAAGCCCGCCGCCGGGCACCGCTAGTGCGGACCATCTGCAGTGCGCTGGGCACCTCATCCGACGGCAGCCTGCGCGCCGGATTCTTCCTGGATCTCTTGCGGCGCGGGTTCGGGCCCGACGATGCCCGCCAGCAACTGGACACCGCCATCGACTGGGGCCGCTACGGCGAGCTGTTCGACTACGACACCGACACCGACACGATCACTGCCGACCCGGCGGCGGGCATCTTCGCGGTCAGACCGTCGTAGCGCGAGGTCAGTCGCGCAGCATCTCCGCGACCAGGAACGCCAGCTCGAGGCTCTGCTGGGTGTTCAGCCGCGGATCGCAGGCCGTCTCGTACCGGCCCGCCAGATCGCTGTCGGAGATGTCCTGGGCGCCGCCGAGGCACTCGGTGACGTTCTCGCCGGTGATCTCGACGTGGATGCCGCCGGGATGGGTACCCAGCGCGCGGTGCACCTCGAAGAAGCCCTGCACCTCGTCGACGATCCGGTCGAAGTGCCGGGTCTTGTAGCCGGTGGAAGATTCGTGGGTGTTGCCGTGCATCGGATCGCACTGCCAGATCACCTGGTGACCCGAGGCCTGTACCTTCTCGATGATCGGGGGCAGCACGTCGCGCACCTTGTGATTGCCCATCCGGCTGACCAGGGTAAGCCGGCCGGCCTTGTTGTGCGGATCGAGCCGCTCGACGTACTCCACCGCCAGTTCGGGCGACGTGGTCGGGCCGATCTTCAGGCCGATCGGGTTCGCGATCGTCTCGGCGAAGGCGACATGCGCGCCGTCGAGCTGACGGGTGCGCTCCCCGATCCAGACGAAGTGTGCCGACAGGTCGTAGAGCCGGGACTCGGGAGCGTCCAGCGGGTACTCCTGGCTCAGCCGCAGCATCGCCCGCTCGTAGTCCAGGACCAGCGCCTCGTGGCTGGCGTAGATGTCGGCGGTGTCGAGGTTGCGATCATTCACCCCGCACGCGCTCATGAACTTCAGGCCGCGGTCGATCTCACCGGCCAGCTGCTCGTAGCGGGCACCGGCCGGCGATGTGCGAACGAATTCCCGGTTCCAGTCGTGCACCAGGTGCAGGGAGGCCAGGCCCGACGATGTCAGGGCGCGGACCAGGTTCATCGCCGCGCTGGCGTTGGCGTACGCGCGCACCAGGCGCGACGGATCGTGCTCGCGGACCGCGGCATCGGGGGCGAAGCCGTTGACCATGTCGCCGCGGTAGGACTTCAGGCCCAGTGCGTCGATGTCCGAAGAACGCGGCTTGGCGTACTGCCCGGCGATGCGGGCCACCTTGACCACCGGCATGCTGGCGCCATAGGTCAGCACGACCGCCATCTGCAGCAGCGTGCGAATGTTGGCGCGGATGTGCGGCTCGGTGTTGTCGGCGAACGTCTCGGCGCAGTCGCCGCCCTGCAGCAGGAATGCCTCGCCGCGGGCGACCGCAGCCAGCTGGGCGGACAGCTTCTCGATCTCGGACGGCACGGTTACCGGCGGCACGCTCTCCAGTACCGTGCGCATTGCGGCGGCCTGGCCGGCGTCCCAGCTGGGCTGCTGAACGGCCGGCTTGGCCAGCGCGGCGTCCAGGCGCGCACGCAGATCCGCCGGCAACGGCGGCAGCGACGGCAGCTGTTCGATCGGTACGTCAACGGTCCAGTTCACCCGTCCATGGTAACCGGGCGCACCAGTGGGTTTTCACCACCCGAGCGGCGGGCTACCTGCGGTAAGGGGCGTCGGCGGGGGTAGCGCCGCGGTCCACACCGGTGGTCATCAACACGTACCGGCGCATGTTGTGGCGGGCGTCGACGAGCGCGTCGTGGGTGTCATGCGGGCGCGGTGGCATCCGTGGGCAGCCGCGGTCCTCCCAGAATTGCCGCAGCTCGCGGGTGAAGCGCGGGATCTGCGGGGGCAGGCTGGTCATCGGGCCCCACAGCTGGCACAGAGCCACATGGTCGTAGGCGGCCACCCAGGCCCACAACTCGATCGGCTCGTCGTCGTCGATGCCGAAGAACTCCTCCAGGCCCTCGCGGATCCTACGGCGGGATTGCCACAGCTGCGACGACGGCGACGGCAACTTCGGCAGCACGTTGGTGCGCACCCAGCGGCCGGCGGACTCGGGATCGAACTCGGTGGAGATCGCGTAGAACTCGCGGCCGTCCTCGGCGACCACACCGATCGAGATCAGGTCGATGATCCGGCCGTTGTCGATGAATTCCGTGTCGTAGAAGAACCGCACCGGCCGCACCCTATCCCGAGCCGGCCGCGACCGGCGGCGTGGTGTCTCCCGAACGGATCGGAGCCGGTGCGGCGTGGATCTCACGATCGAGTTCGGCGTCCACCTCGGCGTCGGCCGGGAAGCTGGGCTCGCCGGCGATAACGTGCTGCAGCCACAGTTTGGCCTGCACGACCGGTCGGCGCACATAACGTTCCCGCTCAAGCGCCCGCCGCATCTTCTTGGGCTTGTCCTGGTAGTGCCAGCGGGCCCACGGAGCATGCGGCCGGGACAGTCGGATCGCCCCGACGAACAGCAGCGGCGTGATGAACATGCCGATCAGACCGGTCCAGACCTTGCCCTTGAGTAGTACGACCACCGCCAGGGCCAGGGTCAGCGAGGCCATCACGACCACCGTCGCACGCGCCACCAGCGAATCGTCCTCCCGCCAGATGCCGATGTCGAAGAACGACAGCGGGTTGAACCCCATGATCAGCAGGCCGGCCACCGCGACCGCGGCGAACACTGCGTCCACCGAGGCGCGGCCGTCTTCGGCCCAGTAGACGTCCTCAAGGTGCAGGATCAGGGCGAACTCGTCGAGAACCAGGGCGGCTCCGATACCGAAAACTATTGCCGCCGCGGTGAATTCGCCGACACCACCGTCGACCGCCAGTGTGACCATGGTGACCCCGGAGATCATCACCAGCACGATCCCGATGACGACGTGGTGGATGTGCAGTCCGCCCTTGCCGGAGATGTTGCGCGGCTGCCACCACTTGCGGGGCCCGGTCTTGTCGGCATTGCTGCGGATGTAGCGCACGATCGTGCGGGTGACGAAGAACGTCATGATGAACGCGATCAGGCACCACATCAACGGCACGCGCCCGGGGGCGACGACATCGAAGTGCAGTCCGAAGGGCACGGGGACAGAAGATACGCCGCCGGTGGCCCAACGCGCTCGCCCGGCGGGGATATCGACGGGCGCGCCGGGCGTGCACCGATAGTCTGGGTCGCGACATGAGGATGCGGCAGTCGCCCGGGGTGGGCAGTGAGATCGGGCGGGCTCTGGCCTCGCCCGCGGGCAATCGGTGGCTCGTCGCGAGCTGGCGTGTGACGCAGCTGCTGATCGTCGCGGGCCTGGGGTACGCCGGCTGGCAGCTCTTCGGGCACCTCCCCTACCGCATCGACATCGAGGTTTACCGGATGGGCGGGCAGGCCTGGCTGGATGGCCGGCCGCTCTATGCCGGGGACGCGACATTCCACACCCGCATCGGGCTGGACTTGCCGTTCACCTATCCCCCGCTCGCCGCGATCGTGTTCAGCCCGTTCGCCTGGGTGCCCTTCGCGGCGGCCAGCGTGACGATCACCGCGATCACCCTGGCGCTGCTGTTGGTGTCGACCTGGATCGTGTTGACCCGGCTGCAGGTCTGGAAGACCTCGGCGCTGACGCGGGAGCCGGCCTGGCTGCGGCGCAGCTGGCTGGCGGCCGGCATCGTCGCGCTGGCGACGCTGTACCTGGAGCCGATCGACGCCAACTTCGCGTTCGGTCAGATCAACGTGGTGCTGATGACGCTGGTGATCGCCGACTGCCTGCCGCGTCGCACCCCGTGGCCGCGAGGGGTGCTGGTGGGCGTGGCGATCGCGCTGAAGCTCACTCCCGCGGTGTTTTTGGTGTACCTGGTGCTCCGCCGCGACGGCCGGGCAGCTTTGACCGCAGTGGGCTCCTTCGTCGTCGCCAGCCTGCTCGGGTGCGCGCTGGCGTGGCGCGATTCGGTGGAGTACTGGATGACCACGGTCCGTCATACCGACCGGATCGGCAGTGCGGCGCTGAACACCAACCAGAACATCGCCGGCGCGTTGGCCCGCCTCGGCCTGAGCAAGAGCGTCCACTTCGTGTTCTGGACGGTGGCCTGCTTCGTGGTGCTCGCGTTGACGGTCTGGGCGGTACGCCGGGTTCTGGCAGCCGTGCCCGCCGGCAGCGACGGCGGGGACGAGGCGACGCTGGCGCTGATGTGCGTCGCGCTGTTCGGCCTGGTGGTCTCGCCGGTGTCGTGGTCACACCACTGGGTGTGGGCGCTGCCGACGGTCATCGCCGCCGCGGTGGTGGCCTACCGGCGGCGCAATGTCGCGCTGGGCGTGGTCACCGCGGTCGGCGTGGGGTTGATGGTCTGGATACCGCTGGAGCTGCTGCCCAAGCACCACGAGGAGACAGCGTCGTGGTGGCGCCAACTGGTCGGGATGTCCTACGTATGGTGGGCGGTCGCCGTGCTGCTCGTCGCCGGACTGACCATGCGGCCGGGCGTCAGCCCGCGGCGGTCTCCGGGATCCGCGCCGGCGGCTGACCTGGTGCACCCGGCGTAGCGTCCGCCGGTGTGTCGGCGTTCTTCAGCGCCGCGGCGTAGATGTCGACGTACTCCTGGCCGGACAGCTTCATCAACTCGTAGATGACCTCGTCGATGACCGCCCGCTCGATGAAGCGGTTGCCGGCAAGACCGTCGAAGCGGGAGAAGTCCATCGGTTTGCCGAAGCGCACCGTGACCCGGCCGAAGCGCCACATCTTGGAGCCGGGCGGGTTGACGACGTCGGTTCCGATCATCGCGACCGGAATGACCGGGACACCGGTCTCCAGCGCCAACCGGGCCAGCCCCGTCTTGCCCTTGTAGAGGCGGCCGTCGGGCGATCGGGTGCCCTCCGGGTACATCCCGAGCAACTTGCCCCGCTCCAGCAGCCGCTTGGCGGTGTCGAGTGCGGCCTTCGCGCTGTCGGCGTCGGTACGGTCGATCGGCACCTGCCCGGTGCAGGAGTAGAACCAGCGGTTGAACGCGCCCTTGAGCCCGGTGCCGGTGAAGTACTCCGCCTTGGCCAGGAACGTGATGCGCCGACGCAGGACCAGCGGCAGATAGAAACTGTCCGCCACCGCCAGGTGATTACTGGCCAGGATTACCGGGCCGGAAGGCGGAACATACTCCAGCCCTTCGACTTTCGGCCGGCCCAACAACCGCAGAAGAGGCCCCATCAAGACATACTTGAACAGCCAGAACCACATGGAGCCTCCCAATCGGGCGCGCGCGCTTTGCGCCAACTCTACCCAGCCCGCCAGCGGCCGACCACACGTCGGCGCCGTACTATTCCTCGACGGTGATCGGGATGTGCTCGTAGCGGCCCGGCGCCACGGACTGCGGCTCGGGACCGGCGCCGTCGGGCGGGGGGCCGTCGGGCTCCGGACCGGGCGGACCCGGCTCGTCGAGCATCGCGCGGATCATCGTCACCAGGGCCACACTGTGCTCTGCGACCACGTTCAGCAGCGGATGCTGCTCCCCGTTGACCAGTGCCGCCAGCGCACAGACCGGACACCACACCTGCTGGCACTTCCCCGGCTCGCCGCCGGCACCGGCGCCGGCCGCCATCGCCGCACCGGCGCGGATGGCCGGATCCAGCCGGTCGAGCAGTGTCTGGGCCAGCGCTCGCAGCTCCGGCCCGATGTCGGCGTGGGATCCACTCACGCGGGCCACACCTCCGGGTTGGGTCGAAAACGCACGGTGAGTTCGGTTCCGCGCAGTGCCGCATCGAGCACGATGCACCTGCGCAGCACCGACGCCAGCCGCACCCGGCGCCGCATCCCTGCGACGCCGATGATCAGGTCGTCGGCGACCCGGCCCAGCGTCAGCGCACCGGAGTCGATTTGCGGCAACTCTAGTCGCATTCGGTAGACGGCATCGAGGCCAGAACCGGATTCGCGGTCGACCACCGGCCGCAGCGGCCCAGGCGGCGACGACCCGTCCTGGCGGCGTGCGCTGTCGAGAAGCTGTGCCAGCGCCTTGGCACCGATCGGTTCGCCGGCCAGATGCGGCACCAGGACCAGCTGGACGTCACCGATCGTGGCGGTCAGTTCCTCGAGGACGGCCTGCTGCTCACCGATCCGCTCGGCGTACCAGTCGAAGGCGGGATGGTCGGGCAGGTTGCGGTACTCATAGGAATCGTCTTGCAGAAGAACCTGATTGACGAGCAGCTCGTCGACCCGAACGCCCATCAGGGCCAGCGAGCCCAGAGTGCGCACCGCCTCGGCGGCAACCACCCGTTCCGGGGTGAGGACCAGGTGGGCGCTCACCCGGTCACCGTCGGTCAGCAATGCGGACAGCCCTTCGACCCCGGCACTGACGGCTTCGACCCCCGCCACCAACGCTGCGCTGTGGGCGTTCTCGACGGCGGCGCTCAGTCGACGGTGTCGGGGCCAGGCCCGCTCGGCGTACAAGGCGAACGCGGCGGGCAACGTCAGCATCCGCATCGCGTCGGCGGTCGACGCGCAGTCGACCACGACGTAGTCCCACTCGCCGGAATCAGCCAGAGCGGCCACCTCGGCCAGGCCAAGCACCTCCTGGACTCCGGGCAGTGCGGAAAGTTCCTCCGGGGCAATGTCATTGAGATCGGACTCGGCGAATCTGGCGGACAGCACCGGCGCGACGATCCGCCATCGGGCCTCGAGCAGGGCCAGGGTGTCCAGCGCCAGGGCGTCCAGGTGACCGCCAGCGGCGTCGTCGGTGTCCTCCTCGGAAAAGATCCGGACCGGCTCGCGTGCGCCGGTCGGCGCGATCGGCGCACCCAACACCTCCCCGAGGGAATGCGCCTGGTCGGTGGACACCGCGAGCACCCGCTGTCCGGCCAGCGCCGCCCGCACGGCCGTCGCCGCCGCGAGTGTGGACTTGCCGACGCCGCCTTTGCCGACGAAGAATCCGATCCGGGCCGGAACAGTCAGGCCCGCACCGTCGGCGAGAGCGTCACCGGGCTCCACTCAGCCCTCGACCCGCTTCTTCAGGTCCTTCAGCGCGGTGTCGGTCAGCCTCCGCTCGGCCTTGCGCTTAAGCAGGCCGATCATCGGGATCATCAGATCCACCGACAGCTCATAGGTGACGTCCGTTCCAGAACCATTGGGTTTCAACGTGTATGCACCGTCGAGTGCCCGCAACAGCGAGCTTGAAACCAGCGACCAGCGCACCGACTTGCGGTCGGCGGGCCAGTCGTAGGACAGCACCATGGTGTCCTTGAGCACCGCGGCGTCGAGCAACAGCCGTGCGGTCAGCGGATAACCCTGGTCGTCGGCCTCGATGACTTCGGTCTCCTTGTACTCCGACACCCACTGCGGGTAGGAACCGATGTCGGCGATGACGTCCATCACGGTGACCGGATCCGCGTCGATATAGATGGTCTGCGCCGTCTTGTCAGCCACTGTTGCCAATTCCCGTCGCTTCAAGCTCCGTACCCGACAGAGACTCCTCGGCCACAAACGGTACCCTTCCGACCCAGAGCGTGACCGGATATCAGCGGCCAGGTGCCAGCCCCACCGGCCGCGCGGCCTCGAGCGTGGACTTGACCTCGAACGCCATCCGCTTGCCCGCCACCCGGCGGCTGTGGGTGAGCTTGGCCAGATTCATCTTGGCCAGCTCCCAGGCGGCCGCGCCGCTGGGCTCGGCGTGCAGGAAATAGTGCAGCACCACACCGTCGAGCACCGGTTCCAGCCAGATCTCCATGGTGCCGGTCAGCGCTCCGGTGACCGTCCACCGCACACCCTTGTCGGCCCGGTCCTCGACGACCTCCAGGCGCAGATCCGGCCACCATCGTCGCCAGCTCGCCCGGTCGGCGACCGCACGGCCCACCGCCGCGGGATCGGCGGCGACGAACGTCTCGTCGGCGACCTGGATGCTGTTCATAAGCACAAGCTTCACATATCGCGCCCCGGCGCGAGGCAGGTGCCCGGCCGGTGCAGGCAATCACACCGCCGTGACACCGTTGACTAGGCTGGACGTCACCAAGCCGCCGTTTCCAAGGGGTTCAAGTGCGTGAGTACAGCGTTCCGGCGTCGTTCGCCATCGGCGAGCACGACAGCATCGTCAGTTCGGTGTACGACCACGAGCGTGCCGACCCCGACCATGTGATCTTCCAGCGGTTCGTCGACGGCGCCTGGGCCGACATCACGTGTGCCCAGGCGGCAGCACAGATCCGCTCTGCTGCACTGGGGCTGATCGCCCAAGGTGTGCAGGCCGGTGACCGGGTGGCCATCCTGTCGGCGACGCGCTACGAGTGGGTGATCCTGGACTACGCCATCCTGTCGGTCGGCGCGGTGACCGTGCCGATCTACGAGACGTCCTCCGCCGAGCAGGTCCGCTGGGTGCTCGAGGACTCCGGCGCGGTGCTGGTATTCACCGAGACCGAGGCGCACGCCCAGATGGTCTCCGAACTCCACGACGAACTGCCGGGCCTGCGCACGACACTTCGCATCGAATCCGCCGGCCCGACCGCCCTCGACGAACTGGCCGAAGCGGCGGCCACCGCCGATCCGGCCGAGCTGACCCGTCGGCTGGCCGCGGTGCGCTCGGCCGACGCGGCGACACTGATCTACACCTCCGGCACCACGGGCCGGCCCAAGGGTGTCGCGTTGACCCATTCCAACCTGCTTTACGAAACACGCGGTGCGGCAACGTGTTTCCCCACCCTGCTGCGTAAGGGCGAGCGGCTGCTGGTGTTCCTGCCGCTGGCGCACGTGCTGGCCCGCGCGCTGTCGATGTCGGCGTTCGCCAACAAGGTGACCATCGGCTACACCAGCGATATCAAGAACCTGGTGCCGATGCTCGGAGTGTTCAAACCGACGATCCTAGTCTCGGTGCCCCGAGTATTCGAAAAGGTCTACAACACAGCGGAATTGAACGCCCGCGACAGCGGCCGCGGCCGGATCTTCGACCTGGCGGCCAAGACTGCGATCGCCTACAGCGAGGCCCTGGCCACTGGCAGCCCGAACCTGCTACTGAAGGCGGCCCACGCGGTGTTCGACCGGCTCGTCTACGGCAAGCTGCGCGCCGCGCTGGGCGGTGACTGCCGAGCCGCGATCTCCGGCGGCGCACCGCTGGGCAAGCGGCTCGGGCATTTCTACCGCGGTGTGGGGTTATCCATCTACGAGGGCTACGGACTGACCGAGACCAGCGCGGCGATTACGCTGAACCGCATCGACGGGCTCAAGGTCGGCACCGTAGGCAAGCTCATTCCGGGCAACGCGATGACCGTCGCCAAGGACGGAGAGCTGTTGGTCAAGGGCGGCGTGGTGTTCAACGGCTACTGGCGCAACGAGAAGGCAACGGCCGAGGCGATCGTCGACGGCTGGTTCCACACCGGAGACCTGGCCAGTATCGACGCCGAGGGCTTCCTGTCGATCACCGGCCGCAAGAAGGAGATCATCGTGACCGCGGGCGGCAAGAACGTCGCCCCCGCGGTCCTCGAGGATGCCCTTCGCGCACACCCGCTGATCAGTCAGGCGATGGCGGTCGGCGACAACCAGCCCTTCATCGGGGCGCTGATCGCGATCGACCCGGAATCGTTCGAGGTGTGGAAGCAGCATCACGGCAAGGCGGCCGGAGCATCCGTGCAGGAATTGCGCGAGGACCCGGACCTGCTCGCCGAGATCGAGGTGGCAATCAAGGACGCCAACGCCCATGTGTCGCATGCGGAATCGATCCGCAAGTTCCGTATCCTGCCGTGCGACTTCACCGTGCTGACCGGTGAACTCACCCCCACGCTGAAGGTCAAACGCAACGTGGTGGCACAGAAGTTCGCCGACGAGATCGAGGCCATCTACGCCAAGAGCTGAGCGAGCCGGGCACTGTGGGTCGCCCAGTTCCAGTCGCTGTCGATCCACCGCCGCCCTGTCTCGCCCATCCGCGCGGCCAACGCGGGATCGCAGAGGATCTCGCTGACGGCGTCGACGATCTCCTCGCGTACTCGCCCGTCGACGACTCGGCCCGTCTCGCCGTCGCGGACGGACTCCGGTGCGCCACCGGAGCGGCCGGCGACGACGGGCAGCCCGGTCGCCGAAGCCTCCAGGAACACGATTCCCAGTCCCTCCACGTCGAGGCCGGAACCCCGGGTGCGGCACGGCATCGCGAAGACGTCGCCCATCGCGTAGTGGGCGGGCAACTCCGCGCTGGGGACCGCCCCGGTGAACACCACGTGCTCTGCGACGCCGGCGCGGTGGGCGAGCTTGCGCAGGTCCTCTGCGTAGGGTCCGCCTCCGACGATCGCCAGTACCGCATCGTCGACCCGTCGCCGGATGTCGGGCAACGCCTCGATCAACATGTCCTGGCCCTTGCGGGGAACCAGCCGGGACACGCACACGACGGTCGGGCGCTCGTCGAGGCCGTAACGCCGGCGCAGTTCGGTCCTGGCCGCGGGGTCTGGGCGGAAGCGGTCGGTATCCACCCCGGGCGGCAGTGGTTCGAGCCGGGCATTGGGGCCGAATGCCGAGGCGAACCTGCCGCGGGTGTAGCGGCTGACGAAGGTGACGACGTCGGTGGTGTCGCCGATGCGCCGCAACGCCGATCGGGCCACTGGAAGCATGGACCAGCCGACCTCGTGGCCGTGTGTACACGCCACCACCCGGCGCGCGCCGGCGGCGCGGGCCCTCGTGGCCAGCAGCGCCAGCGGCGCCGCAGCGCCGAACCAGACGGTCTCGATGTCGTGTTCGCCGATCAGCGCCCGCATCCGGCGGTCGACCCCGGGTTCGGGCAGCATCAGGGTGCCGGGATGGCGCACGATCCGGTAGCCGGCGGCCCGGTCGTAGTCCTCGGCCCCCTTCCAGCGGGGTGCGTAGACAATGAGCTGATGCTCGCCGGTGGCCACCAGCCGGTCGACGAACTGTTCCAGGTAGGACTGGATACCGCCGCGTCGCGGTGGAAAATCGTTGGTGACCAGCAAGATTCGTGTCATCGACCGATACGTTATCGGGTCAGCCAGCGCGCCCAGCGGGCGCGTAGGTCGGCGAGGTCGGTGTTCAGTGCCCGCTGCACCGCGGTGGCGAAGTCGCCGTGGCCGGGCCCACACGCCGCGACGTACAGTCGGCGCAGGCCGTCGACCCCGTAATCGTCGGCGACGAACCGCGCGAACCACCACGCCCGGTCGTAACCCATCGCCCGCTGCGGCCCGAACTCATCGAGCTCGGCGCTGCTGGGCAATGTTGTTTGCGCGGCGGCCGCGGCGGGCAACGGCGTGGGCGGCCGGGCAACGAAATCCGCTGTCCCCTCGACGAGCCAGCGGGGGGCATCCAGTGCGGTGTCGGCTCGTGCGGCGAGATGAAACAGCTCGTGGGTCACCACAATCCGCAACGAGGCGTCGCTGATGCGGGAGGCACCCGGCGCCACCACAATGCGCTGACCGTCGGCATGATGCCGAGCGAAATCGATGCCGTCAGCCACCGACACGGCTGCGATGTCCGACCAGCGGCCGTTGGGATCCAGTCCAGCCTGGGCGACGAACTGCGGCTCGGAGTCGGTGGCGATCACGACGATCTCGTGGTCCCAGTCGGTGCCCCAGAACCGTTCGACGGCCTCGACCGCGCCGCCCATCTCGGACATGATCCGGGTGAGCAGGTCGTCGGTGCGGGTTCCGCCCAGGCTGATCAACCGCACGGTCCGGCCGTCGCCGACCACCGGTGGGGCCGAATCGGACCGAACCGTCGGTGCGGCCGCCGGCACGGGTGGTGCGGGAGCGGCGTTGGCCAGCAGGCTCGACGCGATGATCAACTCGGCGACGAACGCGACAAGCAGGGCTGTGGCAAGGCCACCGCGCCGGCCGGGCCGGTCAGTATCGGCGGACGTTGTAGATCGGGGCGTTGTTCACCGGGGCGATCCGCACCGGCTGGCCGAAGGTCGACGCGTGCACCATCATCCCGTCGCCGATGTAGATCGCGGAGTGCGAGGCGTCCGAGTAGTAGTTGACGACGTCGCCGGGCTGCATCTGATCCAGCGAGACCGGTTGGCCGCCGGCGGCCAGCGCCTGGCTGGAGTGCGGCAGGAAGATGCCGGCCTGCTGGAAGGCCCACATCACCAGGCCGGAGCAGTCGAAGGCGTTCGGGCCAGAACCGCCCCACACGTAGGGATCACCGATCCGGGTCAGCGCGGCCTGTACGGCGACGGCGGCCTGCTCACCGCCTGGGCCCGGGGTGGGAACAGCGGCCATCGGGACCACTTCGGCAGCCGGCGGCGCATCCGGCGGTGGCGGCGGGGCGTCCTCGATCGGTGGCAGCGCGGCGGGCGCGGGCGCGGCCAGGATCTCCGGCGGCGGGACCGGGCCAGGAGCGGCCAGCGCGGTCCGCTGATCCGGGGTGAGCATTTGGTAACGCGACTTGACGACGGAGATCTGGACCTGCAGCTGCGACTGCTTGCGCTGCAGGTCGGCGCGCACCGCCGCGGCCTGCTCGGCGGCGGTCTTGGCATCGTCGGCCGATTTGGCCGAGGCCGCCTCGGCCTGCTTCGCCTCGTCGTTGAGCCGGCGATAGTTCTGCATCTGGACGGCCATCTCGGTGGCCATCACCCGCTGGATCGCCATCTTGTCGATCAGGCCCTGCGGGGACTCCGCGGTGAGGATGGCGTTCAGACCATCTGTGCGGCCGCCCATGTATACCGCGGCAGCAAATTTGTCGACGGCACCTTGGTAGGTTGCCAGCTGGGACTTCGCGGCGTCGACGGCAGCCAGGTCGTCGGTGTGCTTGCGTTCCGCGGCGGCTTGCACCTGCAGCTTCTTGTCTAGGTCGAGCTGGGCTGAATGCATCGACTCGGTGAGCTGCTCGGCCTGCCGGGAAAGCTCGTTGAGCTTTGCCAGCCCGTCCTCGGCGGGGTCGGCGTGCACAGCCCCCGAGATAACGGCGAAGAGAAGCATGAGGCCCGCAACCCCACCGACTAGAGGGCGTCGAAGAACGCGTTTAGTCAGGAACTCGCGGTTGAACCTCAAGATTCAGCATCCTTATAAGTGCCGTCGACGCCAAGCGCGTCGAGCTGCCTTAGGTCTCGAACAGGTTACGAAATGGCATCGGCGTTGTCCAACGCGAGACCCAGATTTAACAGACTCTCAGCCACTCGGGCCTCACCAGTCACAACCTCCCGTCCAACCTACCAGGAGGCTAGCTCGCCAGGCCCGGACCTCGGTCCCGGTGGATCGGAACCAGCCTGAGTCGGGGTGCCAGCCCGGCCTCGGCCAGCACCTCAAGCGCGGCTCGTTCGTCGTCCAGCAAAGTCTCCGGCACGCCCAGCAATACGCTCACCACGCAGTCGCGACATCCCGGCCCACGCACCGCACAGTCATCGCAGTCGATGACCACCGGCTCACACGGCTCTGTCCCCATTGTGGGGTCTCCTCTCCTCGGGCTTGGCCGCACGCTAACGCCGACCCCCGACAAGTTGGCCGCCCCGGAGTGGCGCCCGCCTCCTGTCAGTGCCGCTGCTTACCGTCTGTGGCTGTGGCGAGCTCACCGATGGATGCGCAGCTGAGCTTCGCCGATGTCGACCCGGCTGCCGACGTGTCCCTGCGGGACACCACCTTTGTGGTCGTCGACCTCGAAACCACCGGCGGGCGTGCCACTGCGTCGGCCGGCGGCGCCTGTGACGCGATCACCGAGATCGGCGCGGTCAAGGTTCGCGGCGGCGAGGTGCTCGGAGAGTTCGCGACGCTGGTGGATCCGCAGCGCTCGATACCACCGCAGATCGTTCAGTTGACCGGGATCACCACCGCCATGGTGCGCAATGCGCCCACCATCGACGCGGTGTTGCCGATGTTTCTGGAGTTCGCCCGGGGCTCGGTGTTGGTGGCGCACAACGCCGGCTTCGACATCGGCTTCCTGAAATCCGCTGCCGAGCAGTGCGGCATCGGGTGGCCGCGACCACCGGTGCTGTGCACGGTGCGCCTGGCGCGCCGGGTACTCAGCCGCGAGGAGGCGCCGAGCGTGCGGCTGGCGAGCCTGGCCAAGCTGGTGGGATCGGCCACCCAACCCACCCACCGCGCCCTGGACGACGCCCGGGCCACCGTCGACGTGTTGCACGCGCTGATCGAGCGGGTCGGCAACCAGGGCGTGCACACGTACAGCGACCTGCGCGGTTACCTGCCGAACGTGTCCAACGCCCAGCGCGGTAAGCGGGTGCTGGCCCAGAAATTGCCGCATCGCCCCGGGGTGTACCTGTTCCGCGGTGTCGGCGGCGAGGTGCTCTACATCGGGACCTCGGGCGATCTGCGCCGCCGCGTCGGCCAATACTTCACCGGGGCCGACCCGCGCGGGCGGATCAAAGAGATGGTGGGCCTGGCGCACAGCGTCGACCACGTCGAATGCGCCCACGCGCTGGAGGCAGGAGTGCGCGAGCTGCGGCTGCTCGCGGCGCACGCCCCGCCCTACAACCGCCGTTCGCGATTTCCGCATCGCTGGTGGTGGGTGGTGCTGACCGACGAGGCCTTTCCGCGGCTGTCGGTGGTCCGCGAGCCGCGCCAGGACCGAACGATCGGGCCGTTCCGGTCGCGGGCCGACGCCGTCGACACCGCCGCTCTGATCGCCAGGTTCACCGGCGTGCGGACCTGCACGGCCCGCATCGGTCGCACCGCCACCCACGGCCCCACCTGCCCCGAGCGAGAGGTCGGCCCCTGCCCCGCGCCGCGCGGAGTGAGCGCCGAGGACTACTCGCCCGCACCGCGACACGCCGCTGCGCTCATCGACGGACTCGACAACTCCGCGTTCGCCGCCGCCATCGGACAGGTCGGCGACCTCGCCGAGCGAGGCCGCTACGAGAGCGCCGCGCGGCTGCGGGACCATATCGCCGGTGCCGTCGACGTCGTCTGGCGAGGGCAGCGGTTGCACGCCCTGGCCACGGTCGAGGAACTCGTGGCAGCCGCACCCGACGGCGCGGGTGGCTGGCAACTGGCGGTGGTACGCCACGGTCAGCTGGCCGCGGCCGGAGTGGCCCCCCGTCGCGTCCCACCGATGCCGGTGGTCGACGCGCTGTGCGCCGGCGCCCAGGTGGTGCTGCCGCGACCGGCACCGCTGGGCGGCGCCCTGGTGGAGGAGACCGCACTGATCAGCCGGTGGCTCGCCGAACCTGGAGTTCGAATAGTCTGGGCAACAACAGGTTTCGCCTCACCGAGGGCGTCCGCCGGACCCTTCGCGCAGTGGGCGGCCACGGCACGTTCGGCGCGGCTGGCCGCCGAGCAGGTCCAGCGACTGGATTCAGAGCTGTTGGGTCAACCGCACCCAACGCGTCAAGAGCTGCTCGGCCGCACCGGAATCGATGGTGTCGGCGGCCCGAGCCAGCCCGTCCTCCCACGACGGCAACCATTCGGCGTGGCTGGATAGCCCGGCGTGGGCGACCATCGCCCCGGCCGCGTTGAGGATCACGGCGTCGCGCACCGGACCCTGCGCCCCACCGAGAACCGCACGCGCCTGCTCGGCGTTCTCCTGCGCCTCCCCACCGACCAGTTCTTCAATGCCGGCCCGCGGAAAGCCGAAGCCCAGCGGGTCGAAGGTGAGTTTGTCGATGGTGCCTGCCTGAACCCGCCAGATGGTGCTGGTGGTCGTGGTGGTCAACTCGTCGAGCCCGTCGTCGCCGTGCACCACCAGCACGCTGCTGCGCCGCGCCGCGAAGACCCCGGCCATCACCTCGGCCAGGTCGCCGAACGCGCATCCGATCAAGCCCGCCCGCGGACCGGCCGGATTGGTCAGCGGCCCGAGCAGGTTGAACACCGTCGGCACGCCGATCTCGCGCCTCGGCGCTCCGGCGTACTTGTAGGACGGGTGGAACACCGGGGCGAAGCAGAAACCGATCCCCACCTCGGCCACGCACCGAGCAACCTGCTCGGGACCCAGGTCGATGCGGACACCGAGAGCCTCGAGCATGTCGGCACCCCCGCTTTTCGACGACGCGGCGCGGTTGCCGTGTTTGACCACCGGGACGCCGGCCGCGGCGACCACGATCGCCGACATGGTCGAGAGATTCACCGTGTTCGCCCGGTCGCCACCGGTGCCCACGATGTCGACGGTGTCGGTGCCGATCACATCGGTGGGCACCCGAAGCGCGTAGCGCAACATCGTGTCGGCCAGCTCGCGCACCTCGGCAGCCGTCGGACGCTTCATCTTCATCGACACGCCGAAGGCCGCGATCTGAGCCGGTGTCGCGACGCCCGTCATGATCTGGTCCATCGCCCAGGCCGCCTCCCCCGGCACGAGCTCCAGACCGGCCGTCAAACGGTCCAGGACCTGCGGCCATGACGAAATCGGTGAGCCGGAGCCAAGGTTCGAAACAGGGTGAGTCACGCGCCGATAATCCCACGCCGACGGGGAACTCCACCGGGCGGTTCGACGACAGTTATGACTAATTCGGCCCCTGGCTGTACCTCAACAACTACAAAGCGTCATACTTCTTGATGTGACGAGCGCTGTTGGCACTTCGGGAACTGCGATCACATCGCGCGTGCATTCGCTGAACCGGCCGAACATGGTCAGTGTTGGCACCATCGTGTGGCTTTCCAGTGAGTTGATGTTCTTTGCTGGACTGTTCGCGATGTACTTCACTGCACGTGCTCAGGCCGGCGGGGTATGGCCGCCGCCGCCCACCGAGCTGAACCTGTATCAGGCGGTTCCGGTGACGCTGGTGCTGATCGCGTCGTCGTTCACCTGTCAGATGGGTGTGTTCGCGGCCGAGCGGGGTGACGTCTTCGGGCTGCGCCGCTGGTATGTGATCACCCTGGCGATGGGCACCTTCTTCGTGCTGGGGCAGGGCTACGAGTACTACCACCTGATCACCCACGGTACGACGATCCCGGGTAGCGCCTACGGCAGCGTGTTCTACCTCGCCACCGGCTTCCACGGCCTGCACGTCATCGGCGGTCTTGTCGCCTTCGTGCTGCTCCTGCTGCGCACCAAGATGAGCAAGTTCACCCCCGCGCAGGCCACCGCCGCCATCGTCGTGTCCTACTACTGGCACTTCGTCGACATCGTGTGGATCGCGCTGTTCGCGACGATCTACTTCATCCGTTGATGAGAAGGGGTTCGATGCTGAAGAGATCGGGGCGGTCCGATTCTCCGAAGAGTGACAAGTCGCGTCGCCGACTTCGTCGCCGCCTCACCGGAGCGGTCCTGCTGTTGGTCGGCCTCGGAGTCGCGGGCGGCCTAGCCGCCACGCTGACACCCACACCGCAGGTGGCGGTCGCCGACGAATCGCAGTCGGCACTGCTGCGCACCGGCAAGCAGCTCTACGAGACGGCATGCATCACCTGCCACGGAGCCAACCTGCAGGGCGTCCAGGGCCGCGGGCCCAGCCTGGTCGGTGTCGGCGAGGCCGCGGTCTACTTCCAGGTCTCCACCGGCCGGATGCCGGCCATGCGCGGCGAGGCACAGGCGCCTCGCAAGGATCCGGTCTACGACGAGGCTCAGATCGACGCCCTCGGTGCATACGTCCAGGCCAACGGCGGCGGGCCGCTGGTCCCCCGGGACAGCAACGGCCAGGTTGCCGACCACTCGCTGCTCGGCAACGACGTTGCCCGTGGTGGCGATCTCTTCCGGCTCAACTGCGCCTCGTGCCACAACTTCACCGGTAAGGGCGGCGCGCTGTCGTCCGGCAAGTACGCCCCGGCGCTGAGCGAGGCGACGCCCGCCCAGATCTACACGGCGATGCTCACCGGTCCGCAGAACATGCCGAAGTTCTCCGATCGGCAGCTCACGCCGGAGGAGAAGAAGGACATCGTCGCTTACGTCCGGATGGCGGAGAAGACACCGAATCCCGGCGGGTACGGGCTCGGCGGCTTCGGGCCGGCGCCGGAGGGTATGGCGATCTGGATCATCGGCATGGTCGCCGCGATCGGTGCGGCACTGTGGATCGGGGCGAGGGCATGAGCGCCCAGCGAGTAGCGAAGGCGGATCGCGCATGAGCGACGTGAACAAGCCGACTGACGAACAACTCGCGGCGATGTCCCGGGAAGAGTTGGTCGAACTCGGCGGCCGGATCGACGGCGTCGAAACCATTCTCAAGGAGCCGCGCTGGCCGGTCGAGGGCACTCGCGCCGAGAAGCGCGCCGAACGCGGTGTGGCGCTGTGGCTGTTGCTCGGCGGCGTCTTCGGGCTCGCCCTGCTCCTGGTCTTCTTGTTCTGGCCGTGGGAGTACAAGCCCGACGGCGCCGAAGGAAACCTCGTCTACACCCTCGCCACCCCGCTGTACGGCATCACCTTCGGGCTCTCGATCCTGGCGATCGGCGTCGGAGCGGTGCTCTTCCAGAAGAGGTTCATCCCCGAGGAGATCTCGGTCCAGGACCGGCACGACGGGCGGTCCTCCGAAGTCGACCGCAAGACGGTCGTGGCCAACCTCACCGATGCCCTCGAGGGGTCGACGGTCAAGCGGCGCAAGTTGATCGGACTGTCGCTGGGCATCGGGCTGGGCGCCTTCGGTGCCGGCACACTGGTGGCCTTCATCGGCGGCCTGATCAAGAACCCGTGGAAGCCCGTGGTCCCGACCGCCGAAGGCAAGAAGGCTGTGCTGTGGACCTCCGGGTGGACGCCGCGCTTCGCGGGCGAGACCATCTACCTGGCCCGCGCGACCGGTCTGCCGGGCGAGTCTCCCTTCGTCAAGATGCGACCCGAGGACCTCGACGCCGGTGGCATGGAGACCGTGTTCCCCTGGCGGGAGTCCGACGGCGACGGCACGACGGTCGAGTCGCACGAGAAGCTGGGCGAGATCGCCATGGGCGTGCGCAACCCGGTCATGCTGATCCGCATCAAGCCGGTCGACATGCCCCGGGTGGTCAAGCGCCAGGGTCAGGAGAGCTTCAACTTCGGTGACCTGTTCGCCTACACCAAAGTCTGCTCGCACCTGGGCTGCCCGGCCTCGCTGTACGAACAGCAGACCTACCGAATCCTGTGCCCGTGCCACCAATCGCAGTTCGACGCACTGCATTTCGCACGGCCCATTTTCGGTCCGGCTGCGCGCGCATTGGCGCAGCTGCCCATCACCATCGATAAGGACGGGTACCTGGTCGCCAACGGTGACTTCATCGAACCCGTCGGACCCGCATTCTGGGAGCGCAGATCATGAGTCCGAAACTCGCTGATGCCCTGGCCAAGCAGGGCGACGACATCGACTCCCGCTATCACCCTTCGGCGGCGGTCCGGCGACAGCTGAACAAGGTCTTCCCCACGCACTGGTCGTTCCTGCTGGGCGAGATCGCCATGTACAGCTTCATCGTTCTACTGCTCACCGGTGTGTACCTGACCCTGTTCTTCGATCCGTCGATGGCCGAGGTCACCTACAACGGCGTCTACCAACCGCTGCGCGGTGTGGAGATGTCGCGGGCCTACGAGACCGCCTTGAACATCAGCTTCGAGGTACGCGGCGGTCTGTTCGTCCGGCAGGTGCACCACTGGGCGGCCCTGATGTTCGCCGCGGCGATCATGGTGCACCTGGCCCGCATCTTCTTCACTGGTGCGTTCCGGCGCCCGCGTGAGGCCAACTGGGTCATCGGTTCGCTGCTGCTGATCCTGGCGATGTTCGAGGGCTTCTTCGGCTACTCGCTGCCCGACGACCTGCTCTCAGGCACCGGCGTCCGCGCCGCCCTGTCGGGTATCACCATGGGTATCCCGCTCATCGGCACCTGGATGCACTGGGCCCTGTTCGGCGGCGACTTCCCCGGCGACATCTTCATCCCCCGCATCTACGCGCTGCACATCCTGCTGATCCCGGGAATCATCCTGGCGCTCATCGGAGTTCACCTGGCGCTGGTGTGGTTCCAGAAGCACACCCAGTTCCCCGGCCCCGGCCGCACCGAGAAGAACGTCGTCGGCGTGCGTGTCATGCCGGTGTTCGCGGTGAAGTCGGGCGCGTTCTTCGCGATGGTGCTCGGCATCTTGGGCCTGATGGGCGGCGTACTGCAGATCAACCCGATCTGGCAGCTGGGTCCCTACAAGCCGTCTCAGGTGTCAGCGGGTAGCCAGCCCGACTTCTACATGATGTGGACCGACGGCCTGATCCGCCTGTTCCCGCCATGGGAGATCTACATCGGCAACCACACCATCCCGCAGCCGTTCTGGATTGCGCTGGGCATGGGCCTGGTGTTCATCCTGCTGATGGCGTGGCCGTTCCTGGAGAAGAAGTTCACCGGCGACAACGCGCACCACAACCTGCTGCAGCGTCCCCGTGACGCCCCGGTCCGTACCGCGATCGGCGCGATGGCGATTTCGTTCTACATGCTGCTGACCTACGCCTGCATGAACGACATCATCGCGCTGAAGTTCCACATCTCGCTCAACGCGACGACGTGGATCGGCCGCATCGGTGCTGTGGTGTTGCCGCCGCTGGTCTTCTTCATCACCTACCGCTGGGCGATCAGTCTGCAGCGTAGTGACCGTGAGGTGCTCGAGCATGGTGTCGAGACCGGCATCATCAAGCGCCTGCCGCACGGTGCCTACGTCGAACTGCACCAGCCGCTCGGCCCGGTCGACGACCACGGCCACCCGATTCCGCTGGAGTACCAGGGCGCTCCGGTGCCCAAGCGGATGAACAAACTGGGCTCCGGTGGCCGACCTGGCCACGGCAGCTTCTTGACCGCGGATCCGGCGTCCGAGGATGCCGCGCTCAACGAAGCCGAACACGCCCAGGAAGTCCGGACGCTGACGGCGCTGCGCGAGCGGCAGGATGAGGCGTCCAACGGGCATGCGAACGGCGACAGCCAGCACTGAGAGTTCGTATACGAAGAAACCCCGGGCCGGAAGGCCCGGGGTTTCTTCGTAGCTTCCACCGAGACACACAGCAGGCAGCAGGCAGCAGGATCGCGTCGTAGCGGTCAGGGGTTCAAGCAGGTGATGTGGCGCCGGAGCAGCCGCCCCTCAGAGCCACCAGGGGCTCACACCGCCGCAGCCGTCTCCTCCACCGCGCCGTGCAGTTGGCGCAGGTAGGTCACCGGGATCGCAGGCATCGCGACGGTGATGACGGCAGCCACGCCCAGCGCAACCCAGGCCGCGGTGTCGTCGCCCACCGCCAACAGATACGTCGCCGTCGAGACACCAACCAACGCAAGCCCGATCGCCCCGGTCAACACGGACGTACAGCGCAGCCACAACCGGTCCAGCTCGGTGGCGGGAATCAGCGGATCGGCGCGCCGTGAGGCCGACGACAGGGCGAAGTCCGGTTGGTAGCGCTCGTACGGGTCGACCGTAGAACCGAACACCTTGATCTTTTCGGTCGGCGCCTCGACGGGTCGGCCCGCCGCCGGCGGGCGCGCCGCAGGTGGCGCAGGCGGCGCAGGAGCGTCACCGGAGCGTGCGTCGGCCAGCGCCGTGCGCCGGGCCCGGATCAGCAGTGGGATCGCCGCCACGATGATCAACGCGGAGACGATGATGACGCTGTAGAGCAGCCACGGTGTGCGACCGCCGTCGCCACCGGCGGCGGTGGTGTGTCCTCGGCTCATGTCGACCAGCGCGACGACGGCGATCACGCTCACGGCCAGCAGCGCCAGCCAGATCGCCCCACACACGCCGACCAGCAGACGGTCCACCGTCTCCGGTGAACGGTCCTGGGATTCGGTCTCCCCGGCGAGCGGGAGTTCGGATTCGCGTGCCATCAACAGCTCGTCTGTGCAGCGTTGTTCTGATTGGACGACAACACAACTCCATCGCTGGTCGTGATCGAGCAGTTCAACTTGCTGACCAGGAACAGGCTGGAGGCCTGCACCGAGCCGACGTCGGACTGCGAGATCGGTGTCACCGTCAACGACCACGGGATGTAGACGTTGCGCTGGGTGCGTTGACGCCCGGAGGCGTCGACGTAGGTCACCGAGATGATGTCGCCGGGGGCCTTGGTGCCGGTCACCGAGTAGGTGACCTGGCGGGGCCCGGCCGGCGTCGTGGTGGTGGTCGTGGTGGTCGGCGGCGGCGCGGTGGTCGTCGTGACGGGCGGGGGTGCCTCGGTCGTCGCCGGCGGTGGTGCAGGAGGCGGAGGCGGCTCCGTCGTCACCGTCACGGTCTCGGTGGGCGGCGGCGGGGGCGGCGGCTCTTCGGTGGTCGGCGGAGGCGGTGGGGGCGGCGGCTCCGTGGTCGGGGTGATCTCATCCTGCACCGGCGGCGGTTTCACCGTGGTTGTCGTCGGGATGGCCAGATTGTTCGTGTCGGTACTGGTCACCAGTAGCGAGACGGACACCACCAGCGCGATGGCGGCGATGATCGCGGTGATCCCGACGACCCACGGCCATTTCGGCGGAGCGACGTCCTCGATCAGCTCGGTTCCGGCGTCGTAGGCATCGTAGGCGTCGTAGTCGTAGAGTCCGGGCTCAGGAGCGATGTAGGGACCCGCGGTGTATTGCTCGGATTCCGGCGCGGAGTAGGCGTGGAAACCAGTTCCGGCCGTGTCCGCCCGGTACTCCTCGGCCGGTTGATCCGGCTGGTGACCGCCCAGCTCCTCATCCGGCGGATTCGGCCCGCTCATGCTCGCCTGTCCTCTTTCGACTACATCACCGCGGCACGCGGGCCAAGGACTGGCACGCAGCGTGCCGACGGCTCCCGTTGCCCTGGCAAAACCCTACCGAACCGGCTCGGCGGGCGACGCACGCAGCACGCCGTTCGGCACCAAGTGGCGCCTTGATTGTGACCTTCGTCGAGGCGCTCAGTGCTTCTCGGGACCGATGTAGTACTCGAACACCAGGCCCGAGACGGCCGCCAGCACGAACACCACACCGGCTGCGATCAGCCAGGGCAGCCACAGTGCGGCGCCGACGGCTGCGGTCGAGAACGACAGGGCGATCAGGATCGGCCACCAGCTGTGCGGCGCGTAGAAGCCCAACTCCCCTGCGCCGTCGCTGATCTCGGCGTCCTCGTAGTCCTCTGGGCGGGTGTCGAGACGACGTGCCACGAACCGGAAGAAGGTGCCGATGATGAGCGACAGACCGGCGGTGAGCACCAGCGCCGTGGTGCCCGCCCACTCGATACCGCCATTGCCGAAGACTGCGGTCAACACCCCGTAGACCACGGCGGCGAGAACGAAGAACGCGGTCAGGATCTCAAAAAGCCTGGCTTCGATATGCATCTGCGGTCCCCTACTTGCTCGCCTGCGGGATCACTTGCTGGCCCCGTCGCGTGTCGAACGGGCGGGTGCTAATCGCCACCGGCGACTGGTTGATCGCCTGCAGCGCCTCGGCGTTGGTCTTGCCGGCGATTCGCTGCTGCAGGTATGCCTTGAAGTCGTTGGCCGAGACAACCCGAACCTCGAAGTTCATCATCGAGTGGTAGGTGCCGCACATCTCGGCACAGCGGCCGACGAACGCGCCGGTCTGAGTGATCTCCTCGACCTGGAACTTGTTCTCCGAGTGGTTGGCTTCCGGGTTCGGGAACACGTCGCGCTTGAACAGGAACTCGGGCACCCAGAACGAGTGGATGACGTCGGCGGAAGCGACCTGGAACTCGATGCGCTTGCCGACCGGCAACACCAGAACCGGGATCTCGTCGCTGGTGCCCAACGTCTCGACCTTGTCGAAGTTCAGGTAGGTGCGGTCCTCAGGGTTCAGGCCGCGGACCGCCCCGACGCGCTCCTCGCCGTGCGCGTCCACGCCCTCGGGCTTGGAGACCATCGCGGCCTTGCGGGCCGGGTCTGCGCCGTCGTAGTTGAGCGTGCCGTCCTTGAAGTCGACCTTCTGATAGCCGAACTTCCAGTTCCACTGGAACGCGGTGACGTCGATCACGACCTCGGGATTGGGGTCCCGGTGCACCATCTTCTCCTGCACGACGACGGTGAAGTAGAAGAGCACCGAGATGATCAGGAACGGGATGACCGTGAGCACCAACTCCAGCGGCATGTTGTAGCCGAACTGGCGGGGCAGCTCATCGACGCCCTTCTTCTTGCGGTGGAAGGCCATCGTCCAGAACGTCAGGGCCCAGACGATGACGCCGACGACGAGAGCGGCGATGACCGAGCCGACCCAAAGGTCGCGGTTGGCGTGCGCCTCCGGTGTGATGCCTTTGGGCCAACCGAGGCCCAGGGCTTCCTGCCAGCTGCACCCGCTGAGCGTCAGCGCCAGCACACCGAAGGTGACGGCAAGCGCCACCAGACGGAGCCGGGAACCGCGGGTCTTCACTTTGGCGCCTCCTGTTTCAGGTCCAGCTCGTGGCCCTAATGAACCGCTTCTTTCGTATCGCGGGAACTTTTCCGCGAATCGAATACTACGCAGCGTAGACCACACCCGAACGCCAAGCCCGACACACCTCCAAAACAGCTGTGCCGCGCGTTCGAGGCACCCGCCGACGTGCGGCATACTGGGCCCGGTGTGCGGACTGCTGGCCCTGGTGACAGACCCTGGTGGCAAGCAGGAGGACACCCCGTCCGCGGTCGACGCTGTAGCCGGCGCCACCCGCCTGATGCGGCACCGCGGTCCCGACGAACCGGGTGGAAGCTGGTCAGACGGCACCGTGACCTTCGGCTTCAACCGCCTGTCGTTCATCGACATCGCGCACAGTCATCAGCCGCTGCGTTGGGGTCCGCCGGACACACCCGACCGCTATGAGCTGGTTTTCAACGGCGAGATCTACAACTACCTGGAATTGCGCGAGCAGTTGCGCGCCGAGTTCGGCGCCGACTTTGCAACCGACGGTGACAGCGAGGCCATCGTGGCCGCCTACCACCACTGGGGCATCGACGCCCTCAGCCGCTTGCGCGGCATGTTCGCCTTCGCGCTGTGGGACACCAAGCGCCAAGAATTGTTCTGCGCCCGCGATCCGTTCGGGATCAAACCGCTGTTCATGGCGACCGGTGCCGGTGGCACCATCCTGGCCAGCGAGAAGAAGTGCGTGCTGGATCTGGCCGAGCGCGTCGGCATCGACCTTTGTATCGACCACCGGGCCGTACAGCACTACACGGTGCTGCAGTACGTGCCCGAGCCCGAGACCCTGCACCGCGGCATCCGCCGTCTGGAGTCCGGTTGCTACGCGGTCATCCGGCCGGGGCAGGCGCCGAAGGTCAGCCGCTACTTCACCCCGCGCTTCACCAGCACGCCGTTCACCGCGGGCGAGGAGCAGGCCCGCTACGACGAGATCACCGCGGTGCTCGAGGACTCGGTGGCCAAGCACATGCGCGCCGATGTGACGGTCGGGGCGTTCCTGTCCGGCGGCATCGACTCCACCGCCATCGCCGCGCTCGCGATCCGGCACAATCCGCGGCTGATCACGTTCACCACCGGTTTCGAGCGGGAGGGTTTCTCCGAGGTCGACGTGGCGGTGGCCTCTGCCGAGGCGATCGGCGCGCGGCACGTCGCCAAGGTGGTCAGCCAGTCGGAATTCGTTGCCGCGCTGCCTGAGATCGTTTGGTATCTCGACGAACCGGTGGCCGACCCCGCTCTGGTCCCGCTGTTCTTCATCGCCAAGGAAGCCCGCAAGCACGTCAAGGTGGTGCTGTCCGGCGAAGGCGCCGACGAACTCTTCGGCGGTTACACGATCTACCGGGAACCGTTGTCGCTCAAGGGATTCGATTATCTTCCGCGGCCTTTGCGCAAGTCGCTCGGCAAGGCCTCGCGGCCGCTGCCTGAGGGTATGCGCGGCAAGAGTCTGCTGCACCGCGGTTCGCTGACACTCGAAGAACGCTATTACGGCAATGCCCGCAGCTTCTCCGACGAGCAGTTGCGGGCCGTTCTGCCCGGTTTCAACCCGAACTGGACACACACCGACGTGACCGCCGCGATCTACGCCGAGTCGGCGGGCTGGGATCCGGTGGCACGCATGCAGCACGTGGATCTGTTCACCTGGTTGCGCGGCGACATCCTGGTCAAGGCGGACAAGATGACGATGGCCAACTCGCTGGAACTGCGGGTGCCGTTCCTGGATCCCGAGGTGTTCGCGGTGGCCTCCCGGTTGCCGTTCGACCAGAAGATCACCCGCACCACCACCAAGTACGCGCTGCGGCGCGCCCTGGAACCGATCGTGCCCGCCCATGTCCTCAACCGGGCAAAACTGGGCTTCCCCGTACCGATCCGGCACTGGCTGCGCTCCGGTGAGCTGATGGACTGGGCCTACCAGATGATCGCCTCGTCGCAGACCGACCACCTGGTCGACGCAGCGGCCGTCCGCCGCATGCTCGACGAGCACCGTGCGGGCGAGAGCGACCACAGCCGCCGGTTGTGGACGGTGCTGATCTTCATGCTGTGGTACGCCATCTTCGTCGAGAAGAGTGTCGTGCCCACGATCAGCGAGCCGCAGTACCCCGTCCAGCTTTAACGGAAGCACGACTCCCGCTATTTGCCATTTGTCGGCGGCAAGCGCCTCCCCCGCTATTTGTCGGCGGCAAGCGCCTCTCCCGCTATTTGTCGGCGGCAAGCGCCTCTCCCGCTATTTGTCGGCGGCAAGCGCCTCCGAGATCTCGTCGGCGGCGTCCGGCCCGTAGGCGTCTTTGATCCGCGCGACGGCGGCGTTGCGGTCCCAGCCCCATTCCTGCGGGCCGGGCGCTTCGAGCACCAGGGTGGCGACCATGGACGCCAGCTGCGCGGAGCGTTCCAGGCTCAGACCGGCGCCTCGGGCGGTGAGGAACCCGGCGCGGAAGGCGTCGCCGATCCCGGTCGGGTCATCCTTCTGGGTCTCGGGCACCACGTCGACGTGGATGAAGGTGCCGTCACGTCCGACGAGGTCGACGCCGTCGGGGCCCAATGTGGTGACGCGCAGCTGAATCTGGCTCATCACCTCGGCCTCCGACCAGCCGGACTTCTGCAGCAGCAGATCCCACTCGTAGTCATTGGTGAACAGGTAGGTGGCGCCGTCGATCAGGCGGCGGATTTCCTCACCGGAGAGCCGGGCCAGCTGCTGGCTGGGATCGGCGGCGAACGCCAGGCCCAGCTTTCGGCACTCCTCGGTGTGCAGGAACATGGCCTCGGGATCGTTGGCGCCGATGATCACCAATTCCGGTGCCCCGCTTCGCTCGACGAGGTCGGCCAGTTTGATATCGCGGGCTTCCGACATCGCGCCGGGATAGAACGACGCGATCTGGGCCATGTCCTCGTCGGTGGTGCAGACGAACCGCGCGGTGTAGGCGGTCTTCGACACCAGAACGTGCGAGGTGTCTACCCCATGCGATTCGAGCCACTGCCGATACTCGTCGAAATCCGAGCCGACCGCACCGACGAGGGCCGGGCTGCCACCCAGCACGCCCATCGCGTAGGCCATGTTGCCCGCGACACCGCCGCGGTGGACCACCAGGTCATCGACGAGGAAACTTAGCGACACCTTCTGTAGGTGCTCGGCCAACAGCTGCTCGGAGAACCGCCCGGGAAAACGCATCAGGTGGTCGGTGGCAATGGATCCGGTCACCGCGATGGTCACGAAGCGTCCGCCCTTCATTCACTAGTGGATCTAGCTAACGGTACCTGCGCGACGCCGCGCGTCGATTTCCGGTCCCGTGCGCTAGCCTCTCGTACAAGAGCCGACTATATGGCCCCGGTATCGGTGCTATCGCGGTCGGCATCTCAATTTCAGGCCTCCGACCCCGGGAGACATATCGATGGCTGGCCCCATTCCGCCGAACCAACGGGTCGGCGCCGAGGGTCAACCGCCGGCTGGGCAGCCCGCCTATTCCGAACCTTATCCAGAAGAACCGTACGGCCGCCCCGGCGGTCCCGCGCCGATGGGGCCCTACCCCGGCGTGTACCCGGGGGCCCTGCCGCCGCCGGTCTCCTATCCGAAGCCGCGCCGACGCAAGGCTCTGTGGTTGGCCGCGCTAGCCGTGGTGCTCGTCTTGGCCGCCATCGGAACCGTGCTGGCGATCCGGACCGACCGGCCGACCGGCACCGCCGCAGGCACCTTCACCGACTCGGCGACCAAGACCTCGATCCAGGGCTATCTGACGGCGCTGTCCAACGGCGACACCGAAACCGTCGCCCGCAACAACCTGTGCGGCATGTACGACGGGGTCAAGGACCGCAAGTCCGACCTCGCGCTCGCGCGGCTGGCCAGCGACGCGTTCCGCAGGCAGTTCGCCGGGGCCGAGGTGTCCTCGATCGACGCGATCGTGCCGTGGTCGAACTATCAGGCGCAGGTGCTGTTCACCATGAAGGTGGCACCGTCATCGAGTGCGCGCGGCACCCGTAGTGAGGAGCAGGGCGTCGCCCAAGTGCTCCGGCAGGGCAATCAGTTGCTGGTCTGCTCGTACCTATTGCGAACGGCCGCCCAGTACTGACCGGGCGGCCGTCACCAGACGAGCGTCAGTTGAACGAATCGCCGCAGGCGCAGGACCCGGTGGCGTTGGGGTTGTCGATCGTGAAGCCCTGCTTCTCGATGGTGTCGACGAAGTCGATCGAGGCGCCCTGCACGTAGGGGGCACTCATCCGGTCGACGGTCAACGTGACCCCACCGAAATCGGCGGTCAGGTCGCCGTCGAGCACGCGATCGTCGAAGAACAGGTTGTAGCGCAGGCCAGCGCAACCACCCGGCTGCACGGCGATGCGCAGCGCCAGGTCGTCGCGGCCCTCCTGGTCGAGGAGCGACTTCGCCTTGGCGGCCGCAGCGTCGGTCAACGTCACCCCATGCGTAGTGGTGGTGGTCGACTGATCGGAAACAGTCATTGCGTCTCCCTCAAAGCAGATGTCTGTGTGGGTTCCCGTGGGGATTTGACCCACCTCAACAACGGTACCTTGTTCGGGCACTATTCCCGACTCAGCGCGGCAGGTCGGCCGCGGTCCGGCGGGCCAACCCGGTCAGCTGTGCGGCGGCATCGTCGATGGCCAGCTGCACCGAGCCGGCGAAATCGGCGATCGCGTGCGCGGCCGCGATGCCGGCATCGGCGAGTACCGCCGGCCCGAGGGTGACCTGTCCGGCCAGGACCAGCACCGGGATGCCCCGCGGGCGTGCGCCACCGGCCAGCGCGCTGACCACCTTGCCGTGCAGGGACTGGTCGTCGAAGCGGCCCTCGCCGGTGATGATCACGTCGGCGGCCGCGATGTCCTCGGCCAGCGCGGTGCGCTCGGCGATCACCGCCGCCCCGGACTCGCGCCGGGCCCCCAATGCCAACAGCGCAGCCCCGAGTCCACCGGCCGCTCCAGCTCCGGCCAGCGGGCTGACCGGGCGTCCGGCCAGCGCGTCGAGGCGGGCGGCCCACGCCGTCATCCGCTGCTCGAGAATCTCCACCGTCTCCGGGTCGGCACCCTTCTGCGGTCCGAAGATCCGTGCCGCTCCCATCGGCCCCAGCAGCGGGTGCTCGACGTCGGTGGCGGCGATCAGCTCGACTCCGGCCAGCGCGGCGTGCGACTTGGTCAGTCCGCCGAACGCCTCGACGAGCCCGCGGCCGCCGTCGGTGCACGAGCTGCCGCCGAGACCGACGACGATCGTGCGGGCGCCGGCATCCAGCGCGGCGTGAACCAGCTGGCCCACCCCACCGCTATGGGCCGCGACGGCGGTGTCCGGGGTTGGCGGCCCGCCGAGCAGGTGCAGCCCGCAGGCCTGCGCGCATTCCAGGTAGGCGGTCGCGGTGGCCGGGTCGTACACCCACTCGGCGTCCACCTCGCCGGTCAACGGACCCGAGACGCGGGTGCGGCGCACCTCACCGAGCCTGCCGGTCAGCACGCCGACGAATCCGGGGCCACCGTCGGACTGCGGCGCCAGGATGAGCTCATCGAACGGCCTGGCCTGCCGCCAGCCCGCGGCGATCGAATGCGCGGCCTCGACGGCGGTCAGGCTGTCGCCGTAGCAGTCCGGCGCGATGAGCACCCGCATCGCTGCAGGGTAACCTGACAGGCGTGAAACTGCTGGGCCGCAAGAACGACGACGGCGACGCCAAGCAGGCCGAGCCGACAGAGGTCGACGAGCCTGCCGTCCCCGGGGGTACCACCGCACCCAAAGGGCGGCCCACGCCCCGGCGCAACGAGTCCGCCAAGCGTCGTGGCCCGGTCGCCCCGGCCCCGATGACGGCGGCCGAGGCCCGCAAGCGCCGCAAGGAGATGCGCGCAACCCTGACCAAGGAGGAGCGCCGAGCCGACAAGCTCGAGCGCCGGGCAGCGATGAACGACCGGCGTGAGCGGATGATGTCCGGCGAAGAGGCCTACCTGCTGCCGCGCGACAAGGGTCCGGTCCGCCGATTCGCCCGCGACATCGTCGATTCGCGCCGCAACGTGCTCGGGTTGTTCATGCCCGCGGCGCTGGCGCTGATCTTCGTGATGCTCGCCGTGCCGCAGGTACAGCTGTTCATCTCCCCGGCGATGTTGGTGCTGATGGCGATCATGGCCGTCGACGGCATCCTGCTGGCCCGCAAGGTCAACATCGCGGTGGATACCAAATTCCCGGACAACACCGAAGGACATTGGAAGCTCGGGCTCTACGCCGCCGGCCGCGCCTCGCAGATCCGCCGGATGCGGGCGCCTCGACCTCAGGTCGAGCGCGGCGCCAAGGTCGCCTGAGCCGACTCGACGGGGTGCGCACGCTGGTGCTCGGCGGAATCAGGTCGGGCAAGTCACGATGGGCGGAGGCCGCGATGGCCGCTGAGCCCGCGGTGCGTTATGTCGCAACTGGCCCGGTGGCGGACGGGGATTCGTCCTGGGCACACCGGGTCACCGCACACCGCGAGCGGCGACCGGCATCGTGGACGACGGTCGAAACCACCGATGTAGCTGCGGCACTGGGCACCGATCCTGCGACCGCCACCCTGGTCGACGACCTCGGCGGCTGGCTGACGGCCACCCTCGACCGCCGCGGCTGGGATGACGCCCCGGTGGACACCGACGTCGACGAACTGGTGGCGGCGGTCGACGGGTTCGCCGCGCCACTGGCATTGGTCAGCCCGGAGGTGGGCCTGACCGTAGTGGCGGCCACGGCGTCGGGCCGGCGCTTCACCGACGAGCTCGGCACCCTCAATCAACGACTCGCCCAGTGCTGTGAGCAGGTGGTCCTCGTGGTTGCCGGGCTGCCGGTCTGGGTCAAGACAACAAAGGCGTCACACTGATGGATTTCCCCGAGGTCACCCCGCCGGACTCCCGCGCCGCCGCGGCGGCGCGGCGCAGGCAGGACATCCTGACCAAGCCGGCCGGTTCACTCGGCCGGCTCGAGGCGCTCTCGGTCTGGGTGTCCTCGTGTCAGGGGCTCTGTCCGCCACAGCAATTCGAGCGGGCCAGGGTGGTGGTGTTCGCCGGTGACCACGGGGTGGCCCGTACCGGCGTGTCGGCGTATCCGCCGGAGGTGACCGCGCAGATGGTGGCCAACATCGCCGCCGGCGGCGCCGCGATCAACGTACTGGCCGGCGTGGCCGGTGCGACCGTCCGCGTCGTCGACATCGCGGTGGATTGCGAGCAACCGGCGTCCGAGGCGATCGGCGCACACAAGGTGCGTCGCTCCAGCGGCAACATCGCGGTCGAGGACGCACTGAGCGCCGACGAGGTCCTCGCCGCGCTGGATGCCGGGCGCCGGATCGCCGACGACGAGGTGGATTCCGGTGCCGACCTGCTGATCGCCGGCGACATGGGGATCGGGAATACCACGGCCGCAACGGCTTTGATCGCAACACTCACCGACACCGAGCCGGTGGCGGTGGTCGGGCGCGGTACCGGGATCGACGACGCCGGCTGGGTCCGCAAGACCGGCGCGGTGCGCGACGCGATGTTCCGGGCCCGGCGGTTGCGTTCCGATCCGGTCGGCCTGCTGCGTACCTGCGGTGGTGCCGACCTGGCGGCGATGGCCGGCTTCTGCGCGCAGGCCGCGGTGCGGCGCACTCCCCTGCTGCTCGATGGCGTGGTGGTGGCGTCCGCGGCGCTCGTCGCCGATCGCCTCGCGCCGGGCGCACGGTCCTGGTGGCAGGCCGGACACCGGTCCACTGAGCCGGCCCACACGCTCGCACTGGCACATCTAGAGCTCGAACCCATCGTCGACCTGGGCCTGCGCCTCGGCGAGGGAACCGGAGCGGCGGTGGCGTTGCCACTGGTTCGGGCGGCGGTTGCGACATTGACGTCGATGGCTACGTTCGATACCGCTGGCGTGTCCGATCGCACCACGGATTGACCGTGTTCCGTTCGCTGGCAACAGCTTTCGCCTTCGCGACGGTGCTGCCGGTGCGCGGGTCGGCGGTCGGCCGGGCGACGATGACGGCGTTGCCGGTGGTCGGCATCGTGCTCGGCGGCCTCGCCGCTGGAGTGCTGTGGGCCGGCGGATGGGCGTTCGGCGCACACAGCGCGCTGTCGGGCGTGCTCACGGTGGCCGCACTGCTGCTGGCCACCCGCGGACTGCACATCGACGGACTGGCCGACACGGTTGACGGGCTCGGTTGTTACGGGCCGCCCGATCGGGCGCTGCGGGTGATGCGCGACGGGACCGCGGGTCCGTTCGGGGTCGCCGCCGTCGTCGTTGCGGTGGCCGCTCAGGCGCTGGCGTTGGGATCCACGGCGGGAGGACCGGCCGGGGTGTTCGCCGTCGTGGCAGCGCTAACGACCGGTCGGGTGGCGGCGGTGCTGGCGTGCCGACGCGGAATACCGGCCGCCGACGGCAGCGCCCTCGGCGGGCTGGTCGCCGGCACTCAGCCCGCGGCGGTGGCACTGGGCTGGGGGGTACTCGCGGCCGGGCTTGCGGTGCCGGCGACGCCCCGGATCTGGCAGGGGCCGGTGGTCGTGCTGGTTGTTCTCGCGATGACGACGGCGCTGGTGTCACATTGCGTTCGCCGCTTCGGCGGCATCACCGGCGACGTGCTGGGTGCGGTGATCGAGGTGGCGACGACATTGGCGATCGTGGGGTTGGCGATCCGCGTCTGAGCGCGCGGAATTCGACACAAATTGGTCACGTGTCACGCGCTCGTCAACGGGCTAGGTCCAAACAAAGTTGACACAGTTGTCAATTGCACCGTCGCGTGGGGGTGGTTTGACGAGCACCTTGGCCTTCGAATGCCTCAACGACGCGGTGGCGAACCAGATCCGGCTGTTCGGCCGCTGATGGACTCGCCGATCGGCTGGCCCAGGCTCTGGCACTGTCGCCCGGCGCGGACACCGTGGTGCAGCTGACCTGGAAGCACCACGCCGGGCACAACGTCTACGCCCGGACGTGGATGCGGTCGTGCTGCCGCGACGCGGTTCGGTGGTGCTGGAAGGGACCACCCGCGACATCATCTGGACCGCGGCGGTGGACGGCACCGAGCTGCCGGTGTTCCGCTCCGAGCTGGACTCCTACCGCAGGGACGGCTCGATCATGGTCGGCGAGATGCAGGTGATCCCGCACCTGGACGACGACGGGCGGATCGCGGCGATCCTCGGCGTCATCCGGGACGTCATCCGGGACGTCAGCGAACGCAAGAAGTTCGAGTGCGAGCTCACCCGCCTTGCCCGCACCGACCCGGTGACGGGAGTGTGGAATCGCCGCCACGGCGAACAGCTTTGGCAGGCCGACCCGAACCACGCCCGCGACCACAGTCACACACTGTCGCTGCTGATGCTTGACGTCGATTGCTTCAAACGCATCAACGACACCCACGGCCACCAGACCGGCGACGAAGTTTTCATCGAGATTGCCCGCCGCCGACGAAGCTCTCTACAAGGCCAAGCGGTCGGGGCGCAACGCGGTGCGCGGCTAGCTGAGCCGGGCCATCCAGCCATGCGTGTCGGCGAAGGTGCCGCGCTGAATGCCGGTGAGCGTGTCGCGCAGCGCCATCGTCACCTCGCCTGGCTCGCCGTCGGCGATGGTGAACTCGCCCTCGCCGAACTTCACCTGCGACACGGGGGTGATGACCGCCGCGGTGCCGCAGGCGAACACCTCGGTGATCTCCCCCGCGGCCACCCCCTTGCGCCACTCCTCGACGTCGATCTTGCGTTCCTCGACGGCGAAGCCGGCGTCGCTGGCCAGCTGCAACAGCGAGTCCCGGGTGATCCCGGGCAGCAACGAGCCGGACAGTTCCGGAGTGACCAGGCGCGCGGAGCCGCCACTACCGAAGACGAAGAACAGGTTCATCCCGCCCATCTCTTCGATGTAGCGCCGCTCGATCGCATCGAGCCACACCACCTGATCGCAGCCATGCTCAGCCGCTTCGGCCTGGGCCAGCAGCGAGGCGGCGTAGTTGCCGCCGAACTTGGCCGCGCCGGTGCCGCCGGGGCTGGCCCGCACGTACTCCGTCGACAACCAGACGCTGACCGGCTTGATGCCGCCCTTGAAGTACGCCCCGGCCGGCGAGGCGATCACCAGGTAGCGGTACTCCGACGCCGGCCGCACCCCGAGCCCGGGTTCGGTGGCGATGACGAAGGGCCGCAGGTACAGCGACTCCTCCCCACCGGCGGGCGGAACCCAGTCACTGTCGACGGCGATCAGCTGCCGCAGCGAGTTGATGAACAGTTCCTCGGGGAGTTCGGGGATGGCGAGCCGCCGGGCCGACGCACGCAGCCGCGCGGCGTTGGCCTCCGGCCGGAACGACACGATCGATCCGTCCGCCCAGCGGTACGCCTTGAGACCCTCGAAGATCTCCTGGGCGTAGTGCAGGACGATGGCCGACGGATCGAGCTCGATCGGCCCGTACGGGAGCACCCGCGCGTCATGCCAGCCGAGTTCGTCGGTGTAGAGCACCGAGACCATGTGATCGGTGTGGTAGCGGCCGAATCCGGGATCGGCGAGAATCCGGCCGCGTACCTCGTCGGTGGCCGCAGCAGTGTTGCGCTCAACCGTGAATTCGAGGGGGCCGTTGGTCATACGGCGATTGTAGACCGGGCCGCTAGCGAGTTTTGACCTCGACGAAGGGCGGCTTGACCACCTCACACTCCAGCGCACGCCCGCGAACGTCGACGTTGACCAGCGCACCGTCGTCGATGCCGGCCTCGGTGTCGATGAGGGCAAGCGCGATACCGACTTTGAGGGTCGGCGAGAACGTTCCCGAGGTGGTCACCCCGACGGGAGTCGCACCGTCGAGCACGGTCAGGTCCGCGCGCAGCACACCGCGGCCGGTCGCGCGCAACCCGCGCAGCAGCCGCCGCGGACCGGCCGTCTTCTCGGTCAGCAGGGCCTCGCGGCCCCAAAAGGCGTCCTTCTTCCAGCCGATCGCCCAGCCACACCGGGCCTGCAATGGGGAGATCTCCAACGACAACTCGTGGCCGTGCAGCGGATATCCCATCTCGGTGCGCAGGGTGTCGCGCGCCCCGAGACCGGCGAGTTGTCCACCGGCGGCCTGCACCTCGGCGACCAGTGCGTCGAACACCACCGGCGCGGACTCCCACGGCGGCAGCAGTTCGTAGCCGTGCTCGCCGGTATAGCCGGTCCGGCACACCCGCACCGGAACACCGGAGTACGTGGCGTCGGCATAACCCATGTAGTCCATGTCGGTGGGCAGCCCCAGCGCCCCGAGTACATCGCCGGAACGCGGTCCCTGCACCGCCAGTACGGCGTAGGAGCGGTGCTCATCGGTGATGGAAATCCCTTGCGGGGCGGCCTCTTGCAGCGCGGCGACCACGGCGGCGGTGTTGGCGGCATTGGGCACCAGAAAGATCTCGTCGTCGCTGACGTAGTAGGCGATGAGATCGTCGATGACACCTCCGCCGGGTGTGCAGCACAGCGTGTACTGCGCCTTGCCGGGCCCGACGCGGCGCAGGTCATTGGTCAGCGCGGAGTTGACGAACTCGGCCGCGCCCGGCCCGACGACCAGCGCCTTGCCGAGGTGACTGACGTCGAACAGACCGACCGCCTCGCGGGTGGCGGTGTGCTCGCCGACAGTTCCGGCGTAGGACACCGGCATCAGCCAGCCGCCGAAGGGGGCGAAGGTGGCGCCCAGCTCGCGGTGTCGGCTCTCGAGGGGCCCGTGCAACAGCTCGGAATTGTCGGTCACGGCCAACAACATTAAACCCCCATCGTTAGGGTTGATGCTCGTGAGCACCCAACCCGGTTACCCAGCCCCGTCCGTCACCGTTGCGACCTCCCTGCCCAAGCGCGGCACGGGGTCAGCCGTACTGGTCGTCCCGGTGGTCACCGGCTCGGACGCCGACGGCTCCGCCGCGGTGGTCGGCGGTCCGTTCCTGGACGCCGAGACCATCGGCGAGATCGAGGTGAGCCTGCGCGCGCTAGGCGCCAAGGGCGGTGCCGATCAGGTGACGCGGCTGCACGTGCCGTCGCTTCCGGTGGGCAGCGTGCTGGCCGTCGGGCTGGGTGCCGCGCGCGACGAGTGGCCGGCCGAGGTGATCCGGCGCGCCTCGGGCGTGGCCGCACGGTCGCTGTCCGGGGTGGAGGCCGTCATCACGACGCTGACCGAGCTGCACCTGGAGGCCGCGATCGAGGGCCTGATCCTGGGCGGCTACCGGTTCACCGAGTTCCGCAGCGCCAAAACGGCGCCCAAGGAGCCGGGGCTGACCAAGATCACGGCCCTGAGCACCGTCTCGGGAGCCAAGAAGGACGCCGCCCGGGCCGCAGCCATCGCCACCGCCGTTGCCACCGCACGCGACTTCGTCAACACCCCGCCCAGCCATCTGTTCCCGGCCGAGTTCGCCAAGCGCGCCAAGGCTTTGGGCGAGGCGGCCGGCCTGGAGGTCGAGGTACTCGACGACAAGGCGCTGGCCAAGGCCGGGTTCGGTGGGATCGTGGGGGTCGGCAAGGGTTCGTCGCGTCCGCCCCGGCTGGTGCGGCTGGCCTACCGAGGCGGCAAGGGCAAGAAGGCGAAAACCGTCGCGTTAGTCGGCAAGGGCATCACCTTCGACACCGGCGGCATCTCGATCAAGCCGGCCGCCTCGATGCACCACATGACCTCCGACATGGGCGGGGCCGCCGCGGTGATCGCGACCGTGGTGCTGGCCGCGCAGCAGGAGCTGCCCATCGACGTGATCGCCACCGTGCCGATGGCCGAGAACATGCCGTCGTCGACCGCGCAGCGCCCCGGTGACGTGCTGACCCAGTACGGCGGGATCACCGTCGAGGTGCTCAACACCGACGCCGAGGGCCGGCTGATCCTGGCCGATGCGATCGTGCGGGCCTGCGAGGACGATCCGGACTACCTGATCGAGACCTCGACGCTGACCGGCGCGCAGACCGTCGCACTCGGTGCCCGCACGCCGGGAGTGATGGGCAGCGACGAGTTCCGCGACCGGGTGGCGCGGATCTCGCAGGCCGAAGGTGAGAACGCCTGGCCGATGCCCCTGCCCGAAGAATTGAAGGACGACCTGAAGTCCACGGTGGCCGACCTGGCCAACGTCAGCTCGCAACGCTTCGCCGGCATGCTGGTGGCCGGGGTGTACCTGCGCGAATTCGTCGCCGACGGGGTGCAGTGGGCCCACATCGACATCGCCGGTCCGGCGTACAACACCTCCGGTCCGTGGGGATACACCCCCAAGGGCGGCACCGGCGTGCCGACGCGCACGATGTTCGCCGTGCTGGAGGACATCGCCGCGAACGGGTAGCCAATCAAACGGTTTCGTAGGGATCGTAAAAGTCGACGGCCGTACGATCTGGGTCCTTCCGATAGATCGTGAAGATGGTGAAATCGCCGAGGGGCGTCATGATGCCGAACGAGATCACGTCACCCGACGACTCGGCGACAACCGAGTACGCGACCCCGAATCCGCTGTTTCCGAAGTAGATGAAGTTGAATATCGAACCGATCCCCGGGACGTCGACGCCCTCGACGACGTCGGTGATGAGGATCGCTTTGCTATAGATGCCGAGCCAGTCCCATTGGGTGGACACGTCAGCATCGACGGTCCCGAGCAGGTTGCCCAGCGAATCGTAGATATTGAATTGCTGGTAGCCCTGGACTTGAACTTCTCTGGGCGGGAGCCCGTTCACCCCGCTGACGATCAGGTCGGAAACGGCAACGAAGACGAGGCCGCCGGGGGTTGTTAACGAATGGCCTGTCGGCTCGGACGACGCATCGAGATAGTCCTCTTTGATCGTGGTGATCCCGTCGGCAGTCACCCGTATCACCGAGACGACGTCACCTGAATCTGAGGGCATCGAGGTGTACAGAACGTAATTGTCGTCGGAACCCTCGTAGATCACGTTGTACACCGTGTCGACCGGCGGGACCTGTCCCGCGTCGGTGCCGACATTGATCCCATCGTTGGAGGTGACCAGGATTGCCTCGGTATAGAGGCCGGTGATATCCGACGTCACCGTGAAGACGCCCTCGAAGCTCCCCACAACATTGCCGTCCGAATCGTAGATATTGAATACCTGCGTACCCTGAACGGTCGTGTAGCCGGGCACAATTCCGCTTATCCCGGTTATGGTTTCGCCGTCGGGATCTGCCGGAGCGATCGTGTAGCCGTTGCCGAGATCAATGGCACGATTGTCCACCGTATGATCGGCGATCCCTGCTGCCGCGTCGAACGACAGGGGAATGGAAATGTTCCCGAACGGCGTCACAATTTTGAACGAGATCACGTCCCCGGAATCCGTGGGCATCGAGGTGTAGGTCCAGCCCCAGCCGGCGACATTGAAGGTGGCAATCACTGAGCCGACCGGTGGAGTTTGCCCGGCACCGGTACCCACGTTGGTTCCGTCGTTGGCGGTGACAAGGATTTCGGTGTACGGGTATCCGTTGCCCCTACTCACGATGGCGTCGAAGCTCCCCACCGTTTCACCGGTGCTCGGGTCGACGACGTCGAAAGACTGTTCTCCCTGAATCAGGCTCGGCGCACCCGGCAGATACGTCCATATTCCGTAAAACGAAGTGATCACTTCGGTGGAACTCGGCACCAGGGTGTAGCCGTTCAGCTGGAGCGACGTGGTCACCCCCGACACGCTGTTCTGCGTAGTGGTGACGACGGAGACGATCGTGGTGAACGCGGCCTCGAGCACAGTGGTAAAGGCGAGGCTGGCGAGCTCCGCGATCGCGGTGACATTCGACTTGGTCGCGGTCAAACTTGTCTGGATCGCCGTCGCGGTCGCGGTCAAATTCGTCTGGATCACGGTCGCGGTCGCGGTCAAATTCTTCTGGATCGCCTCGACGGTCGCCGCCAAGCTCGTCGCGGTCGCGCTGGTCGCAGTCTCGGTCGCCGCTGCAGCGGTCGCCGTGGTCGTTGCCGCGGTCTCGGTCGCCGTTGTCGCGGTTGTTGTCTCCGACGCCGCCGCCGCGGTTGTCGTTGTTGCCGCGGTTGTGGTTGTTGCCGCGGTCTCCGTCTCGGCGGTCTCCGACGCCGCCGTGTCGTCGGTCGAGGCTGTCGTCTGGCTGGTACTACCTGTCGAGTCGGTGGTGCCGGTCGTGACCCCACGGGCGCTGTGCCCGGTTGACGCGGTCGACCGCGTCGTCGATGAAGACGCGGTTAAAGACGTGCTTGAAGACGTGGACGCAGACGTGGACGACGTCGAGGACTGCGTGGTCCCAGCTGACCGTGTGCGCGCGCTGCCACCAGTCGCCGAGTTGCTCGTCGACGACTTGGACGAATCCGCGGAGCCCGCGTCGGCCGAGGCGACCCAGCAGGTCGTCAAGGCTCCCATGCTCATACCGCAGATGACCGCGAGTCCCCCTACACCCCCGACATAGCGTGCGGCGCTCATCTTCTAGCCGCTTTGAGTAGACACAGAGATGTCGGCTTCGCCGCCAACCGATTTCGCGGACATATCCGCCGGCCCACCCGGCAGGTCGTAAGCGGTGTAGACGAATCCGAGGTCTTTGCGGATGCGGTCGGGGCTGATACCGAATTGATCCGGCGCATGATGGTGACGACTCTTGTAGCTGCGCTGCCGCTCGGCCTGCGCGCGGACTTCCTCACGGAACTGCGCTGAGGGCTCGATCTCGAGGAAGTCGAGGATGCGTTCGATCGTCGGCTCGAGATCCTGCAGGAGGTCGGTGTAGCGGACCACGCAGAGGTTGCGTTCCGGGATGGAGCCGGACGACTGCGCCTGATGAAACGCTCTGAGCATGTCGCAGGAAGCCTGATAGAGGTTCTCGATCCACCGCTGCTGGTCGTCGTCCCGTGTGCGGTTCCAGACGTCGTACCCGTTCTCAAGCACGCTCGCCAGCAGCGACATACCGGACGGGATGACTTCGACCGGATCGCGGATGATGTAGACGAGCTTGCAGTCGGGATAGCGCTCCAGCACCTCCTCCAGCCGGAAGGTGAGCATGCTCGTTTTGGCCAAGATGCGACTGCAGCGTTTGTACGTCAGGTTCCGTCGCCAGCACGCCTCGTAGTAGCCGAAGAAGCGCTCGCTATCGCGTTGGGTCACGCCTTCGATACCAAGTGCGCGGCGCGACTGCGCGCTTCCCCAAGTATCCTGCCAGGCAAGGAAATACGCCCATGCGAATGGCCCGTCGAGGGTACGGAAGAACCACGCCACATCGTCTGTCTCGATACCGCGAAGACTTGTGTCATGGATGTCCGAAGAGTGATAGCGCGCCGGTGAAAGCCGGTCCAGGCGCGGGACCACGCGGCCGAGCAGCTTGCGTGCCGTGATCGCCGGGAAGAGCATCTCCCACAGTTCGAAGGCGGCCATCCCACCGGCACCCAACAGCAGTCGGTGCAGGAATGTAGTGCCGCTGCGGGGGTTGCCGATGATGAAGATCGGTCGGTCGATCGGCTGCCTGCGGTAGCGCGGGTAGACGAGATTGTCCAGGCCCAGGGTCGTCGCGGAGACCGCCTGCCGCACCTGGAGCATCGCAAACGCTCCCAGCGGGCGCAGTCTGAACCCGAATGTCGTCCTGATGACTCGGTAGAGCCGCAGATAGTGGCTTCTCATGCCGCTTCCCACGTAGCAGCGGCGCTCACAATGGTGAATCCGGCCGCGGCAGTTGCGAGGACGATCTTGTCGCCGGGCTCCACGGTGCCGTGTTTGAGGCGGTAGTCGAGCGCGAGGACCGACGAGGTGCTCGCTGTGTTGCCGTATAACGAGTGGGTGTGCACGCACGCCTGGGGTCGCGCGCCGAGTTCGTTGAGAACTCGCTCCACCAACGCCTCGCTGGGCTGGTGGAAGGCATAGTGATCAACCTCCTGCGGAGTCCACCCGATCTCGGCAAGCAGACGGCGGACCTCGGGGGCCGCATGTTTGGCAAGCGCGAACAGTTCGGTCGACTGCGACATGAAGTGCCCGTCGACCGGCGCCTTGCAGAGTGCATAGTGCTCGCTGAGTGTTGTGTGCCGCAGAGCCGCGAGCCGCGCGCCACCCCGTGGCAGCACCGTGCGGGTGACCACGAATGCGGCGGCAGCGTTCCCGAGCGTCAGGCCGGCGGCGCCGAGCGCCACATCCTCGATCGTTTGCATGTCGTAGTTGATCCGGTCGCCCGTTAGCTCACCGGCGCAGATGAGCGCCGTCTGGACTTCGTCGTGCAGGGCAAAGTAGCCGGTGGCGACGTGCAGGGCCTCGATGAGTCCGGCACAGGCGCAGGTGACATCCATGGCGTGAAGCGGCTTGGCGCCGAGGCGTCCGGCTACTTCTGCAGCCGTCGCCGGTTCGAACGCATCGCGGGCAATTCCGCCATAAATCAGCAGGTCGATATCGGTGGGTGCCAGGCCGTTCTCCCGAAGGCAGGCGTTCGCCGCGAGCGAGGCGAACTGCCCGGGGGACATCCCGGGGTAGCTGTCGAGGTAGCGCGTCTTGGTATTACATCGGTCGAAGACGTAGCGAATGGCTTGTTCGATCACGCTCCATTCCGACGCCGCGCCGCGGAAAGAGGCCCGCACCCGGGACAACACCGTCTCGTTGTCGACCGCCGCATCGGGAGTGACGGTGGCGGGCCGCGAGATGTACAGACATGGAAGACTCATGAAACGTATCTCCTAGACGCGCGATCGCGGTGCGTGTGCATTCACTGATGAGCGTGCAAGCGCCGTCGCAGTACCCGCGTCACTGAGCGTTTTCGTCCTGACGATTATGAAAAGTGGGACGCCTTGGCTTCTAAAACCCCCTGGCGGCAATTGATCTCGAAGATGAGTGAGTCACCTTGGAGATAAATTTTCGCACGAGCGGAATTTTACTGATCAATCGATGTGACTCAGCTGTGGCTTATATGTGAGCCGGGTATGAGCGATCGGTCCAGCCGTCGGGCAAGTGCCGCAAAACGCGCTAGGTGTACGAGGACACGACGTTTGTTACGTGTCTTGCCAGACCTTGAGCTGGAGGTTGTCCGCCGCGGGCTCCATGGGGCCGGTGGTAGTTGAAGTGGAGGTTCCAGATTTTGAGCGCGTCGGTGCGTTGTTGTTCTGAGGTCCATGTGCGGGCGTAGAGGAACTCTTCGGCCAGGATGCGGTTGTAGCGTTCTACTTTCCCGTTATGACGTGGGGTGTATGGAGTTATCCGTTGATGGCGGGCACCGTGGAGCACCCGGCTGAAGTCACTGGCTCGGTAGCAGGGTCCGTTGTCGGTGACGATTCTTTCGATGTGTTGAATGCCGTGAGCGGCGAACCACACCCGTGCTCGGTGCACGAATGATATTGCGGTCGTGGCCCGTTCATCGGGCAGGGCTTCGGTATAAGCGAGTCGGGAGTATCCGTCGACGGCGGAGTGCAGATAGACGTATCCGGCCTTTGTGCCGCGCCTAGTGGCGGCAGCGACGGCTTTGGCCTGTGGACTCCCGCGGCCGTGCGCACGCCATCCGCCGCCGTCTGGGATCCGGCCCACCTTTTTGACGTCAATGTGAACCATGTGACCTGGTCGGCTGGCGTTGATTGGTCTTGCCGTACGGTTCGTTTCTCCACTGGGGTCGATGAAGCGGCGGCGGTTCAGTCCGAGGTCGAGCAGTATCCGTGACACTGTGCGGCGGCTGACTGCCACTTCGTGTCGGATCAGAAGTTCGTGGCTGATGCGCGATGCGGACCACTTTCGTTCGCGGCGCAGAGCTTCGATGATCTCGACGGCAGAAGCCGAGGTGGCGGTAGGTTGGTGGTGCGGCGTTGAGGAGCGGTCGTACAAACCCAGCTCGCCGTATCGACGAAACCGATTGACCCATTTGGACGCACACGAGCGGGAGATTCCCATTTCGGCGGCGACGTGCGCGATGGGTCGTGACTGGCAGCGCTGAATGAGCCTCCGACGGCCTTCGATGGATAGTGGTGCGTTGCGGTGGGTCACAGCTCCACCGTGTCGTTGACGGCAGGTGCGCCCAGCCATTGGTGTAGTGCAGCGGTGAGGGACTGTTCGACTGAATCGGGGGCGTCGAAGTTGGCGGTCCATGCGACGTATCCGTCGGGCCGCACCAGTGTTTGCGAGGCGTGCCGTTGCCTGTGGTTCGTCATGATGTGTGCGTCGAGGTGCTCGACGCGTGCACCCCAGAGTTGAGCCGTGCGGGCCAACGCGTCGTCGGTGCCGATGAATACAGCTTGACCTGTACCGAGGTGATCGTGAATGCGGCCGTACCCGTGGGACAGGTCCGCATTGGGAGCGGGGCGGCCGATGACGTCAGTGTCGGAGCGACCGTAGCGTGTTGCTTGACCACTGAGAATCCCGGCGAGCACGTGCTGACCGTCAGGGGTCTTGGCCAGAGCGGCGAAGAGGGACCGCAGCGCAGGTCCGTCTGGGTGCCGTGTGGGTGCCCAGTCGAGGAGGACGCCTTGGGCGCGGGTGTTGTCCAGGACGTCGACGCCAATCGGATGCCGTTCGGCGTTATAGGAATCGAGAAGTGTCGGTGGCGCGGTGTGCTGGACGGTGGCGGCCAGCTTCCATCCGAGATTGTGGGCGTCGCCGATGCCGAGATTCATCCCTTGGCCACCCATGGGCAGATGAATATGTGCGGCATCTCCGGCGAACAGCAGGCGACGGTGTCGGTAGTTCTCGATCTGGCGTGCAGCGTTGTCGATGACGGTGCTGTACAGACACTCTTCGACACGTGTTGGTACGCCGAAGATTTCGGTGAGCGCGGTCGTCAGCGCATCGCCCGTAACCACCGTGTCGCGGTCTATCTTGTCTTCACCTCCCGCGACGACCACACGTAGCACCTGGTCGTCGAGGGGGAAGGCGAGCGCCCACCGACCGTCCAGTCCTTGGGTGAAGCGCTGTAGCGGCTCAGACATGGATAGTCGCACGTCAGCAATGATGCCGGTGGCATCGGCTGGGCGACCGGGGAAGTTCACGTCTGCAAGACGTCGGGTGCTGCTGTGGGCGCCGTCGGCGCCAACGACATACAGGGGGCCCAGCGCGTACCGTCGTCCCACGTCGGTGCTGATGGTTACGTCGCAATGAGTCTCGGCTTGCGTCAGTTGTTCCAATGCGTGGCCACGATGTACGTGGACCCCGCGGTCGGCCAGGTGCTCCTCGAGGGCTCGCTCGACGTGAATCTGCGGCACCGGCCAGGCTGGTTGGTTGTCGATCCAGTCGCCGAGGTCGACGGGGATGCCCGCAAAGTGGGCCAGCGTCGACGGCTCGTAGTGTCCAGAGCTCAGCACTTCAGCCAACAAGCCCCTTTGCCACAGAATGTCGGCGATCCGCGGCTGAATCCACCCGGCCCGCGAAAGCGGATTGCGCTCGAGCCGACGATCCACGATCACCACGTCGACACCGGCAAGGTTCAACTCAGCAGCCAGCATCAGACCTGTCGGTCCGGCGCCGACCACAAGCACTTCGCACGCGTTCATCTCGACTCCTCAACCCCGCGGGTTAACAGTTTACTGTCATGTTAACAGCACGCTGTCATATTTGTTCGCGACTGTGTTCACAGGACGCTGTTATGATCACGGCAATAATCTGAGATGGCAGGAAGACACATGACAGGCCCGGACGATTCGTTCTCTCGCCGGTTATGGCGCACCGAGAATGTGGTGGATCGGGCGATAGACCACGCCCTGTCTGCCTGTGGCTTGTCGAGCACGCTCCTCGGGACACTCCGGATGGTCGTTGACGATCCTGGCGTGTCGACCGCAGAGCTCGCCCGGCGTGCTCAAGTGCGGCCCCAGAGCATTGCCCACGCAGTCGGCAAGCTCGAAGACCAAGGACTAGTCGAGCGCCGTCCTCATCCCGTGCACGGAAAGATTTTGCAGGTCTTCCCCACGCCCACCGCGAAATCGGCCCTTCGTGGAGGAAGCAAGGCGCTGCGGCAGGCCGAAGACGTGCTTCTCGGCGGCCTGGCACCAGACGAACGGCAGGCGTTAGCTGATCTCCTCGATCGCGTGTCTAGGAACGCGCGCAACAATTTGATGGGCTAGCGCCTCGATCCTGGCGCTGCGGTATCCATCACAAGCCACATAACCGGACCACCTCCGGTTCGGCTCGTTCAATCAACTGCCAACAACGTCATGACCCGCAACAGCTAGACGACCTTGCCACGGGCGGTGCTGCGCAGCGCCTGCGGCAGGACCCGCGAGGTGCCGTAGAGCAGGTACGCCTCGGGCGTGACCGGGCGGATCGGTTTGTTCTTCTGTACCGCCGAGACGATCGCACCGGCTACTTTCTCCGGCCCGTACCGGCGCAGCCTGAACATTTTCTCCAGCTGCGCGCGCCGGCCCGGCACCGCGGAGCCCTTGCCATCGGGCGCGTGCAGCTGGGTGGTCGACACGATGTTGGTGTCGACGATCCCGGGGCAGATGGTGGTCAATCCGATTCCGGCGGCGTCGAGTTCGGCCCGCAGACAGTCGGAGAACATGTACACCGCAGCCTTGGACGTGCAGTAGGCGTTAAGCGACTGCAGGGGCACGTACGCCGCCATGGAGGCGACGTTGACGATGTGCCCGCCGGTTCCCCGGTCCACCATGCGCCGGGCGAAAGACCGGCAGCCGTTGACCACCCCCCCAAGGTTGACGTCGAGTACCCGGTCGAACTGCTCGGGCGGCGTGTCCAGGAATGCACCCGCGACCCCGATGCCGGCGTTGTTGACCACGATGTCGGGTACGCCGTAGCTCTCGCACACCTCGCCGGCGAACCGCTCGACGGCCTCGGCGTCGGCGACGTCCACTACGTGCGGATGTGCCACACCGCCGTCGGAGCCGATCCGGGCGGCCGTCTCCTTGACCGCGGCCTCGTCGATGTCGCTGACGATCACCTCGGCGCCCTCACGGGCGAACGCCAGCGCGGTTTCGCGGCCAATTCCACTTCCCGCACCGGTAACCGATACAAGCATGTCGCCGAACGCTTTTCGGCGCCGACCCACTTCGGCACGCAGTAGCGCGCGGGCTGGGGCCCCGCCGCCGAGGTGGGTTGCCAGCTCGGCCGTAGCGGTGGCGATTACTTCGGGATGCGACATCGGCGACCAGTGCCCGGCCCGAATGTCGCGGCGCCACAACCGGGGTGCCCAGCGCGCGGTGTCGTCGTATACGTAGGGGCGTACGAATTTGTCCGCGGTGTTGACGATCAGCTGGACGGGAACCGAGACGTACCGGTTGCCCTTCACCCTCAGCAGTGAGCGAAAGAAGTTGGCGCGGTAGATCTTCAGCCCGTTGGCCGCATCGGAAACGTAGGTGTCCCCGTGGCGCATGCGCGAAGGCGGAATGCCGGGGGCGATGAACACCGCCCGGACCACCCCCGCCAGGAATGCCCGCATGGCCAACGGCATGAGCACCGGGATGGAGAAGCTCATCATATAGCTCAGGTGCGCGGCCTGGGCGAGCGCTTTCGCAAATCGCCGCGGCCGCAAGGGATTCGAAAGACCGTCACGGACATAGCGGCTCAGATGGTCGGCGTCGGGACCGGAGATCGACGTGAACGATGCGACCGTGTCGGTAGCGACCGGTCGGGTCAGATACTCCCACACCGTCGATGACCCCCAGTCGTGTCCGATGACGTGCACCGGCCGGCCCGGGGACAGCTCGGCGATGACTGCGGCGAAGTCATCGGCGAGGCGAGTCAGGTGGTAGGCCGACACACCCTTGGGCGCCGAGGAAGCGCCGGCGCCGCGGTTGTCGTAGCGGATGACGCGGAACTTCTCGGTCAGCAGTGGCACGACGCCGTCCCACAGCACGTGCGAATCGGGCCACCCGTGGACGAGGACGATAGTCGGGCCGTCGGGATTGCCCTCCTCGTAGACCGCGAGACGGGTTCCGTCGCTGCTCCCGACATGGTGCGTAGTCATCCGAACCCTCCAAGACACCGGCTAGCCCCATCAGTAACTGTGACGATGAGTAGCTCATACCGTTGGTACCGAACGTTTTTGACCCTGCCTCGGGGAGCCAATGGGTGTCAAGGCGCGATTCAGCGCTCGTCGAGCTCCTCGCGCAGCGCACGGCGACGTTCGATCCTGCGCCGGGCATCGTGGTCACGCATCCGTTGCGGATACCCGACTTTCTGCACGTCATAGACCGGAATCCCGAGCTGTTCGCCGAGGCGCCTCGCCCCGGAAGCGCCGCCGGCGGGCCGCCGCGTCCACTCGCCATCGGCCGCCACCAGCACGATGGTCATGGGCGTCACGCTGGTCTTGGGCTCGACGAATGCCTCGACCCCGGTGCGCTGAGCCGCCCACTCGCGCAGGTGCCTCTGATCTGCGGCCGCGTCGGATTCGCCTCGGCGACCAGGCAGCAACCTATCGAACAGCCCCAACTCCGACGAACTCCTCTCCGCGTAGCTTTCCACTCGATGGTGCCAGAGAAAACACACGTCGCCCTGAGTGCATGCGAGTGCCCGGGTGATGACAGGATGGAGAGACGACCCGCACGACCAGCCATTCGAGTTCGAGGGAGTCAACACAATGGCCGTCTCCGTCCAGATGCCGGCACTCGGTGAGAGCGTTACCGAGGGGACCGTCACCCGGTGGCTCAAGCAAGAGGGCGATACCGTCGAGGTCGACGAGCCGCTGCTGGAGGTCTCGACCGACAAGGTCGACACGGAGATACCTTCGCCGGCATCCGGCGTGCTGACCAAGATCGTCGCGCAGGAAGACGACACCGTCGAGGTCGGCGGCGAACTCGCCGTGATCGGCGAGGCAGGTGAGGCGGCGGAGTCGACGCCCGCTCCTGCCGCCGAGGAGCCGGCCGCCCAGCCCGAGCCGGCCGCCGAAGAGATAGAACCCGAGCCCGAGCCCGAACCGGAGTCCGCACCGCCGGCTCCCGCGGCGTCCGGGTCGGCTACTTCGGTGTTGATGCCCGAACTCGGTGAGTCGGTCACCGAAGGGACCGTCACCCGGTGGCTGAAGAAGGTCGGCGATTCGGTTGCCGTCGACGAGCCGCTTGTAGAGGTCTCCACCGACAAGGTCGATACGGAGATCCCCTCGCCGGTCGCCGGGACCCTGGTCAGCATCACCGCCGCGGAGGACGACACGGTCGCCGTCGGCGGTGAACTCGCCAAGATCGGCGATGCCGGTGCCGCGGCGGAGCCCGCCCCCGAACCCAAGCCAGAACCGAAACCCGAGCCCAAGGCCGAACCGAAACCGGAACCGAAACCCGAACCCAGGCCCGAGCCCCAGCCGGCGCCCGCCCCGGCAGCCGAGACTGAGCCGGCCGGCGCCGCCGACGGCAGCCCCTACGTCACGCCGTTGGTGCGAAAGTTGGCCACCGAGAACGGAATCGACCTTGCCGCTGTCAAGGGCACCGGCGTGGGCGGCCGGATCCGCAAGCAGGATGTACTTGCCGCTGTCGAGGCCAGGGATGCCGCCAAGAAGGCTCCCGCAGCACCAGCCGCTGCGGCAGCAGCCCCGGCCGCGCCAGCCCCGGCGCCCGCCGCAGCAGCAGGCCCCTCGCCGCTGGCGCATCTGCGCGGGACGACGCAAAAGGCCAACCGCATCCGCCAGCTGACGGCGAAGAAAACCCGCGAGTCGCTGCAGGCCACCGCGCAGCTGACGCAGACCCACGAGGTCGACATGACCAAGATCGTGGCGCTGCGGGCGCGGGCCAAGAACGACTTTGCCGAGCGCGAAGGGGTGAACCTGACCTACCTGCCGTTCATCACGCGCGCAGTGATCGACGCACTCAAGGCGCACCCCAACGTCAATGCCAGCTACAACGAGGACACCAAAGAGATCACCTACTACGACGCCGAGCACCTCGGGTTCGCCGTCGACACCGAGCAGGGTCTGCTCTCCCCCGTGATCCACAACGCCGGTGATCTGTCGCTGGCCGGCTTGGCCCGCGCTATCAACGACATCGCCGGCCGGGCGCGCTCGGGCGATCTCAAGCCCGACGAGCTGTCCGGCGGCACCTTCACGATCACCAATATCGGCAGCCAGGGCGCCCTGTTCGACACTCCGATCCTGGTGCCGCCGCAGGCGGCGATGCTGGGCACCGGCGCGATCGTGAAGCGTCCGCGGGTCATCGTCGACGAGTTCGGCAACGAGTCCATCGGTGTGCGGTCCATCTGCTACCTGCCGCTGACCTACGACCACCGACTGATCGACGGCGCGGACGCCGGTAGGTTCCTGACCACCGTGAAGCGCCGGCTCGAAGACGGGGCGTTCGAGGCCGACCTCGGCCTCTGACCGGCATGGGCCAGCCAGTAAGCGGGCTCGCCGTCGCGATCGCCGGATCTTCGGGCCTGATCGGGTCCGCGCTGGTCTCGGCGCTGCGTGCCGCCGACCACCGGGTGCTGCGGATCGTGCGCCGTGCGCCGGCAAGCAGCGACGAGTTGCATTGGAATCCCGACAGCGGCGAGTTCGATCCGGCCGGCCTGGAGGGTGTCGACGCCGTGATCAACCTGTGCGGTGTCAACGTCGGCGAGAAGCGCTGGTCCGGCGCGTTCAAGCAGAGCCTGCGCGACAGCCGCATCACACCCACCGACGTGATCTCCACGGCAGTCGTCGACGCCGGCGTACCGGTGCTGATCAACGCGAGCGCGGTCGGCTTCTACGGCGACACCGGCACCCGGGTGGTCGACGAAACCGCCTCCGCCGGAAGGGGTTTCCTGCCCCAGCTGTGTGTGGACTGGGAGGCGGCAACCCTGCCCGCCGAGGACGCCGGCGTGCGGGTGGTGCTGGCACGCACCGGCCTGGTCCTGTCCCCCGGCGGCGGTGTCCTGGGCCGGTTGCGGCCGCTGTTCGCGGTGGGCCTGGGCGGCCGGCTGGGTTCCGGGCGGCAGTACATGCCGTGGATCAGCCTCGAGGACGAGATCCGGGCGCTGCTGTTCGCGATCAGCAACGACGACCTGTCCGGACCGGTGAACTACACCGGGCCGGCGCCGGTGACCAATTCCGAATTCACTGCCGCGTTGGGCCGAGCGCTCAACCGACCCACACCGTGGCTGGTGCCCGGGTTCGCGTTGCGCACCCTGCTCGGCGAGTTCGCCGACGAGGGTCTGCTCGGCGGTCAGCGGGCCATTCCCGCCGCCCTGGAACGGGCCGGGTTCGTGTTCCACCACAACACCATCGGCGAGGCCCTGGTCTACGCCACCGCGTCGACGCAGGGGTAGTACCGTCGATCGGGTGCGCCAGTCCATCCGATCCAGCTCCGCGGCGATGCAGGTCCGTCAGCTCGGTGCCGTCGACTACCTGGCCGCCTGGCAGGTGCAACGCGAGCTCGCCGACGCCCGGGTGGCGGGCGGCCCGGATACCCTGCTGCTACTGGAGCACCCAACGGTCTACACCGCCGGCAGGCGCACCGAAGCCCACGAGCGGCCGGTGGATGGCACCCCCGTCGTCGACACCGACCGCGGCGGCAAGATCACCTGGCACGGCCCCGGCCAACTGGTCGGCTACCCCGTGATTGGGTTGGCCGAACCGCTCGATGTGGTGAATTACGTTCGGCGCCTCGAGGAGTCACTGATCAGCGTGTGTGCCGAGTTCGGACTGGACGCCGGCCGAGTGGAAGGCCGCTCGGGTGTCTGGCTGCCGGCCGAGGGCCCGCGGCCGGCCCGCAAGATCGCGGCCATCGGCATCCGGGTGGCCCGCGGGACCACGTTGCACGGCTTCGCGCTGAACTGCGATTGCGACCTCGGTGCGTACTCGGCGATCGTGCCGTGCGGAATCGCCGACGCCGGTGTGACGTCGCTGTCTGCAGAACTGGGCCGGCGGGTGGGTGTCGACGACGTCCGCGCCCGCGTCGCCGAGGCGGTGTGTGACGCACTCGACGGCCGCCTGCCGGTGTCGACTCACGTAGCATCGACCAGGTGAGCGTCGAACCGGCTGGCCGCAAGCTTCTGCGCCTGGAGGTCCGCAACGCCGAGACCCCGATCGAGCGCAAGCCGCCGTGGATTAAGACCCGGGCCCGGATGGGACCGGAGTACACCGCCCTCAAGAGCCTGGTGCGTCGCGAAGGTCTGCACACCGTGTGTGAAGAGGCCGGCTGCCCCAACATCTACGAGTGCTGGGAAGACCGCGAGGCCACCTTCCTGATCGGCGGCGAGCAGTGCACCCGCCGCTGTGACTTCTGCCAGATCGACACCGGTAAACCCGCCGAGCTCGACCGTGACGAACCGCGGCGGGTCGCCGAGAGCGTGGCCGCGATGGGATTGCGCTATGCCACGGTGACCGGCGTGGCCCGCGACGACCTGCCCGATGGCGGTGCGTGGCTCTACGCCGAGACCGTCCGCGCCATCAAGGCCCTCAACCCGTCGACCGGTGTCGAACTGCTGGCACCGGACTTCAACGGCGAGCCCGACCTGCTGCGTGAGGTATTCGAGTCGCGTCCGGAAGTATTCGCGCACAACGTCGAAACCGTCCCCCGGATCTTCAAGCGGATTCGGCCGGCGTTCCGCTACCAGCGCAGCCTGGACGTGCTCAGCGCCGCCCGCGACTTCGGGTTGGTCACCAAGAGCAATCTGATCCTGGGCATGGGCGAGACCATCGACGAGGTGCATACCGCGCTGGTCGACCTGCACAACGCGGGCTGCGACATCATCACCATCACCCAGTACCTGCGCCCCTCCGTGCGCCACCACCCTGTCGAGCGGTGGGTCAAACCCGAGGAGTTCGTCGACCTGGCTGCCTACGCCGAGGGTCTGGGATTCGCCGGCGTGCTCTCCGGTCCCCTGGTGCGCTCCTCCTACCGGGCCGGCCGGCTGTACCAGCAGGCCCGCGAGGCCACCGCGGGTCGACGCTGATCGCGTCCCCGTATTCTTGGTAGTTATGGCGAAATCCCGCTCCACCGCCGAGACCAAGGCGGCCAAGGCTGAGGCAAAGGCCGCCCGCAAGGCCGCCTCCAAACAACGTCGCAGCCAGCTGTGGCAGGCCTTCCAGATGCAGCGCAAAGAGGACAAGCGGCTACTGCCCTACATGATCGGCGCTTTCGTCCTGATCGTGGCGGCGGCGGTCGTCGCGGGCGTGCTGGTCGGCGGGTTCACCGCCTACATGCTGATTCCACTCGGCGTGGTGCTCGGCGCGCTGGTGGCATTCATCATCTTCGGGCGACGCGCGCAGAAGTCGGTGTACCGCAAGGCCGAGGGCCAGACCGGTGCGGCGGCATGGGCGCTGGACAACCTGCGGGGTAAGTGGCGGGTCACCCCGGGTGTGGCGGCCACCGGGCATTTCGATGCTGTGCACCGGGTAATCGGTCGGCCGGGCGTCATCTTCGTCGCCGAGGGTGCATCCACGCGGGTCAAGCCGTTGCTGGCCCAGGAGAAGAAGCGCACCGCTCGGCTCGTCGGTGACGTGCCGATCTACGACGTGATCGTGGGCAACGGCGAGGGCGAGGTACCGCTGTCCAAGCTGGAGCGGCATCTGACCAAGCTGCCGGCCAACATCACCGTCAAGCAGATGGATGTCCTGGAGTCGAAGCTGACCGCCCTGGGAACCCGCGTCGGTCCGGCAGCCATGCCCAAGGGCCCACTGCCCGCGCAGGCCAAGATGCGAGGCGTGCAGCGCTCGGTCCGCCGGCGCTGACGCCAGCGGAGAGTCGTCGTGTGCACCGCGTGTGAGTGGGCGCCGCATTTCACCGCCCTGCGCCCCGCTCGACCGATAGCCCACGAGACGACTCCGGCACCCGCCGTCACCGACCGGCGCCGGCCCGAGACCACCGCCGACTTCGTCTTTCGCGGCGGCCCCGCCTATACCGGTGTCGAGGGACGCCCCTGGGCGCGGGCCGTAGCCGTTACCGGAACGACGATCTCCTACGTCGGGGACGAGGCCGGCGCCGCGGCACTCACCGGCCCGGACACCCGCGTCATCGAACTCGACGGCAAGCTACTGATGCCCGGGTTCGTCGAGGGACACATCCACCCGTTCCTCGGCGCCTTCCTCACCAGCGGCGCCGATCTGCAGGTGCCGACGCGCGACGACGCGCTGGACGCGATCGCGGCGTATGCGCGAGACCATCCCGACGGCCCGGTGCGGGGCTTCGGTTGGCGCGTCGACATGTTCGACACCGATGGCCCCACCCGCGCCGAGTTGGACCGGATCCTGCCCGACCGGCCCGGCTTCTTCTTCGCGATCGACGGCCACAGCCTGTGGGCCAACAGCGCGGCGCTGGAGATGGCCGGCGTGCACCGCGACACCCCCGACCCGATTCCGGGGTTCAGCTATTTCGCCCGTGACGAGGCCGGTGCGCCGACGGGCTACATCCTCGAAGTCGACGCCGTGCTGGCGGTGGTCAACGCGGTGGAGCCGATCTCGGCGGTGTCCATGCAGCGACTGTTGGAGGGCTGGCTGCCGAAGGCCTCGGCCGCGGGTATCACCACGGTTTTCGACGCGGGGGTTCCGCCGATCGGTGACGACCAGGCCGCCCTGATCGCGCTGTACACGGATATCGAGGATCGCGGTGCGCTGCCGTTCCGTGTCATGGCGTCCTACAGCGTGAAGTCCCCGCCGATCGGGGACGCGGTGGCCCGACTGACCGAGATCCGGGAGCGGATCGCGACCGAGCTGGTCGCCGTCGACGTGGTGAAGGTAGTCGGTGACGGCACCCAGGGCGGTTACACCGCGTGGCTCCTCGAGCCCTACGCCGACAAGCCCGATTCGATCGGTGCGTCGCCTTTCACCGAGCAACAGTGGCACCAACTCATCGGTGACGTCGACGCCGCCGGGTTCGACGTGCACGTGCATGCCTGTGGCGAGCGGACCGCGCGCGTCGCGCTGGATTCCATCGAGCGGGCGATAGCCACGAATCCGAGCCGCGATCGCCGGCATGCGGTCGCCCACCTGGTCTACGTCGAGGAATCCGACAGCCGGCGGTTCGGGCCCCTCGGCGTCGTGGCGCAGTTCTCGGCCAACTGGCTCTCGGCCGATCCCGACACGCTGCAGAACATGGCCGCTCGCTACGGCCACCCGCGCCAGGATCTGATGTATCGCCCGCAGGACGTGCTGCGGGCGGGCGGGCGCATCTCGCTGGGCACCGACTGGCCGGCGGCGGGCTACTACTCCACGTACAAGCCGCTGGAGTCCATCCAGATCGGGGTGACCCGACAGCTGATCGGGACACCGGACGCACCGGTGCTGCCGCCCGCCGATCAATGCCTCAGCGTCGCCGAAGCGGTTCACGCCAATACGCTGGGCGCCGCCTATCAACTGGGCATGGACGACCGGGTGGGTTCGGTCGAGGTGGGCAAGCTGGCCGACCTGATCGTGTTGGACACCAACATCTTCGAGATCGATCCGCACGACATCCATCGCGCGACCGTCACCATGACGATGATGAACGGCGAAGTCCGGCACCAACTTTAGAACGGCAGCAGGGTCGTTGTCGCCGCGCGCGGACGACTCGTGGGGCGATCCGACAGTATTGCAACCGACCATTCGGTTGCCGTTACCGTTCTTGGCGCCGCCAATGCCACAGACCCTGCTGCATGATCCACTGCCCTTCGGCTGGCGGCGTTCAGTCGACGCTGCCCCGGGCACGCCCCGGCGAGAGGCGCCGACGAGCCCGGGGTCGCGTCAGCTGGCCGCCCACGATTGTCGCGGTGACGTCGGCGGAGCGCGCGACAATCGGGAGCTGGGGCAGTTGCGCACCGCGCGTCCTGGATGTCCCGGGGTCGATCTCGACCGCGTCGAACGGCTCGCCAACGACCAGGCCCGGCCTGGGCCGGGGTACCCCCGTCAATCCCAGTGAGCGTTGCCCGCCTGTCGTGCCTGCCCTCCACAATTCCTCTAGCGCAAAGATTCCGCGGCGGCGCAACCGCAGTCGCTGATCGAACTCCAGGCGAGTGAGTTCCTCGCCCGGGTCGGGGCTCGGGCAGACCTTCAGGTACTGGATGCGCCGTCGACCACCCATCTCGCATACCGCCCTGGGGTGCCGCTCACACATGCCGTCTGGAGGGCCGGCGTTCGCGAAATCTGACCTGCAGCCACGATCGTCTCCTCGACCTGAGACCGCCGAACCACAGCCACCACACGCAGAGAACGGAAATCACATGAATTCGAAGCTCGCCGGAAAGACGGTCCTGATCACCGGTGCCGCCGAACGTGCCGGCCGAGAATTTGCTCGCAGATTCGCCGCCGCCGGCGCCGCCGTCGTCGTCAATCACTGGCAGCAATCCGAACTCGCCGAGGAGACCGTCGAACTCATTCGCCGCGAAGGCGGCGAAGCGACCGCGATTGACGCCGATGTGTCGAATACGTCGCAGGCGCGGTCGTTGGTGGACCAGGCAGCGGGCTGGCGGGGCGACCTCAGCGTGGTGATCCACAACGCGAGCTCGCTGCGGGCGAAGGAGTTCGAGGACGTCACCGAGGACGACTTCGACGCTGCGTTCGGGATCAATATCCGCGGACCGTTCTTCCTTAGCCAACAAGCCGCGAGAGTCATGCAGAAACAAGGACACGGCAGAATCATCGCTTTGGTCGGCAACTCGACCAACGAGGCGTGGCCCAACCTCATCCCGCACGGAGTGTCCAAGACAGCTCTGATCCGGCTGATGGAGCAGCTCGCGGTTGCGCTCTCGCCGACTGTGCAGTGCAACGCCGTTGCACCGACGCAGTTCTTCCGATCCGACGATGGAACCAACGACGCCCTGCGCCGCTATCGCGGCGAGCCTCTGGCGGAGGGCGATACCTACCGAGTCGGCACCCGCTATGAGTTCCGCAACGGCGACGCCGACGATGTCGCCGAGACGCTGCTGTTCTTGTCGACCTGCTCGCCGTACCTGACGGGCACGGTCATCCGCCTCGACGGCGGCAAGGCGCTTTACTGACGCGGCGGCCCAACGTCGCCGCGGGATAGGGACCGTCGGGCCGCGTTGTCTCGGAGGCTCAGCGGCGCACGACCGCCGTTGCGGTCAACCGGTCCTGCAGACCCCGACCGTCGGCATCGGAGAACAGTGCCGGGATCACCAACGCGAGCAACAGCCCCCGCACAATCGCGCGGCCGGTCCCGACGTGAATCCGGTTATCCACCGGCACCACCATCAGCCCGAGCGCGTACTGCCCCGGGGTGAAGGTGAACAGCCGGACCGAGATCACCCCGAGCAGGAACCAGATGAGCAGTACCGCCGTCGACAACGTCGCCATCGTGACGATTCCCAGCGTGATGCCGAGCGCGGCGAGCCCGTAGGCGATCAGCCAATCGATCAGCAGGGCCGCGAACCGCCGCCCCGTGCCGGCCAACGATTGCGGCCCCGCCTCCGGCAGGCCCAGCGCTTGACCCGGATAGTCGCCGTCGACAGCCGGCTGCACCGGTTCCGGTCCAGACAGCCAGGATCCGATCTCGCGCGCCATGCACCCAGGATATGCGGCCCTCGGCAAAGCCCCACGTCGCACCTGGACCTAGGATGCGTAACGTTGGCGCAACATGACCTTGACGGGCAGGCAACATCAGCTCCCTAGCGTCAGCCGCGGGTTAAGAAACCTATGTGCCTAGACATGCGCAAGACAGGCCGCACGAAGGAGTGGTAAGTGGCAGAAAAGACCGCTGACGACATCATCAAGCAGATCAAGGACGAGAACGTCGAATACGTCGACATTCGGTTCTGCGATCTCCCTGGCGTCGTCCAGCATTTCTCGATTCCGGCGTCCGCGTTCGACGAGAGCGTCTTCGAGGACGGCCTCGCATTCGACGGCTCGTCGGTGCGGGGCTTCCAGTCGATCCACGAGTCCGACATGATGCTGTTGCCGGACCCCGAGACCGCGCGTATCGATCCGTTCCGCGCCGCCAAGACGCTGAACCTGAACTTCTTCGTGCACGACCCCTTCACCCGCGAGGCCTACTCGCGCGACCCGCGCAACGTCGCCCGCAAGGCCGAGAACTACCTGGCCAGCACGGGCATTGCCGACACCTGCTACTTCGGCGCCGAGGCCGAGTTCTACATCTTCGACTCGGTGAGCTTCGACTCGAAGATGAACGGCACCTTCTACGAGGTCGACTCCGAGTCGGGCTGGTGGAACACCGGGGAGCCGTTCGAGGCCGACGGCTCGGCCAACCGCGGCTACAAGGTCCGCCCCAAGGGCGGCTACTTCCCCGTCGCGCCGTATGACCACTACGTCGACCTGCGCGACGAGATGGCCACCAACCTGCAGAACGCGGGCTTCACCCTCGAGCGCGGCCACCACGAGGTCGGCACCGCCGGCCAGGCCGAGATCAACTACAAGTTCAACACGCTGCTGCACGCGGCCGACGACGTGCTGCTGTTCAAATACATCATCAAGAACACGGCGTGGGCCAACGGCAAGACCGTCACCTTCATGCCCAAGCCGCTGTTCGGCGACAACGGTTCGGGCATGCACGCCCACCAGTCGCTGTGGAAGGACGGCAAGCCGCTGTTCCACGACGAGTCCGGCTACGCCGGCCTGTCCGACCTGGCCCGCCACTACATCGGCGGCATCCTGCACCACGCGCCGTCGCTGCTGGCGTTCACCAACCCGACGGTGAACTCCTACAAGCGCCTGGTGCCGGGCTACGAGGCCCCGATCAACCTGGTGTACAGCCAGCGCAACCGCTCTGCGTGCGTGCGTATCCCGATCACCGGCAACAACCCGAAGGCCAAGCGCCTCGAGTTCCGCTGCCCGGACAGCTCGGGCAACCCGTACCTGGCGTTCGCGGCGATGCTGATGGCCGGTATCGACGGCATCAAGAAGAAGATCGAGCCGCTGGCCCCGGTGGACAAGGACCTCTACGAGCTGCCGCCGGACGAGGCCGCCAACATCCCGCAGGCTCCGACCTCGCTCGCAGCGGTGATCGACCGGCTCGAGGAAGACCACGAATACCTCACCGAGGGCGGCGTGTTCACCCCGGACCTGATCGAGACGTACATCGCCTACAAGCGCGAGAACGAGATCATGCCGATCCAGATCCGTCCTCACCCGTACGAGTTCGCGCTGTACTACGACGTGTAACCCGTAGTACTGACGGAGTCCACCCGTCCGGCGTCAACCCGCCGGACGGGTGGACTTTTCGCGTCAGGGCTCCTCACGTTCGCGACAGTAGCGACGGCCGATGACGGCCATGCCGAATGCAGAGCAACATCACAGGAAACCCGAAGCCACCCGTCGGCAACGTGAACGGACCGCGGTCCGGATAGTAGGGTCGGTCCCATGACACAACGACTCGACGCCCGCCTCCACACTTTTCAGCCCGCCGCGCTCGCCCTCTTCCGCATCATCATCGGCCTGTCGTTCGCCATTCACGGCACCGCGAAGCTCTTCGCGTGGCCGGTCGACCAGGGCGGCGCCGCCCCGGTGGGTGCGTGGCCCTACTGGTATGCCGGCGTCATCGAACTCGTCGTCGGCGTCCTCGTTGCGCTCGGGCTGTTCGCCCGCATCGCGGCCCTGATCGGCTCGGGCGAGATGGCGTTCGCCTACTTCACCCAGCACCAGCCAAAAGCGTTGTTGCCCATCGAGAACGGCGGCGAACTTAGCGTCCTGTATTGCTTCTCCTTTCTGCTGATCGCCTTTGCCGGAGCCGGGGCCCTCGCCCTGGAGAGCCGGGCCCGGCGGCGATAACTGCGCTGTCAAACCACCTCCAACAGCGCGTCGGAGGCCTCACCAACCGGCCCGATGGTGGCATGGGTGCGCAGCAGTCCAGTTACGGGATCCGTAGCGGCACAGACAATTCCGCATTTGCCGGCGTCGACGCGCCGCGCGATCGCCGGAGAGCGATCCAGCAGCGCCACACCCACCTCGACGATGTGGGCCGCGGTGACCGTGTCGACGGCGTCCACACCCGCATCGCGACGAACAATCGACGACAGCGCCTGCTGGACCGCGGCACGGGTGGCTCCGTCGGGTACCACCGCTTCGTCCCAGGCCCGCAGTGCGGCGCGCATCGCCGGGCACTCGTCGTGACCGAGCACCACGATCAGCGGCACCTCGAGCGTCTCGACGGCGTACTCCATCGTGGCCAGGACACCGGAGTCGATCACGTGTCCCCAGGTGCTCACGTCGAGCAGCGATCCCCAGGCCTGGCCCAGGACCATCTCGCTGCCGACCGGCGCGTCGGCGCAACGGAACACCGCCGCAATGGGTTTGTCGACGACCGGTTCCCCGCGACGACCGCGGACCGGGGCGAAGAAGAGCTCGTTGCCGGCACGCAGGCGTTGCCAGGCGATCAGGGGCTCGGACATGGTGTGTTCCTTTCTTCGGAGGTGTATCGGGGTCAGCTGAAGTAGTCGGGGCGACTAACGTAGGTTTCGGTCACGAACATCACCCCGGACGAGGCATCGAGCAGCGGCCGCAAGCCGGCCAGAAGTGCGTCAGCTTTCGATTCCGGCACGACGGTGATGAGCAGTTCGAGCGCCGCCTGCTGGTTGAACAGCAGTCTGCCCTGCCGATAGCCGTGGTGGCCCAGGCCGGACACTCCGGACAGGCTGGTGAAGCCGGTGGCGCCGACGCTTTGGATCAAGTCACGCACAGCCGGGGCATCGCCGCCCGGGACGACGACCTCGATTTTGGTCATCTTGGTCAGGGTCGGTACATTCATGAAACCATCTCCTCATCGAGAGTTGTTGGGGTGGAATCAGATTCGAACCAGGGCCGCCAACCGAAGCGACTCCATCGATGCCAAGGCGCGGTACCGTCCTCCCGAGCCGCCACCGCCACCCAGTCGTTGCCGAACAGATCCTGCAGGATCGGGTTGCGCTCGACGATCATGTCGATCCGGCTCAGTGGCGCCTGGATCACCGCGAGCAGGCGCAGGGGTTCGTGCCGCAGCTGGTCTCCGTCGGCCAGCGACTGCCAGGGCAGGCCGAGGCGCAGATCGCCGCTGTGCCCGGCGATCACCCCCGCGGTGCCGACGACGTTATGGACCGTCTTGGTGCCGGCCCCGAAGACATCCGGGGCGACAGCGGAGAAGTAGTACTGGCAGTTGATCCACTGTGCGACAACCAGCGGGGCGGTGAGAATGGTTTCCAACGCTGTCCCGTCCTCGTCGACATCGGCCTGATATGAGTGCAGAAACGTGCGGCGTTGCAGGTCCAGCCCAGCGGTGACGTCCCGCGGGGCGACGACGAAAGCCGCATTGCCGGCCAATCCCCACTCGGGATAGACCTGGGCCCAGTCGACCGACCGGGTGGCGACGTGACGGGCCGCCCGATGCGGTGTGAGGCTGCGCCGGGCGCCGGGTAGCGTCGCGCATCGTTCGGCGGCCAGCGCGGCGCCGGCGCGGCCGAAGTCCGCACGAAGCCGCTCGACGTCCTCGCGGTGATCCGCCGGGATCAGGTGCTGATCCAGGATGCTGACCGTGTCGGTCGCCGTGTCATGTTGCGCGGCAAGAAAGTAGGTGTGGTCGGGGATGTCGATTCCGACTGCGCGCAGTTCCTCGCGGACCTGGGGCTGGTTGAGGATCAGCGCCGCGGTCCGCGCGTTGGGGCCGCCCGCCTGTCCCCCACAGGCACCACAGTCCAGCGCGGCCTGGTACGGGTTGTTCTCCGTCGAGCTGCCGTGGCCGCAGAAGACGACCAGGCGCCCGAACCCACCGAGCAGGCCCATCGTGGTCAACGCCACCTGCGCAAACAGAGCCCGGTCGGCCAGCGCAATGGCGTCGACGTTGAGCACGGTCGGCGCGTCGGGCACCGCCATCCGGTGCAACCCGTTGCGGATGGTCCCGCTCAGCGCTGGCGCCAGCGTCTTGGCCGCCGCCAGCGGCGCCGATGCCCAACCCGACACCTCGGCGAGGACGAAAGGCGCCGCCAGCGACTCCTTAGCGGCGTGGAACGCTGACTCGGCGCCTGCCAGCTGCAGCACCCCTGACACCCGCCGAGCGGCCTGCTCGACGGCCTGCGGAGCGGACGTTTCGCGGATGTCGTGACTCGGTGCGATGAGGACCGGGCACAGGTCACTGGACGCGCCGCCGAGCAGGTCGGAGAAGCGGATGGCGACGGCGAAGAACCCCGCGAAACCCAGCGTTTCGTAACCGCCGAGCGACTCCAGCCGGCGCCGCAAGCCCTCCGAGCGGGTATCGATGCAGGTCACGATCTGTGTGTGCGCCGGTTTGGGGGCCCCGACGGGAGCGCTGCGGTCCAGGTCGCCGAGCAGGCCGTCCCGGTAGCGACCCTCGAAGGCGTTCTGCCACAACATGTCCCGTGCCGTCACCGGCAGGGCGGACAGCACTCTGGCGGCGGCCGCACGCTGCTGGTCGGTGACGCCGGCAACTCCCCATACCCGCTCCAGGTGGGCGGCCCGCTCACGCGCCGAGGGCAGCGGGGTGGGAATCGGTTCGACGGCGGCGCCAGAGCTCAGCCCGGCAACCAGCGCGGTCTCGTAGGCCAGCCGCATACCGAGGTACTCCAGCAGGTCGATGCCGGCTTCCCGCTTGCCGCACCACTGGATATGGGCGGCCCACCCGGGCAGCCGCGTCAGATGCGCCTGCAGGTAAGCGATCCGGGCGCCGTCTTCGACACCGAGAGCGGACAGGGCCGAGAGCACAGCATCGTCGGGTCGCGGCGGCACCTCCCGCAGCCGGGCCCGCACGGCGCGCTTGAGCGTCGGGTCCGCGGCCGCCAGCTCGCGCCAGGCAGCGTAGAAACCGTTCTCCCGACCAGGCATAGGCCAGGCACCGTGGCCGAAGAACGCCGAGCACCATTTGGCGCTCTGGTCGTCGACGATCGCTGCCAGCCGCGCGTCCAGCTGTTCGGCTCGGGTGCGGTAGCGCCGCAAGGGCGCCGGCTCGCCGATGCCGTGCAGCAGGTCGGCCCTCATCAGTTCCAGTGGCGCCACCACCCGGTCCCCCAGCGCCAGCGTGGGCGCCTCACCGAGCTGCGGATAGCGGCGGATGAGCGCCGCATCGAGATCGGCGTCGGAGATCCGGCCCGACCTGTGCAGTTCGCGAAAGGTGTTGAGCGGCAGGGTTCCCGGGCGGCCGTAGAGATCGCCAGCCCGCCGAATCGCCTGTTCGAAAGGCATGCCCTCCAGGCCGGCCAGTGGATTGACCGCGATGAAGGTCTCCAGCGGGTAATGGGTAGGTAGTACCCGGGCCGCGATCGAGATGTCAGTGCGCAGCCGTGCGCGGTAGGTGTCGGTGTGGGTCATGAACGTACTCCTGTCGGTTGTGCGAGCACGGGTATCGAGGGGTGGCCGGCGCTGATCGCCCGCGCGTAGACCGCGCGGTGCACCGCGCTGTCGGGCATCCACCGCAGTACCGCCAGGGCAGCCAGTACCGCGCAGGCGATGGTCATGACAGACCACCCGAGCGCGGCCGGAGCAGCCCCGGCATGCAGCGCCGGCGCCAGGTAGCCACTCACCGCGGCCACCAGCGCGCGGTAGGCGACGGCCACCGGCAGTAGCACCGCCACCGCGGTGACCGCGGCACCGATACCGCGTCGCCGCGCGAGCCAGCCCCAGGTGGCTGCCGTACCGGTCACCCAAGCGAAGATCAGCAGCACCTGTTCGGCGGTGTGATCGCCGGGCGGTAGGGCGATAAGCCGAACCGACGCGGCGAGCGCGATGGCCGGCAGCGTCACCGCGGCGGTCGCGGTGAGTACCCGCCGGACGGCGGACATGGCAGGTGCCGGCGGCCGCGCCGCGGCACGGCGCTGCTGGGCGATCGCCGAGCCGGAGGACAGGAACAGGGTGGCCTTGTAGAAGCCGTGCGCGACAAGGTGGAAGATCGTCGCGGCCCACAGCCCCAGCCCACAGGTGAGGATCATGAAGCCCATCTGCGCCATGGTCGAATTGGCCAGCGCACCTTTGATATCCGGCTTCACCATCATGATGGTCGCCCCGTAGATCATGGTGAGAAGTCCCGCCACGATCGTCAGGCCCCGGGCGAGTTCTCCGGTAATCAGCGGTGCCAGCCGCACCAGCAGGATGCCGCCGGCGTTGACGACCCCGGCGTGCAGCAGCGCCGAGACTGGGGTTGGCGCGGCTAGGGTGGCGGGCAGCCACCGATGAAAGGGCAGCTGAGCCGAGCGGGACAGTGCAGCCAGCACGATCAGGCAGGCGACCGCCGGCAGCAGCGGATCGTCGAACCGCGCACTGTCGAGGGTGCGAAGGTCGATCGTGCCCCACCGAGCGGTCGCGATACCCACCGCAGTCCATAGCGCCAGATCACCGATGACGAAGGCGGTGGCCGTTCGTCGAACCCCGTCGCGGGCGGCCGGCAGGTGCCAGTACGTCGCCAGCAGTAGGCAGAGGGCCACACCCGCGACGGTCCAGCTGATCGCCAGGCCGATCAGGGTCGCCGAGGTCACCAGCCCGGCCGAGGCGGCGGTCAGCAGTGCTGCCCCGGCGGTGAACCAGGCCGCCCGCGGGTCGCCGGCGAGGTAGCGGACCGCGAAGGCCTGGACCACGCAGCTGACGCCGAACACCAGCAGCAGGAGCATCGCGGCGAGGCGGTCGGCCGACACGATGAACCCACCCACGGCGGCGGATGCAGGGGTGCCGCGCCCTGCCTGGACCGCCATCGCACCGGCTGCGAGAAAACCGACGCCGGCGGTCAGCGCACCGGCCAGGGCCCACCGTCGGGGGTGCCGGGCCCCGAAAAGACTGGCGCCCAACGCCATTGCCGCGGGCGTCACGAGCGTTGCCACCAGCAGGAAGCTTGAGTTGCCTGACATGCGACACAAATTACCTGTATTTAGAAACGTATGTCAAGTATCGTGAATCACATGCCATAGGTCTGGGACCTCGCGCTGGGCGCGCCCTATTTCGTGTCTTGGTAGTGCCGAACTAGACTTCCGGTGTGGCAGAGTGGACGTTCTTGACCAATCACGCCCACACCCTGCTGTGTATCGCCCGCGACCCGGGAATCCGCTTGCGCGACGTCGCCGAACGCGTGGGAGTCACCGAACGCGCGGCGCAACGCATCGTCAGCGACCTCGTCGAAGCCGGTTATCTGGACCGGCTGCGAGAAGGGCGGCGCAACTACTACCGAATCCGGGCCGACCGCCCGCTGCGCCATCCCGTGGAACGCGGCCACCACATCGGCGAGATCCTGTCGGTGTTGCACGAGCCGAAAGGCAGCGAAGGATCCGCCTGATCCCCACCTGCCGTCGAGGTCAGGCGTCCAGCGCGAGATCCTTCCGGAAGCGCCGCATACCATCGACCTTCTCGGCCAGCGGCGCATCCATCCCGCAATAGAACATCCACGGCATCGTCACGATCCCGGTGATCCCGGCCGCTTCGGCGCGCTCGAAGTGCGGGACGGTGAACGCGTCGGTCAGCGGCGTCAGGACCGTGTACCCGTCCATCGTCAGCCCCTTCTCGGCCCGCAGCTCACGCAGCTTGTCGACCCGCGCGATGGCCTGGTCGAGGCTGATCAGGTCGCCGATCCAGCCGTCGAGGCGAGCGGCCCGGCGCAGCGCGATGTCGGACAGACCGCCGCTGTAGACCGGAATCGGAGGCGGCGTAGGCGTCATCTCCAGGCGGGGCGTCTGGTAGAATTCGCCGTCGAATTCCGTCCAGCCCGGCTGCCACAACGCCCGCATCAGCTCGATCATCTCGTCGGTCCGCTTGCCGCGCTTGGCGAACCGCTGCCCCATCAAGGTGAACTCTTCTTCGCACCAGCCCACCCCGATCCCGAGCTCCACCCGGCCGTCGGCCAGACAAGCTGCTGTGCCGATGGACTTGGCCGCGGAGTACGGGTCGCGCATCGCCGGGATGTAGACCGTGGTGACAAACTTCAGCCGCTCGGTGACCAGCGCCAGCGCCCCGACCAGCACCCACGGATCGGGCCAGTCGGTGAATGGCTGCCAGCGACGCTGGCCGTCCTTGGTGTAGGGGTAGGGCGTGGCGAGGGTCTCCAGATTCACGACGTGGTCGGGGATGCCCAGCCCGTCGTAGCCGAGATCGTCTGCCGCCTTGGCGATCTCGACGGCCTCTCGGGTCTGGAGGAAGGCGACGCTGACGTAGAACTTCATGCGGTGCCTACCTGCCAGCCGGTTCGCTCTCCCCCGTCGGCCTCACGTGCCCACACCGGCATGATGAATACCCCTTCCGCCTCGACGGTCGCGCCCTGCGTGTCGGCGAGAATGCCACGCGCATAAGTCTTGTACGCCTCGGTGCGCTCAACCCACGCCTCGGCCCGCAGCGGCCCGAGCGGGGTTCCCCGCAGGTACTTCAAGGTGATCGTCCCGGTGAACATGGGCATGCTGAGCCGGTCGGTGGCTGCCTCACCGAGAAGCTGATCCAGTAGCAGGGCGCAGACTCCGCCGTGCACCAGACCAGGCGGACCCTCGTAGACCGGTCCCAGCGTGAACTCGCTGAAAAACCGGCCGTTCTCGTGCCGGACGTTCATCGGCGGGGCAATCGGATTGTGCTGTCCAACAGCAGGATTGCGCCACACGACCGGCAATCCGGTGTCCGCGTGCCGCAATATCCTGGGCCGGTCGGTGGGGGTGCTCGCCAGCATCTCGGTGACCTCGTCGACGAGCTGGCGGGCCCGCTCCATGACGTCGGCGTCAGCACCGGTGTGGACGCTGGCGTCGACGAGCCGGCGCACCGCCTCGGCGAGCGGCTCGTGTACCGCCTGGATCCGGTCGTACTCGTCGGCGCTGACAAACCCCCACTCGACATCCTTCACCAGCTGTTCCTAACTCCCGAAGACCTTGAGCACGACTGCTTTTGCGCGTCGAGTCACCCTCAGGTAGTGGTCCAGGAACTCCCCGCCGTCGTCGCCGCGCCAGCCGGCAGCGACCGCGACCGCGTTCAGTTGACGGCCCGGGCCGGGCAGCTGGTCGGTGGGCTTACCCCGCACCAGGACCAGGGCGTTGCGCGCCCTGGTTGCCGTGAGCCAGGCCTGACGCAGCAGGTCGACATCGTCCTCGGCGAGCAGTTCCGCGGCGCCGATCACGTCCAGCGACTCGAGCGTCGAGGTGTTGTGTAGCGCCGGTACCTCGTGGGCGTGGCGCAGCTGCAGCAACTGCACCGTCCACTCGACGTCGGCCAGCCCGCCGCGACCGAGTTTGGTGTGGGTGTTCGGGTCGGCACCGCGGGGCAGCCGCTCGGCATCCATGCGTGCCTTGATGCGGCGGATCTCCTGGACCGCTTCGGTGGACACCCCGCCGGCCGGATAGCGGGTCTTGTCGACCATCAGCAGGAAGCGGTGCCCGAGGTCCATGTCCCCGGCGACCCGGTGTGCGCGCAGCAGCGCCTGGACCTCCCACGGCTGGGCCCACTGCGCGTAGTACGCCTCGTAGGAGGCCAAGGTTCGCACCAGCGGCCCCTGCCTGCCCTCCGGGCGCAGGTTGGCGTCGACCTCCAATGGCGGGTCCGCACTGGGTGTCCCGAGTAGCGCGCGCACCTGTTCGGCAATCGACACCGACCACTTGACCGCGCGGGATTCCTCCACCCCGGCGTTCGGTTCGCAGACGAACATGACATCGGCGTCCGAACCGTAGCCCAGCTCGCCCCCACCTAGCCGGCCCATGCCGATCACGGCGATCTTGGCCGGGATGTCGCCGTCGTCAGGGGTGTTCGCGCGGATCACCGCATTCAGCGCCGCCTGTAGCACCGCCACCCACACCGACGTGAGTGCGGCGCAGACATCGCGGACCTCGAGCATGCCCAGCAGATCGGCGGAAGCCACCCGGGCCAGCTCGCGCCGGCGCAGCGTGCGCGCCGCCGCGATCGCCCGGACCGGATCGGGATGGCGCGCGGTCGATGCCACCAGTGCCTTGGCCAGCCCATCGGGCTCCACGTCGAGAAGCTTCGGGCCGGTGGGTCCGTCGGCGTACTGCTGGATCACCTCCGGCGCCCGCATCAACAATTCAGGGACGAATGCCGAGGTACCCAGCACGCGCATCAGTCGCTTGGCGACGGCGCTCTCGTCACGCAACGTGGCCAGATACCACCGTTGTTCGGACAGCGCCTCGCTGATCCGGCGGTAGGCCAGCAAGCCGCTGTCCGGGTCAGGGGCATCCGAGAGCCAATCCAGCAACCGGGGCAGCAGCACCGACTGGACCCGGCCCCGCCGCCCGCTGGAATTCACCAGCGCCCCAAGGTGGGTCAGCGCACTCTGTGGACCCTCGTAGCCCAAAGCGGCCAGCTGCCGCTCGGCGGCCTCCGCCGACATGCCGGCGTCGAAGCCGACCGACGGACCCACCGACTCCAACAACGGCTGATAGAAGAGCTTGGCGTGCAGGCGCGACACCCGCAGGTTCTGCCGTTTGAGCTCTTCACGCAGCACACCGAGCGCGTCGTGGGTACCGTCCGGGCGCATGTGTGCGGCCCGGGCCAACCAGCGCAGAGCCTCGTCGTCGTCAGGCGGGGGCAGCAGGTGCGTGCGCTTGAGCCGCTGCAACTGCAGGCGGTGCTCGAGCAGCCGCAGGAACTCGTAGGACGCGGTCATGTTGGCGGCGTCGTCGCGGCCTACGTACCCGCCTTCGCCGAGTGCCGCCAGCGCATCGACCGTCGAGGAGACATGCAGGGAGTCGTCGGTACGACCGTGCACGAGTTGCAGTAGCTGTACGGCGAATTCGACGTCGCGCAGCCCACCGGTACCGAGTTTGAGCTCACGCCCGCGCACGTCGGCGGGCACCAGGGATTCCACCCGACGGCGCATGGCCTGCACCTCCGGCACGAAATCCTCACGCTCGCAGGCCGTCCAAACCATCGGCATGAGCGCGTCGATATAGCGTTGTCCCAGTTCGGCATCGCCGACCGCCGGACGAGCCTTGAGCAACGCCTGGAACTCCCAGGTCTTGGCCCACCGCTGGTAGTAGGCGACGTGCGAGTCCAGAGTGCGCACCAGCGCACCCTGCTTGCCTTCCGGGCGCAGGGCGGCGTCGACCTCGAAGAAGGTGTCCGAGGCCAACCGCATCATCTCCCCGGCGACGCGGGTGGTGAGCGGATCAGCGTTCTCACCAACGAAGATGACGTCGACGTCGCTGACGTAATTGAGTTCGCGCGCACCGCATTTACCCATTGCGATGACAGCCAGGCGGGGTGCTTGCTCGCTTTCCTTGCACACCGCGGCCGCGGCGACCTTCAGCGCGGAGTGCAGCGCGGCGTCGGCCAGGTTCGCCAGGTGCTCGCCGACGGTGGTGAACGCCAGCACCGGCTCGTTCTCCACGGTCGGCGCTAGGTCCAGTGCGGCCAGCACCAGCAGCTGGTCGCGGTAGAGCGTGCGCAGCCGGGGCATGATCTCGGCCGGGTTGGTCCCGGACGCGGCGATACGGTGGTCGAACACCGCGCGCAGCCGGTCGGCCCCGGGCAGGGTCAGCGGACCGACCAGCAGGTGCCATGAGGCGGGGTTGGCGACCAGGTGGTCGCCCAGCGCCAGCGACGCACCGAGCACCGCGAACAGCCGGCCGCGCAGGCTGCGGTCTTTCAGCAGTGCGGCGTTGAGTTCCGGCCAGTCCGGTCCCAGTGCCTCAGCCAGCCGGACGATCGTCTGCAGTGCGACGTCGGCGTCCGCGGCTCGCGACAACGACCACAACAGCTCGACGTAAGCGTCGGTGTACCAACCGAGAGAGGCCAGGTCATCGGCCGCGGATGGTTCGACCAGACCCAGTCGGCCCACGCTGGGGATGCGTGGGCGCTGCGTCGCGGGTTTGGCCACGTGCACGACGGTAGCGCAGAGCCTTTTCCCGGCTCGCTACGCTCCCGGTCTAGAGGGACAGGTAGGCCTTCAGTTCGTACGGCGTCACGTTGCTTCGGTACTCCTCCCACTCCGCGCGCTTGTTGCGCAGGAAGTAGTCGAAGACGTGCTCGCCGAGCGCCTCGGCGACCAATTCGGAGCTCTCCATCTCCTGCAGGGCGATGCCCAGGCTGGACGGCAGCTCGCGATAACCCATCGCGCGGCGCTCCTCGGGGGTCAGCGTCCACACGTTGTCCTCGGCCTGCGGGCCGAGCACGTAGTTCTTCTCGATACCGCGCAACCCGGCCGCCAGCAGCACCGCGAAGGTGAGGTACGGATTGCACGCCGAATCGGGGCTGCGCACCTCGATGCGCCGGGAGGACGCCTTGCTCGGGGTGTACATCGGCACCCGCACCAGCGCCGAGCGGTTCGACGCGCCCCACGATGCCGCGGTCGGCGCCTCGCCGCCGTGCACCAGCCGTTTGTAGGAGTTCACCCACTGGTTGGTGATCGCGCTGATCTCGCTGGCGTGCTCCAAGATCCCGGCGATGAACGACTTGGCGACATCAGAGAGCTGGAGCGGATCCTCGGCACTGTGGAAGGCGTTGTTCTCGCCCTCGAACAGGCTCATGTGGGTATGCATCGCCGAACCCGGATATTCGGCGAACGGCTTGGGCATGAACGAGGCCCGGACCCCCTCGCCCAGCGCGACTTCCTTGACGACGTAGCGGAACGTCATCACGTTGTCGGCCATCGACAGGGCGTCGGCGTAGCGCAGGTCGATCTCCTGCTGGCCGGGCGCACCCTCGTGGTGGCTGAACTCCACCGAAATGCCCATCTGCTCCAGCGCGTCGATGGCGTGGCGGCGGAAGTTGGGTGCCGAGTCGTGCACCGCCTGGTCGAAGTAGCCGCCGTTGTCGGCCGGGACCGGCACGCTCCCGTCGTACGGGCCGGGCTCGAGCAGGAAGAACTCGATCTCCGGGTGCACGTAGCAGGAGAAGCCGAGGTCGCTTGCCTTGGCGAGCTGGCGGCGCAGCACGTGGCGGCTGTCGGCCCACGACGGTGACCCGTCGGGCATCGTGATGTCGCAGAACATCCGTGCCGAGTGGTGCTGGCCGCCACTGGTCGTCCAGGGCAGCACCTGGAAGGTGGACGGGTCGGGCCGGGCGACGGTGTCGGATTCGAAGACCCGCGCGAAGCCCTCGATCGACGAACCGTCGAAGCCGATGCCCTCTTCGAAGGCACCTTCCAGCTCCGCCGGGGCGATCGCCACCGACTTGAGGAACCCGAGCACGTCGGTGAACCACAACCGGACAAAACGAATGTCCCGTTCTTCCAGCGTGCGCAGCACGAATTCCTTCTGGCGGTCCATACGGCGAGCGTATGCAGCGGGTGTTAATTCCGTGTTACAGGACTGCTGCGCCTGGCGGTCAGCACTGCAGGTTGCCCGGCACGACCCCGTCGACGAAGAACTTCACGACCGCGGAATCGACACATTCGTCGCCGTTGAACACCGCCGTGTGCTGGTTGCCGTCATAGGTGATCAACGGTGCGCCGAGCTGGCGGGCCAGGTTGACGCCCGCTTCGTACGGGGTGGCCGGGTCGTGGGTGGTGGACACCACCACGACACTGCCGGGCGGCGCGGGCGGCGCGGCGTGCGGCGCCGACGTCGGCGGCACCGGCCAGAACGCGCAGATGTCGCGGGGCGCGAATCCGGTGAATTGCCCGTAGGACTGGAACGGCGCGCTCTCCCGGGTCCGTCGGTCGATGTCGGCCCACACCGCCGGGTCGGTGGGTGTCGGGTTGTCGACGCACCGGATCGCGTTGAAGGCGTCCTGGCCGTTGCTGTAGTGGCCGTAGGGGTCACGCCCCTCGTATTCGTCGGCGAGCAGCAGCAGATCGCCGGCGTCGGTCTGGCGCTGCAGGCCCAACAGCCCGCTGGTGAGGAACTTCCAGTACTGCGGGGCATAGAGGGCGTTGAACGTGCCGGTGATCGCGTCCTGGTAGCTCAGGCCCCGCGGATCAGAGGTGCGACCCGGCGTAGTCGCGAGCGGGTCGACCAGTTCATGGAAGCGGTTCACCCACTGCGCCGGGTCGGTACCCAGCGGGCACTGCGGCGATTTCGCGCAGTCGGCGGCGTAGTCGTTGAACACCACCTGGAAGCCGGTCATCTGCTCGATGATCGACTGCGTAGTGTCCTCGGTCGGGTCGATGGCACCGTCGAGCACCATCGCGCGCACCCGGTCCGGGAACTTCTCCAGGTAGGTGGCACCGAGCTCGGTACCGTAGCTGAACCCGAGGTAGTTGATCCGGTCGTCGCCGAGCACCTGGCGGACGGTGTCCATATCCTTTGCCGCCGAGTCGGTCCCGACTCCGGCCAGAAATGCCGTGCCCAGCTTGTCGGCGCATTCCTTGGTGTAGTCGCGGTAGATCTGCTCGATCGCGTCGACGCCGGCCGGGCTGTAGTCGACCATCGGGTCGCGCCGCCACGCGTCGAACTCTGCGTCGGTACGGCACCGCAGCTGCGGCGTCGAGTAGCCCACCCCGCGCGGGTCGAACCCGACCAGGTCGAAGTGCTCGTTGATCGGGCTGCCCTCGAGCGCATAGCCCATCGCGGCGGCGGCATCCACCGCCGAGGCTCCCGGGCCGCCGGGGTTGATGAACAGTGAACCGATGCGTTCACCACTGGCAGGCACCTTGATGACGGCCAATTGCGCTTGCGCGCCAGCCGGATCCGCGTCGTCGATCGGAACCGGGACGGTCGTGCAACGCGCCGTGGGAAGGTCCTTGGCGGCGTCACCGAGGAATTGCTGACAGCCCTTCCACGTGACCTGAGGCGCCGTCGCCTGACCACCGCCTGTTTCCCCGGTGGCAGCGGCCGCCGGGGCCGTGCCACCGACCGCCAGCACGGTGCAGATCAAGAGCGCCGAGCCGGTCCGACTCGTGCGTCCCATGGCTGCCATCGTCGCACGAGTCGGCCGCAGGTGTGGCGGCGAGGCGGTCACGCCTCGATCTCAGATGCGAACCATCCTGGTAAAGATTGTTGACGACGCCGTAAATCCGTTGTGTCGTGCGGTGTTTGCGGCTCAGCAAGTCGCGCCGGGCGGCGGCAGCTTCAGGTCGACCAGGTAGGCCGCGGCGTAGTTGTCCACGCAGGCGTTGCCCTGGAAGACCACGGTGTGCTGAGTTCCGTTGAACGTCAGCAACGATCCGCCCAGCTGCTTGGCCAGATCGACACCCGCCTGGTACGGAGTCGCCGGGTCGTTGGTGGTGGATACCACCAGCACCGGCGGCAGGCCCGGAGCGGAGGCGGAATGCTGTTCGCTGGTCGGCGGAACGGGCCAGAAGGCGCACGTGCTCAGCGGGGCGTGCCCGGTGAATTCGCCGTAGCTCATGAAGGGTGCGGCCTGACGCATCCTGCGGTCTTCGTCGATCACCTTTTGCCGGTCGGTGATCGCCGGCTGGTCGACGCAGTTGATGGCGATGCGGGCGTCGGTGGCGTTGGTGTAATGCCCCTGCGCGTCCCGACGCATGTACATGTCGGCCAGCGCCAGCATGGTGTCGCCGCGGCCGTTGACCATCTCGGTGAGCCCCTGCGTCAGGTGCCGCCACAGGTTCGGCGAGTAGAGCGCCATGATCGTGCCAATGATCGCGTCGCTGTAGCCCAGCCCGCGCGGGTCGGCCGTCGGCAGCGGTTTGTCCACCAGCGGGTCGACCAGACTGCGGTAGACGTCGACGGCCTTGGCCGGGTCGGTGCCCAGCGGGCAGGTCGGGTCCTTGGCACAGTCGGCCGCGTAATCGTTGAACGCCTGCTGGAACGCCGCGGCCTGGTCGATATCGGCCTGGATCGGGTCGGCGTCGGGGTCGACGGCACCGTCGAGGATCATCGCCCGCACCTTGTCCGGGTAGGCCTCGGCGTACGCCGAACCGATCCGGGTGCCATAGGAGTAGCCCAGATAGGTCAGCTTGTCGTCACCGACCGCCGCGCGCAGCGTGTCCATGTCCTTGACGACACTGGCGGTGCCGACGTTGGCCAGGAATTCCTTGCCCATCTTGTCGACACAGCGCTGGACAAAGGCCTTGGTCTCGTTCTCGATGTGCTCGACGCCCTTGGGACTGTAGTCGACCTGCGGGTCGGCCCGGATGCGGTCGTTGTCGGCGTCGGAATTGCACCACAGTGCCGGCGTGGATGCCGCCACCCCGCGCGGGTCGAAGCCGACCATGTCGAACCGCTGGCGCACCTCGGCGGGCAGGTTCTCAACGATGCTGGCCGCGGCCTCGATGCCCGACTCCCCCGGACCACCCGGATTGATGATCAGCGAGCCGATCTTGTCCCCGGTGGCCGGGAAACGGATCAGGGCCAGCGTCGCGACATCGCCGTCGGGCTTGGCGTAGTCGACCGGAACGGCGATCTTGCCGCACTCCGCCCCAGCCGGAATCGGCAGGGCGTTGCCACCACCACCACCGACACGGCACGGCCCCCATTGCACCGGCTGCCCAATCTGCGGCCCGGCGATCGTGGCCTTCCCCGCCACCATGGTGCTGCAGCCGGCGCTCGCGACGAGTGCGGCCACGGCAGGGAGCACCAGGGCGGTGCGGACAGCGCGCGGTCGTTGGTAGAGCCTCATGGCAAACATGCTGCCATGCTCGGCGGGTTCGGCCGCCGCACCGACCCGCCGACGTGCTCAATTGACCGCGTCGAGCAGTTCCTTCATGCCGACGGCGAAATCGTCGGCCAGATCCCACAGGTCGGGTAACAGCTCGGGGCAGGCGATGAGCCCGACGTCGAGCTTGCCGTTCAACGACATCACGGTGATGTTCAATCCGGAGCCGTGGAAGATCGGTCCGAGCGGATACATCGCGGAGACCTCGGCGCCCAGGAAGTAAAGCGGTATCTGTGGGCCGGGCACATTGGAGACGACCAGGTTGTGCACCGGCCGCGCCTCGGTAAGCCGGCTCCGGGCGTACACCCGCATGGCAATGCCGAAGACCGCGGGCCCGGCGAACTGGCTCCAGTCCTGCAGCAAGGTCGCTCCGATCGCCGAGCTGTGTTCCTTGGCGGTGAAGTTCGCCTCGGCAATGGCCGACAGGCGTTCCGCCGGATCCTCGATCTGGGTTTCCAGCCTGGAGAACATGCCCGAGACCTGGTTGCGCCCCGGCCGGTCCGATCGATCGTGCACCGACACCGGGACCATCGCCACGAGCGAGGATTCCGGCAGTTCGCCGCGATCGAGCAGGAACTGCCGCAGCACCCCGGAGACCAAGGCCATGACGACGTCGTTGACCTTCACCCCGAAGTGGTTTTTGACGGTCTTGATGTCCTCGAAGTCGAGTTCTGCGAAGGCGACGTTGCGGTGGGCGGTGATGCTGGCGTTGAACCGCGTCTGCGGCGCGGCGAACGGCGCGGCCATCGCGCGTCCGCCGACCGCGCGCGCAACGGTGTCGACGACGGTGCTGACGGTCGCGGGCAACACCTTGGTGGCCAGGTGCACCGGCCGGGTGGCGAACCGGCCCAGCCCGCCGAGCGCGATCCGCAATTGATTGGTGTCGCCGTGCCCTTCGACCGGGTCCGGCGCCGGCGCGTCGGGTTCGGTGCTGCACAGCTGTGACATCAGGTTCGCACCGGTCACCCCGTCGACGGCGGCATGGTGCACCTTGGTCAGCACCGCCAGCCGGCCGCCGGCGCGGGCATCGGTGCCGTCGACACCCTCGATGACCCAGGTCTCCCACAGCGGATAGCGCCGGTCCAGCGGGAGAGACGCCAGATGCCCGCAGATCTCCCCCAGTTCCATCCGCCCGCCAGGTGCGGGCAGGCCGATTCGGTGCAGATGACGGTCGATGTCGAAGTCTTCGTCCTCCACCCAGACCGGGTGGTCGAGGTTCAGGAAGCTGTTGGCCAGCTTCTCCCGGAAACTCGGAATTGCCTTGACCCGCAACACCATTTCGTCCCGGAGCCGATCGAAGGTGTAACCACCCGGGATCGTGGAGGCGTCGAGTTCGAGGATCGAGCACACATGCAATGGCTGTGAAGGGGTTTCGAGATAAAGGAAGCTGGCGTCGAGTCCGCTGAGCCGCTGCAGGTGTTGCACCATGCCGCCGATCGTATGTCGCCAGTGATGGGGCTAGTGGCAAATGGCGAACGTTGCCGCGACTCCCTGACGACGGTGTGAGAAAGTCCACTTCACCGCCTGTTCACCTTTGCCACCTGCCGGTGGCAGACTGAAGGACGTCAACCGAACCCGGGGACCCGGATGGGCCACGAGGATCGACAAAGACGATCACTGAGGACATCGATGTCTGAGCAGACTGTCTATGGTGGCGGCAGCGTGCCGCCTGTTTCGCGCACCAAGGTCCGTACCCATCACCTGTTGAAGTGGAAGTCCGAAGGCCACAAGTGGGCGATGCTCACGGTCTACGACTACTCCACCGCCCGCGCGTTCGACGAGGCGGGAATCCCGGTTCTGCTGGTCGGCGACTCCGCCGCAAACGTGGTCTACGGCTACGACACCACCGTGCCGATCTCGGTCGACGAGCTGATTCCGCTGGTTCGCGGAGTTGTTCGCGGTGCCGAACACGCGCTCGTGGTCGCCGATCTGCCGTTCGGAACCTACGAAGAAGGGCCCAAGCAAGCGCTGCGCACCGCAACCCGGTTCATGAAGGAGACCGGCGCGCACGCGGTCAAGCTCGAGGGCGGCGAGCGGGTCGCCGAGCAGATCGCGACCCTCAGCGCCGCAGGCGTCCCGGTGGTGGCCCACATCGGGTTCACCCCGCAGAGCGTCAACGGGCTCGGCGGATTCCGGGTGCAGGGCCGCGGCGACGCCGCCGAGCAGACCATCCACGACGCCATCGCCGTTCAGGAGGCCGGAGCCATTGCCGTCGTCATGGAGATGGTGCCCGCCGAACTGGCCACCCAGATCACCGGCAAGCTGACAATCCCCACTATCGGTATCGGCGCGGGACCGAACTGCGACGCACAGGTGCTGGTCTGGCAGGACATGGCCGGGCTCACCACCGGCAAGACCGCCAAGTTCGTCAAGCGCTTCGGTGACGTCGGCGGCGAATTACGCCGGGCGGCAACGCAATACGCCGAAGAGGTAGCGACCGGCACGTTCCCGGCCGAGGAGCACAGCTTCTAGCCGTACTCGGGCGCGCGCTTGTTGATGAAGGCGTCGATCCCCTCGCGACCGTCGGTGCTGTCCGCGCACGCCGCGATCAGGTCGGCCTCCATCTCCATCTGTTCCTCGAGCCCGTTGCCGAACGAGGCCAGCAGCAGCTTCTTCACCGCACTGCCCGAACCCCTTGCCCCAGAAGCCATCTGAGCGGCGAGTTGCTGGACGCGATCATCGAGGTCGCCCGCGGCAACCACGGCGGTGACCAGCCCCCACTCGGCAGCTTCGGCCGCCGACAGGGTGCGGTTGGTCAGCATCAGTTCCTGGGCGCGTCGCACGCCGATGAGCCGCGGCAGGTAGTACGACGAGCTACCGTCCGGACTCAGCCCGGCCTTGGTGTAGGCCATGGTGAACGAGGCGGTGTCGGCGGCCAGCACCAGATCACCGGCCACCGCCAGGCTGAAGCCCGCCCCCGCCGCGACGCCATTGACCGCGGTGATCAGCACCGCGTCCATCCGCGCGAACGTCGAGATGGCGCGGTGCAGGTCGTCGGCAATGCCCTTGACGAAGCGGCCGGCCCCCAGCGGAGAGGCAGCCATCGCCTTGAGATCGCCGCCTGCGCAGAAGAACCGGCCGGCACCGGTCAGCACGACGACCTTGGTCCCGGGGACGTCGCAACGCGCCGCGGCGTCGGCAAGTTCGCGGGTCATGACGTCGTTCATGCCGTTGGCCGCCTCGGGCCGATTCAGCACGATCCGCGTGATGGCAGCGCTCTGTTCGAAGGACAGGGTCTGGTAGTCGCTCACCCGCGGAACGTTAGCCGGTGACCGCCAGATCCCTGCGCGCGGTGTCCAGCAGCTCGTCGCTGCGGCGGCGCAGGCCGGCGAAGTCGCCCTGCCAACCCAGGATCCGCAGGGCGGCGTCGGCGATGATGCCTGGCGTCTGCGGCGGGCAGGACCCGTCGTCGGACCGGCGGTTGATCACCGATTCCACCAGCCGGAACGGCAGATCGTCGGCCTCACTGTGACCACCGGACTCGGCGACGACCTGCTGAGCCAGCGTGCGGTAGCGGCTGCGCAGATCCTCCCGGTCGGCCCGGAACCGGGCGAAGCGATCCACTCGCAGCTCGGGCAACAGGTACAGCGCACCGAGATTCCACCGGCTGGCGCACAACTGCGTGCAGTCCCCGACCACTAGGGCGTGCAGCCGGGGGGCTGCGGGGCCGGGCCCCGCGATCAACTCACCCGCCAGCCGCCTCGCCTCTTCGACGGTCCCGGCCAGCAACGCGTCGAGGAGGTCGTCCTTGGTGGCGAAATGGTGGTAGAGCGAGGCCTGCCGCATCCCCACGGCGTCGGCGATGCGCCGGGTGGAGGTGCCGGCGTAGCCGATCGTGGTGAACAGTTCGGCGGCGGCGTCGAGGATCTCCTCACGCGCCGTGTTGCCCGGTCGGCGGGATTGTTCCAGCCGCGGACGACCTCGTCCGTCGCTGCGCATACGGCATTGTCGCATTCTCACCCAGCGTCAATAACTGTCATTTGATAGAAATACAGTCAACCCAGTCGTTACACCGGCGACATCCGGCGGGAACGACGCCTGGGAAAACTTTCACTTGACAGTTAATCGGGCTCAGGCCCGGACAGGAGTGACACGATGACCACCGCGTCCACCGATGGCGCCCGCTCGCACGCCCGGTCTCAGGCCAGTGCCGCGACCATGCGGATACCGGCCCTTCCGGACGGTGTCGACGGTTCGCGGCTGGCCTGGGCGGAATCGGTGCCCGCCGAGTCTTACACCACTCGGGTGCTGGGTCGCGGGACCCGAGTTCGGTTCTCCGACCCGGACGGCGGGGCCTGCGCGCACCTGTTGCTGTTCCGCGCCGACGCCTCATGGGAGCGGCTCAACGTCGCCGACACCATGAAGGTCCCCTGGCAGGCCTACCTGGGGGTGGGCCACCCACTGCTGTCGGACCAGGGCCGCCTGCTCGCGACGATCGTCGCCGACAGCTCCGGCCAGCACGACATGTTGTGCGGGCTGCCCGCGGCGGGCCGCCAGCAGATGTTGTTGGCGGCGATGAAGCACGGGATGGACGTCCGCGACGTGGCGCCGTCGGCAGCGCTCCTCAAGGGAGTGCGCGTCGAGGACACCGGAGCACTGACCTACACCGGTTCCGCCGGACCGGGTGCGGCGATCGACTTGTTGATCCACCTGCCGGTAATCGTCGCAGTGGTGAACACCGCCCACCCCCTCGACCCGCAACCCGCCGTCACCGAGCTCGACATCGTGGCCTGGCGCGCCGACGACGAACTCACCTACCCCGTCAACGACGACCCGGAGTATTTCAGGGCCCTGTTCAACACCGAAGCGACCTGGGCCGCAGCACAATCCAGCGAGGCACCGCGATGACATCTGCACTTACGGCCGTGATCTCCGACGAGGTCGTCGCGGCCCGCTCACCGTGGTCGGCGATCTTGCGAGCCGGTCAGTCCCTGCAGATCATCGACCTGCACGGCAACCAGGCGGTGGACACGTTGTTCTACGCCGTTACCGGCGAGGCGGTGGACCCGGCGGGGCGCTACAGCGCGCAGGCCACCATCGCCTCGCAGCGCAATATCTTCCTGACCACCGGCTCGGTGCTGCGTGCCGACGACGGCAGGCCGCTGGTGCGGATCGTCGCCGACGAGGTGGGCAACCACGACACCATCGCCGGTGCCTGCTCCAAGGAGTCCAACACGCTGCGCTACGGCCATCACACGGTCCACCAGCACGCGTGCGCGGAGAACTTCCTGGCCGAGGCGGCCAAATGGGGAATGGGTAAGCGCGACATCGTCTCCAACGTGAACTTCTTCATGAACGTGCCCATCGAGGCCGACGGCACGCTGGGCATCGTCGACGGCCTGTCCGCGCCGGGCAAGTCGCTGACATTGCAGGCCCAGACAGACACCCTGGTTCTGGTGTCGAACTGCCCGCAGATCAACAACCCCTGCAACGGGTTCGACCCGACACCCGTGCGGATGGTGATCTCCGGCGCATGAGCACCATCGAAGTGGTCCGGCCGGGAATGCTGACCACGGTGCAGGACTGGCCCGGCCGGGTCGGTTACTGGCATGTCGGCGTCTCGCCGTCGGGGCCCATGGACGACCTGTCGTTCCGGATCGGGAACCGGGTACTGGGCAACCCAGAAGGTGTTGCGGGCCTGGAGTGCACCAAAGCCGGTCCCGCGCTGCGGTTTCCCGACGGCGGCCGGGTCTGTGTCGCCGGCGCCCCGGCCCCGGTGACCGTCGACGGGGCGCCGGTGGCGCAATGGCAGTCGGTGACCATCCCCAGCGGCGGGGTCCTCGACGTCGGCTTTGTCGACGGTCCGGGGATGCGCTGCTACATCCTGCTGGCCGGCGGGTTGGTCGAGCCCGAATATCTGGGCAGCGCAGCGACATTCACCATGGGTTGCTTCGGAGGACACGAGGGCCGCGGGCTTCGCGCCGGTGACCTGTTGACCACGGCCGCCGACCCCGGTGCGGCCTCCGCTCGGCCGGCGCGGGCGGCGATCGACGAACAACCCGCCATCGGTCACCGTTGGGAGGTAGCGGTCACCGAGGGTCCGCACGGGGCACCGGAGTTCTTCACCCGCGCCGACATCGAGACCATCGTCGGCACCGACTACACCGTGCACTTCAATTCCGACCGCACCGGTGTGCGCCTGGTCGGACCGAAGCCGCAGTGGGCCAGGGCCGACGGCGGCGAAGCGGGCCTGCATCCGTCCAACATTCACGACAACGCCTACTGCGTCGGCGCCTTGGATTTCACCGGCGACACCCCCATCCTGCTGGGGCCGGACGGACCGAGCCTCGGCGGCTTCGTCTGCCCGGTCACCGTGGTGCGCGGCGACCGGTGGAAGCTCGGGCAGATGGCCCCCGGTGACAGCGTGCGGTTCGTTCCGGTGCGCGCCGACCGGGCACCGTCGCTGGGCAGCATCGACGCCGACCGGCGGGCGTCGATACCGCTGGTCATCTCGACCTCCAGTGATGCCGACGACGGGGTGTTGACGAGGTTCGCGGGATCCGACGGCACCGAGGTCACCGTGCGCCGCGCCGGAGACGGCGGCGTGCTGGTCGAATACGGCGCCATGGTGCTCGACCTCGCCATGCGCGCGCGGGTGCACGTGCTCTACGAGTCCCTGCTGTCCAGCCGAGTTCCCGGGGTCAACGAGCTCACCCCCGGGGTGCGCTCGCTGCAGGTGCAGTTCGACCCGGCCGTGCTGAGCATGGCCGAACTGGTCGATCTGCTGGCCCGTACCGAGGAGACGCTGCCCGGCACCGCCGAACTGGTGGTCCCCAGCCGCACGGTGCGCCTGCCGCTGTCCTGGGACGATCCCTCCACCCACGAGGCGATCCAGCGCTACATCCATGGCGTGCGCTCTGACGCCCCGTGGTGCCCGTGGAACATCGAGTTCATCCGCCGGATCAACGGTCTCGCCGATGTGCAGGGTGTGCACGACATCGTCTATGACGCACAGTATCTGGTGCTCGGGCTCGGTGACGTCTACCTGGGTGCACCGGTGGCCACCCCGCTGGATCCCCGCCACCGGCTGGTCACCACCAAGTACAACCCGGCCCGCACCTGGACCCCGGAGAACGCCGTCGGGATCGGCGGTGCCTACCTGTGCATCTACGGCATGGAAGGTCCCGGCGGTTACCAGTTCGTCGGCCGCACCACCCAGGTCTGGAATCACCGCCACCCGGCGGACTCGCAGTCCTTCGAGCCCGGAACCCCTTGGCTGCTAAGGTATTTCGATCGGATCAACTTCTATCCGGTCAGCGCCGAGGAGCTGCTGGACCTGCGCTCGGACATGGCCGCCGGGCGCGGCGACGTGCAGATCGTCGACGGGAAGTTCTCGATGGCCGACTATCAGCACTTCCTGGCCGCCAACGCCGGCGACATCGCCGAGTTCCGGGCTCAGCAGGCCGAGGCGTTCGCGGCCGAGCGCAACGCCTGGGACCGAGCCGGGGAGTTCGCCGGTCAGCTGGCCAGCTGAGCCACCCGCCGCTAGCGCTCGCCCAGTTCCCCGGACAGGTACTCGGCACGACAGGCGCGACGGGCGAGTTTACCGCTCGTGGTGCGCGGGATCGCTCCGGCGGCAACCAGTCTGACGTCGGCCACCGGCAGGGCATGGCGCCGCGAGACGGCCGCGCGGATCGCTTCGAGAATCGGTTCCGGTTCGGCTTTGCCCCAGCCGGGTGCGCGCTCGGCGACCACTACCAGCCGCTCCCCCGGCGCATCGTCGGCCGGCACGGAGAACGCCGCTACGAAGCCGGCCCGCACGGCCGGCGAGGCCTCGGCGACGGTGGCCTCGATGTCTTGCGGGTAGTGGTTGCGGCCGTCGACGATCACCATGTCCTTGATCCGACCGGTGATGAAGAGCTCGCCGTCTAGGTAGACGCCCATGTCGCCGGTACGGAACCAAGTGCCGTCGGCCGGAGCCATCTCGGCGTGGCTGCCGTGTTCGAGGCGCACCTGCAACTTGTTGCGGAACGATCGCTCGGTCTCGCGGTCACGGCCCCAGTACCCGCGGCCGATGTTCTCGCCGTGCAGCCAGATTTCGCCGACGTAGCCGTCGGGCAGTTCAGCCTCGGAGGCAGGGTCGACGATGACGGCCCACTGGCTGCGCGCGATGTGGCCGACCGACACGTGCGGAACGGCGTTGGGGGCATCCGGATCGACCCGCACAGCCCGGCCCAGACCGAGCTCCACGCGGTCGAGATAAGTTGCGGTGGCGCGGTCTTCGGCACCGATGGTGGACACGAACAGGGTGGCCTCGGCCATTCCGTAGGACGGCTTGACCGCGTTGGGCGACAGGCCGAAGGCGCCGAACACCTCGTTGAACTTGTTGATGGAGTTGATGTTCACCGGCTCGGAGCCGTTGATGAGCCCCGCCACGTTGCTCAGGTCGATGTCCTCGCCCTGCGGCGGCAAGCCGCGCTGGGCGGCGAGCTCGAAGGCGAAGTTCGGTGCGGCGGCGAACGTCCGGCCACGTTTGGCCTCGGCCGCCAGTTCCTTGATCCAACGGTGCGGTCTGCGCACGAAGGCGGTCGGCGACATCAGGGTCAGGTGAGCTCCGAACAGCGCCGGGAACATGATCATCAGCAGGCCCATATCGTGGAACAGGGGCAGCCAGCTGATGCTGGCGACGTCCCAGTCCAGCCCGACCGAGATGATCATCTGCACGACGTTGGTGCAGACCGCACGATGGGTGATCTCCACACCGGCGGGAGTGCGGGTCGATCCCGACGTGTACTGCAGGTAGGCGATGCTGTTTCCGTCGAGGGCCGAGGGGGTGAACGTCTCGCCGACCGACTCGGGCACCGCGTCGATGGCGATCACCCGGGGCCGGCGGGTGCGGGGCAGCTTGCGCATGAAGGCCTGCACCTCCGCGGCGGCGGACGTGGTGGTGAGCACCGTCGAGGGCAGCGCATCGGAGAGGACCGCGTCCAGGCGCTCGGCGTGGCCGGGCAATTCGGGCGCGAACAGTGGGACGGCGATGTTGCCGGCCTGGATCGCGGCGAAGAAGCCCACCACGTAGTCGAGGCCCTGCGGCGCCAGGATCGCGACCCGATCACCGGGCTGGGTGATCTGCTGCAGCCGGGCGCCGACCGCGCGCAGCCGCTTGCCCAGCTGGTCCCAGGTCAACTCGATGGGCCGGCCAGAGGGGTCGTGGTCGTAGTCCAGGTAACGGTAGGCAGGGGTGTCACCCAGCTCGGCGACGTTGTGGTCCAGGAACCGGGTGATGGTGACGTCGGACGGCAGCGCGATGTTGCCGTCGGTGTCGAGATAATCCTCAAGTTTCAGCCGGGCACCCTGACCAGCGGCGGCAAGCGTTCCACGACCCATAAGAAGATCTTAAGAGCTAAAGGCGCCTACGCACTGCTGCGGGGTGGGCGTGGCGCGAAGTCGTGGATCTTTCGGTTGCCGCCCCTGATCCCGCTGCTGCCGGCGTCCGGGCCGTGTTCACTGGGATGTGACACCCTGGCCTCAGTAGCGCACTGCAGGTGTTCGTCGCGAGCGAAGGTGAAGATGGGTCCAAGAGCTGCAGGTACCAACCGCCATCTCGAGGTGGAGCGCAAGTTCGACGTGCCTGCCGAGACAGTATTCCCGTCCTTCGAGGGCCTCTCGTTCGTGGCCCGCGTGGAGCGGCAGGCATCACAGTCACTGGATGCCGTGTACTTCGACACACCGGCACGGGACCTCGCGCGGCACCGGATCACCCTCCGGCGCCGCACCGGCGGACCCGATGCCGGCTGGCATCTGAAGCTGCCGTCCGGCCCGGATGCGCGCACCGAGGTCCGGGTGCCGCTGTCGGCGGCCACGAGCGAGACCGCCGTCCCCGAGGAGCTGGCCGACGTCGTGCTGGCGATCGTGCGGGATCGCCCGCTGACGCCGGTCGCACGCATCACCACGACCCGCAACGTCGTCATGATGTACGCCGCCGGCGGCGCGGAGCTGGCCGAGTTCTGTGACGACGAGGTCAGCGCCTGGGCCATCGACCCGGTCGACGGCAGCGACGGCGAAGCGCAGAACTGGCACGAGTGGGAACTCGAGTTGGTCGACGGCGACGTCGAGAACGCCGCCGAGGTGCTCACGCGGCTCGGCAACCGATTGCTCGACGCCGGTGCGGTGCCGGCGGGCCACGGCTCGAAACTGGCCAAGGTCCTCGACTCGGCCATGGCGGCGGCCGGGGCTCCCGAGAAACCGCAGGCGTCGAACGACCCAGTGCACCGGGCGGTGGCCGAGCAGGTCGAACAGCTGCTGGTGTGGGATCGCGCGGTCCGGGCCGACACCTACGACTCGGTGCATCAGATGCGAGTGACCACTCGCAAGATCCGCAGCCTGCTGCAAACCTCGGAGGATGCGTTCGGACTGACCGACGACACCTGGATCCTCGACGAGCTGCGCCAGCTGGCCGGTGTCCTCGGGGTGGCACGCGACGCCGAGGTGCTGGCCGACCGCTACGAGGCCGCGCTCACGGCGCTGCCCGCCGAGTTGGTCCGCGGCCCGGTGTGGGAACGCCTGGTCGAGGGGGCACGCCGCCGCTATCAGGCCGGCCTGCGGCGTTCGCTGCAGGCGATGCGCTCACCGCGGTACTTCCGGTTGCTCGACGGGCTCGAGGCGCTGGTGGCCGCGCAGCCGCCGGAATCGGTCGCCGCGCAGGCACCGGTCAACATCGACTCGGCCTATCGGCGGGTACGCAAGGCCGCCAAGGCGGCGTCACGCGCGCCCCTGGAGGACAAGGACGAGGCGCTGCACCGGATCCGCAAGGGCGCCAAACGACTTCGCTATGTGGCAGCGGCGACGGGCGAGCCGAAGGTCTCTGACCGGGCCAAGACCATCCAGACCCTGCTGGGCGATCATCAGGACAGCGTGGTCAGCCGAACCCATCTGAGTCAGCAGGCACTCGCCGCGCAGGCGGCCGGTGAGGACACGTTCACCTACGGCCTGCTCTATCAGCGCGAGGACGACGCGGCCAACCGCTGCCGTGAGCAGCTCGACGACGCGTTGAGCGCACTGCGCAAGAGCGTCGACAAGGCCCACTGACGGGCCCCGGCGGGCGGGCCCCGGCGGGCGAACGAGTTGGCCTGTAAGCCGGATTCTGTCCCGCCCCGCCACGGTGGACCGCGACAGGGCGGCGGCGACCATCCATCTGGGCACACCGTCGCCGGGTGCCTCGAGCGGCCTACCCGCAGGCATCGGGCGAGCAGCCCTCGAGCGCCTGCGCAGCCGCACCAGGTGCGGCCTTTTGGCCTTGCTTCGGGTGGGGTTTACCGAGCCACCCCGGTCACCCGGGATGCTGGTGCGCTCTTACCGCACCGTTTCACCCTTACCACCGGCCCGAAGGCCGGCGGCGGTCTGTTTTCTGTGGCACTGTCCCGCGAGTCACCTCGGATTGCCGTTAGCAATCACCCTGCTCTGTGAAGTCCGGACTTTCCTCGGCTCACCAGGTGAGCCGCGGCCGCCCGGCCAACTCGTCCGCCTGAACACGGTAGCCCATCTGCACCGCAACTGGATCACGTTGTCGACGAGGACGGCCTGCTGGCCGTCGGGGCCAACGGCGTCGCGCTCGACCGGGCCCAGCCGCACCGTCTCCCACTGGGTGTCGTCCAGCGCCAGTCCGGCCAGCACGCCCTCGGCGGGCGGGAAGTCATGGTGGTGAACCTCGGCTGGCGCCCACGGTGGGGCACCGCCGTGATCGACGATCAACAGTGTGCCGCCGGGGGCCACGGTAGCCGCCGCCCGTCGCAGGATCGCCGGCCGGTCCATCTCCAACGGGGTGTGAAAGAAGTGCGCCGAGACCAGATCGAACGGCCCCTCGGGCAGGCTGCGGGTCAGGTCGTGGTGCTCAAAGTCGATGCGCTCCAACACTCCCCGCATCGCTGCGTCTTCGGCGGCGCGGGCCAGTGCGGTGGTGGAGACATCGACGGCCACGACGTGCCAACCATGTTCGGCCAGCCACATGGCGTCGCCGCCCTCGCCACAACCGAGATCCAATGCGCGCGAACCTTTCAACGGCGTGACAATCTCGGCGAGGTGGGCGTTGGGGCGTCCGCTCCACATTCGCGGCTTCTCCGCGTAGCGCGTCTCCCAGTGGCTGTGGTGATCGGTATCCATGGATCGAGCTTGCCGCGACCACAGCAGAGATGGCAATGTCGATTGCCATGCAGGCAAACGCCGACGATGTCGACCTCCGCGTGCGCAGGCGGCTGCGGGAACTGCGGATCCGGCTCGGGCTGACCCTGGATGACGTCGCCTCCCGGGCCGGTATCGACGTCTCCACGCTGAGCCGGCTGGAATCGGGCAAGCGCCGGCTGGCGCTGGATCACCTACCCCGGCTGGCCGCGGCGCTGTCGGTCAGCGTCGACGAGTTGCTCGAGGCGCCGCCACCCACCGACCCGCGCGTGCGAGCTCCCTCGCACACCCGCAATCTGGTCACCTACTGGCCGCTGACCCGCCATGGCGGCGCGGGCAGACCGCAGGCCTTCAAGATCCGAATCAGCGCCCGACGGCGCACCCCACCGGCCGACCTGCCCACCCACGAGGGCCAGGAGTGGCTCTATGTGCTCGCCGGGCGCCTGCAGCTCATCCTCGGCGAGCAGCACTTCGTCATCGAGCCCGGCGAGGCGGTGGAGTTCAGCACGTGGACCCCGCACTGGTTCGGCGCGGTCGAGGGACCCGTGGAAGCCATCATCCTGTTCGGCCCGCACGGCGAACGGGTGCACCTGCGGGCGTAGCAGCTCAGCCCAGATAGGACGTCTGGTTGACCAGACGGACCGACGCGTTGCCGTCGGGATAGAACTCGGCGACGCTCAGCGACGCCAGGTCCAGATGCAGCCGGTGCAGGATGCTCGTTCCGGCGTCGAGGGCCAGGCGCAACATCGTCTTGATCGGCGTCACGTGCGACACGAGCAGCACCGTGTCGCCGGGATGATCGGCGATCAGCCGATCCCGGACCCGCCGCACCCGCTCCTGCACGTCGTCGAAGCTCTCCCCGCCCGGAGGTCGTAAACTCGTGTCACGCAACCAATTCCCGTGCAGGTCCGGGTCGCGCTCGCTGGCCTCAGCGAAGGTCAGGCCCTCCCACGCACCGAAGTCGGTCTCGATCAGATCGTCGTCGACGGTGACATCGAGCCCGAGCGCACCCGCCGCGGCCCCCGCGGTGTCGTAGGCACGTTGCAGCGGGGAACTGATCACCGCCGAAACGCCGCTGCCCTGTTTGGCCAGGTATCGCGCCGCCGCTTCGGCCTGTTGCCGGCCGGTATCGGTCAGCTCGGGGTTGCCGCGACCGGAATAGCGGCGCTGACGGGAGAATTCGGTCTGGCCGTGGCGCAGCAGCAGCAGGCGGGTCGGGGCACCGCGATTGCCGGTCCAGGCCGCCGGCGGCACCGCCACCGCCTCGGGCGGCGGGTCACCGGCCGAACCGGCGGCACGGTCCATCGCCTCGTTGGCCAGCCGGTCGGCGTAGGAATTCTGCGCGCGGGGAATCCACCGATAGGCAACGGAGGCGAACGTCGATGCCAAGGCGCGTGCCTGCTGATGGAGTTCGGCCATCGCGGCGTGCTTGACCTTCCATCGCCCGGACATTTGCTCGACGACGAGCTTCGAGTCCATCGACACCTCGACCTCGTCGGCCCCCAGCCGCCGCGCCTCCTCCAGCCCGGCGATCAGTCCCTCGTATTCGGCGACATTGTTCGTGGCGATGCCGATCGACGCTTTGCGTTCACCGAGCACCGTGGCGTGATCGTCCGACCAGACGACACAGCCGTACCCGGCCGGACCGGGGTTTCCCCGCGACCCGCCGTCGGCCTCGATGCGCACCTTCACTTCTCCGCTCCACCGATCCGCAGCAGGATCGCCTGGCATTCGGGGCAGCGCACCACCTCGTCGACGGGTGCCGCCGAGATCCGTGCCAGCTCACCGCGATCCAATTCGATGCGGCACGCGCCGCAGCGCTTGCCCAGCAACCGGCCTGCGGCGACGGCACCGGATGCGCGCTGCCGTTCGTAGAGCGCCACCAACGCCGCATCCAGTCCCCCGGCAATCTCGGTCCGGCGCGCCATGCACTGCCCGCGCGCCTGCTCGACGTCGGCGAGCGCCTCGTTGCGGGCCTGCGCCGCGGCGGCCAGATCGACTTGCAGCGCGTCGAGGTCAGCCTGCCGGGCGGCACGGTCGCGGTCGAGTTGCTCACGGCGCTCCATGACCTCCAGCAGGGAATCCTCCAAGCTGGCCTGCCGGCGCTCGAGGGTGTGCAGCTCGTGCTGCAACTCCTCGAGCTGTTTGGGGCTGACCGTGCCCGAGTCCAGCAGGCTGCGGTCACGATCCTCACGCTGGCGCACCCCGTCGACCTCGGACTCGAACCGCGCCACCTGCGCGTCGAGGTCGTCGAGTGCGATGACAAGTGCGGCCAGCCTGTCGCCGGCCGCACGGTGCTCGGCCTGCACCCGGTCGTACTCCTGCTGTTCGGGCAGGTGCGCCGCCCGATGGGACAGGCGAGACAGCTCGGCATCCAGATCGGCCAGCTCCAGAAGTGATTGTTGCTGTGCCAGTTCAGCTTTCACGAAATACCTCTCGCGGTTGGGAATCGATGTTCCAGGGGTCGGTGCGCAGCGGGCACACGGCCACCGGCAGCGCAGCACCGAAGTGCGCGGTCAACAATGCAGCGGCCTGCGCGCACCACGGGTATTCGCTGGCCCAGTGCGCGACATCGACCAGCGCCACCCCGCCGGCTCGCCGATGCTCATCGGCGGGATGGTGGCGCAGATCGGCGGTCACGTAGACGTCCACGCCGGCGCTGTCGGCAGTGGCGAGCAGCGAATCCCCCGCGCCGCCGCACACAGCCACCCGAGACACCCAGGCGTCGGGATCGCCCGCCGCCCGCACGCCCCAGGTGGTCGCTGGCAGCGCGGCGCGCACGTGTGCCGCGAAGTCTGCGAGGCTGACCGGCTCGGCCAGGCTGCCGACGCGGCCGATGCCGACACCCGCGGCCGGGGACCCGACGTCCGGTCCGGCGGTGGCCGGCTCCAGCACTCCGTCGACCGTCACCCCCAGGACGGCTGCCAGCGCATCGGACACGCCCGGGTTCGCCGCGTCGGCGTTGGTGTGGGCGGTGAACAGGGCGGCACCTCGACGGATCAGCTGGTGGATCAGCGCGCCCTTGGGGGTGCTCGCCGCCACCGTGTCGACGCCGCGTAACAGCAGCGGGTGGTGGGCCAGCAGCAGCGCACGCGGCCCGACGGTCGCCACGACGTCGGCGGTCGCGTCGACGGCGACAGTCACCGACTCGACGGTGTCGTCCGGGTCGCCGCACACCAACCCGACCGAGTCCCAGCTGTGCGCCAACGCGGGCGGGTAGGCAGCGTCGAGCACGGCGATCACCTCAGCGAGTGTCACGCCCGTCTGTGTCATCTGCTCTTCGCGCAAGCGCTCATCGCGTGTCATCTGCTCTTCGCGCAAGCGCTCATCGCTCCCTTCGCCACGTCAAGAACAGTAGTGCGCGGGCCCGCAACCGAGGCATGCGGCGGCTCCCCGCGGGGATCGGCGACAATGGACGGGTGACCCGCACGGCCTCCGCTACCCGACCCCAATTGGTGATCTTCGACCTCGACGGCACCCTCACCGACTCGGCGGAGGGCATCGTGGCCAGTTTCCGGCACGCATTGCATGCGGTCGGCGCCGAAGTCCCCGCCGGCGACCTAGCCGGCCGGATAATCGGACCACCGATGCACCAGACCCTGCTCGGGATGGGACTCGGCGACCGGGCCGACGACGCCATCGCGGCCTATCGCGCCGATTACACCAGCCGCGGCTGGGCGATGAACAGCCTGTTCGACGGGATTCCGGAGCTGCTGGCCGACCTGCGCGCAGCCGGGGTCCGGTTGGCCGTCGCCACGTCCAAGGCCGAGCCGACCGCTCGGCGCATCCTCGACCATTTCGGGTTGAGCGGCTATTTCGACGTCATCGCCGGCGCCAGCCCCGACGGGTCGCGCTCGGCGAAAGCCGATGTGGTGGCACATGCCCTGAACCAGCTCGAACCGGTGCCGGATCGCGTGCTGATGGTCGGCGACCGGGCCCACGACGTGCACGGTGCGGCGACACACGGCATCGGCACCGTGGTGGTGGGCTGGGGTTACGGGGCGACGGACTTCGCGGACCCGGCCGCCGCGGCGACCGCCGCCGCCCACGTCTCGTCCGTTCCCGCGCTGCGCGAGGTGCTCGGTGTCTGACTCCCCCGCCCCGCTGCACGTCACCTTCGTGTGCTCGGGCAACATCTGCCGCTCCCCGATGGCCGAGAAAATGTTCGCCCACCAGATCGCGCAGCGTGGCCTGGCCCGCGCGGTCCGGGTGACCAGCGCCGGGACCGGCCACTGGCATGTCGGTGACGGCGCCGACGAGCGGGCCAACGCCGTGCTGCGCCGACACGGATATCCCACCCAGCACTGCGCCGCGCAGGTGGGTGACGACCACCTGGCCGCCGATCTGGTGGTCGCGCTGGGCCGCAACCACCTGCGGATGTTGACTCATCTCGGGGTGGAGCCCGAACGGGTGCGACTGCTGCGCTCGTTCGACCCGCGCTCGGGCGCCCACGCCCAGGACGTCGAGGACCCGTACTACGGCGACCACACCGAGTTCGAGGAGACCTTCACCGTGATCCAGGCGGCGCTGCCGGGGCTGCACGCCTGGGTCGACGAACAGCTGGCCGCGCAGGGACTGGCGGGCTGATGAAGCGCTGGGCGTTCCTGCTGCGACCGGGCTGGATCGCCCTGGCGCTGGTGGTGGTGGCGTTCGCCTACCTGTGCTTCACGGTGCTGGCACCGTGGCAGCTGGGCAAAAACACTCGCACCAACCGGGAGAACAGCCAGATCGCGGCGTCGTTGAACGCCGATCCGGTGCCGGTGACATCGGCTCTGCCCCATCAGGATTCGGCGGCACCCGACGAGCAGTGGCGGCGGGTGACGGCCACCGGTCGCTATATCGCGCCAGCCCAGGTGCTGGCCAGGCTGCGCGTGGTCGGCGGTGAGCCGGCGTTCGAGGTCCTGGTGCCGTTCGTGGTCGACGGTGGACCGACGGTGCTGGTCGACCGCGGCTATGTCCGCCCCGTCCAGGGCTCCAAGGTGCCTGAGATCCCGGTCGTCCCGTCCGGGACGGTGACGATCACCGCCCGGCTGCGGGACTCCGAGACCGCGCCGCCGGACAAGCCTCCGTTCCGGGACAACGGCGTCACCCAGCTCTACGCCGTCGACACCGCGCTGGCGACGCGGGTCACCGGGGTCCCGCTGACCCGCTCCTACCTGCAGCTGGTGGACAACCAGCCGGGCTCGCTGGGCATCGCCGAGCTGCCGCACCTGGACTCCGGACCGTTCCTGTCCTACGGCATCCAGTGGATCGCGTTCGGGATCGTCGCCCCGATCGGGCTCGGGTACTTCGCCTACTCCGAGATCAAGGCCCGCCGCCGCGAGGCGCAGGCGGCCGCCACCGCCGCCGCGAAGCCGGCAGGCCCGGTCACCGTCGAAGACAAGCTGGCCGACCGCTACGGCCGGCGGCAGTGATCGCGACCGCCACGGCTGCCGCCGCCAGCTGAACCGCCCGCGACAACCGCACCGCGCGGTGCAGGTCGTCCACGCCCGGAACCCGCCCGTCACCGAGGGTGGGGCGGATCTCGAGCTGATGGTGGTACTGCGTCGGGCCGCCGAGGCGCACACCCAGCGCTCCGGCGAAGCTCGCCTCCACCACACCGGCGTTCGGGCTGGGATGGCGGGCGGCGTCGCGTCGCCAGGCCCGTAACGCACCGGCCGGTGACCCACCGACCACCGGCGCGCACAGCACAACCAGGACGCCGGCCACCCGCGCCGCGAGGTAGTTCGCGATGTCGTCCAATCGCGCTGCCGCCCAACCGAACCGGCCATAGCGCGGTGAGCGATGCCCGATCATCGCATCCAGGGTGTTGACGCCGCGATAGGCCAGAACCGCCGGCACTCCCCCGACCGCCGCCCACAGCAGCGGCGCCACCTGGGCGTCTGAGCTGTTTTCGGCCACCGATTCCAGGCCGGCCCTGGCCAACCCCGCGGTGTCCAGCGCCGCCGGGTCGCGTCCACACAACGACGGCAGCAGCGCGCGCGCCCCGTCGACGTCATCGGCCGCCAGCAGGGCGGCCAGCCGGTCGCCGGTATGGGCCAGGGTGGTTCCGCCGAGTGCGGCCCATGTCGCGGCGGCGGTCAGCGCACCCAATGCGGGGCCCCGCACGCTGCGCTGAGCCACCACACCGGCGACGGCCACTGCACTTACCAGCACACCGGTGTGCAGCGCCCCGGCGGCACGACTGTCGCGGTAGGTGCGCGTTTCGAGTGCGGCTGCGCACCAACCGAACCCCGCCACCGGATGACCGCGGGCCGGGTCGGCAAACACGAGGTCGGCCAGGGTGGCGACCAGAATGCCCACCGCCGGCCACCGTCTGCGCGCAAACACCCCGGCACTCTCTCACACGTGGTGTACTGCCTTCGACCGACCGACCCGAGGAGGCCCATGTCCGACACCAGAATCCTCACCGCCGGGACAGTCATCACCATGGATCCCGACCGGCCACGCGCCGAGGCCGTCGTCGTGTCCGACGGCAGGATCGCGGCGGTGGGCTCGACCGCGCAGTGCCGGGCCGACTTCCCCGACGCCGAGGTGATCAATACCGGGGTTGCCGCCCTAGTGCCCGGATTCGTTGAGCCGCACAGTCATCCGGTGATGAGCGGCGTGGCCACCCAGCCGCCCGCCCGATCCGTCGCCCCGTGGGATGCCCCGACCTGGACCGACATCGAAGCAATCTTCGCCGAGACCGTCGCCAACACCGACCCCGCTACACCGCTGCTCTTCGCGGGGTTCGACGCGCTGCTGCACCAGCGTCCCTCGCCGAAGGCCCCCGAGCTCGACCGCATCTTCGGTGACCGCCAAGCTGTGGTCACCGACAACTCCGGTCACGGGGTGTACTTCAACACCGCGGTGATGAAGCGCTACGGATGGGACGTCAACCCACCTGCTGAGCCGGTCGGCGGCCACTTCGGCCGAAATGCCGACGGCAGCCTGTCCGGGCAAGGGTTCGAGACGCCGGTGCTGGTGGCCGTCGCCGGGCCGATCCTGGCCGAGCTGGGCAACCCACTGGTCAGCGCCGCCGAGTACTACGCCTGGATGGCGCGGGGCGGCTATACGTCGACCTCCGACATGACCTATGACCCGAAGCTCAAGGCAGCCTACGAGGCGCTGGCCGCCGCCCCGTCGTGCCCACTTCGCGTCAGCATGTGGGAGATGTCGACCAGCAGTACCTTCAACGACGCCGAGACGTTCGCTGCCCCGCAAGAGTTGCTGGTGAAGCGGGGCGTGAAGCTGTGGACCGACGGCTCGCCGTGGATCGGCAACATCGCTATCTCTTTCCCCTATCTGAGCACCGACGCCACCCGGACCGCCGGCATCGACCCCGCGGTGGCCGGCGGCGCCGACTCGATGAACTACAGCCGTGAACAACTCGACGCCATCCTCGACATCGCGGCTCCAGCGGGCTGGCAGATGGCGTTCCACGCCAACGGTGACCTGGCGATCGAACTCGCTCTCGACGCCTACGAGGCCGCGTTGCATCGGCACGATCTGATCGGCACCGACCACCGCTGGCGGCTGGAACACCTCGGGGCAGGCACCCGCGCCCAGTTCGACCGCGCGGCGTCGCTGGGGGTGCACATCTCGATGGCCCCGTTCCAGTACTACTACTGGGGCGAGCTGCTCGACGGGCAGATCTTCGATCACGAGCACGGCGGCCGGTGGCAGGCGTTCGCCGACGCGGTGGCCTCCGGGGCGGTGGTGTCGCTGCACAACGACGGCTCGGTGTCGCCGCCGACGCCGGTGCTCAACATCCAGACGGCGGTGACTCGGCGCACCCGGGCGGGCAATGTGCACGGCGCCGACCAGGCGATCACGCTGGATCAGGCGTTGCGCGCGCACACCATCGACGCGGCCCGCACATTGCATCGCGAGACCCTCGTCGGCTCCATCGAAGTCGGCAAGCTGGCCGATTTCACCGAACTCACCGCCGACCCGTACGCCGTCGACCCCGCCGAGCTGGCACAGCAGGCTCAGGTGGCGGGGACGTGGCTCAGCGGCGAACGCATCGATCTCGCGGCGTTCCTCGGCGCGGTCGGCGCCGCCGATCCCGGCCGGCACACGCACCTGGCCGACCAGCCTCGCCACACCTGCTGTTGAACCGAACCGGCCCCAACATCGTTGTCCGGCATGACCTTCGGTGGCTCGGCTGGAGTTCTTCGCCCCGCCGGCCTAGGCCAGCGTCGTCTTCATCATCACGACGTTGTAGCTGCCCCACAGCGACAGGTTCCAGTAGATGTCCTGCCCGGCGGACCACGGATCCATCATGGGCGCGTACAGCCCCGGGTACTGCAGCGAAGTCACCAGTGTGGTGGCCGACGACCAGGTGCCCTGCGGCGAGTCCGCGGTACGCATGACGACGCTGCCGACGCCGTTGGAGTACGTGGCGACGTACTTGTCGAGGTAGGTGTTGTACTGCACCGACATTTCGCTGACGTGGCCGTTGGGGCCGCCCACCCCGAACACCCCGGCGACCCAGCCGCCGAAGAACAGTCCCAACCGGCCCAGGAACCCGCCGGCGTACTGGCTCTGCCTGGTGGGCGGCAGGATCGGAACCGCGGCGTCGGGGTTGCCGGCCGTCCAGTCGGTGCCGTTCCAGTATTCGTACTTCGACAGATCGAGAATGTCGGCCTCCGCGACTCGGGAGACGTAGGCCGATCCCATCCGGCCCGACGGCGTGCCGTAGGAGAAGACGTATCCGGCGTCGGGCGAGTCGGCCGGCGGCTTGACGAACGCGCCCTGCTGAAAGTTCTGGTTTCCGTAGACGAACGGGGTCGACGAGCGCAACCAGCTGCCCGCCCGGATGGTCTGCGGCGCGACCGTCCAGTTCTGCCCGTTGTCGTCGGAGTAGGCGATCGCGGAGTAGTTGGTGGTCCACGCGCCGCCGAAATCCCAGGATCGCACGGACATGAAGTTGACGTATTGCCTTGCACCGTAGGTGTTGTCGTACGGCACCGAGATCGCGGCGGTGGGGATGATCGTCACCTGCGAGCCGAGCGGGCCGAGGTAGCGGGCGCTGCCAGCGATGGCCTGCTTGGACAATCCCGATGAGCTCAGCGGAGATCCGGCGAACGGATCGGTGGTGGAACCGGGAGCGAATACCCGCCCGATCGGGTCTGTGGTCCTCAGCAAGACGTTGGACCGCCAGGCTCCGCTCATGTTCGGCCCGCTGAAGGTGTCCCCGAAGATCATCAGCACCTGGTGGTTCGCGCCGGTCATACCGTTGTCCCACATGATGCCGACGTCCGTGCCGTAGATACCGAACCGGCTCGGGGTCGCGGTGGCGGGTCCGGTCACCCAGCCGACTTTGGTGGTGACCGGCGCGGTGGTGGCGGTGCTGACGGTGGCGATCGGCGGCACGGTAACCGCCGGCTGCGCAGGCTGGGATGCCGGTCGCAATACGGTGCGGGACAACGTCTTCGCCGTTAGTTTCGGGGGTTGCGGCGCGGATTGCCGGGATGATCTGGCCGGGGTGAACTTCGGCCGTTGCGAGCGCCCCTGGGCGGGTCGGGCGGTCGCGGCGGATTTACTCGCGGCGGAGTTAGTCGTCGATGAGCCGGGCCCGGCGGTTTCAGCCGACGCGGTCCCGCAGCCGATCATCACCGCCGCACCCAATCCGAGCCCTACGGCCAGTCCACCGATTGCACCCACGCACGCCGTTGTACGCATTTCAGGCCCCCCCTCTTGTCCGCCCAGTTCAGTATCAACCCGCCGGGCGTCCCCCGACCGGAGTACACGCGATTCGTCCGGCACACAGTCCGCTTGGCGGACAGACACCCGAGTTGTGCGGGCGCAGTATTTCTCTCATGCCCGGCTCAGCAGGAGCGGGACCACAACTCGGAGGACACGATGGCTGCACAGATCACCAAGCGCGCCGCAGGACTTTTCGCCAGTGCCGTCGCCGCCGGCGCGCTGACCCTCGGCTTGAGCTTTGCCCCCACCGCGAGCGCCGCGCAGGACTGCGGCTACGGCTACCACCTCGACGGCGGCAGCTGCGTGGTCAACCTGCCCGGCCCGGGCGCCCAGGCCGATCCCGGTCATCCCAACTGCTGGATCAACGACAACGGCGATCAGCGCTGCTACTAGCCATCACTGACCCAACCCCACAATTGAAGACTTCCTGATTAATCCCGCCCGGGCCATCTGGCCCGGGCGGGTGCGTTTTGCCATCCGGACGCTACCGCCGCGGGCGTCATTGCAGCACAGCCATTTTCGATGCGGTAGCAACCCCAACCAGAGGTTTCGCGGTGCGCCGGCCTCCCCCAATCGGAGGACCCGAAATTCCTCCTCGCACTGGCCACTTGGCGGAAAGACACCCAATGTGAGCCGGCGCACTATTTCTCTCAAGGATCGCTCAACCGGAGCGGGACCGAAAACGCCAGAACAACAAACAACACAACTCGGAGGAAATCATGACTGCACACATCACCAAGCGCGCCGCGGGCCTCTTCGCCGGCACCCTCGCCGCCGGGGCGCTCGCCCTGGGCCTGGGCTTCGCGCCCGCCGCCAGCGCCGCGGACGGCTGTGGCTACGGCTACCACCTGGAGAACGGCACCTGCGTCATCAACCTGCCCGGCCCCGGCGCTCACTTCATCAGCTCGAACTGCTGGCTGAACGACAACGGCGACGAGCGCTGCTACGCGCCGTAGTCCGTCGACACCGTCGTCACAAATCCCGCCCGGGCCGTACGGTCCGGGCGGGATTTTTTGCGGCGTGGCCCGTTCCAAGGTGCTCGAACGTGTGTTCTAATGACGTCAGTGCCGTTGACCACCATTCGCAAGGAGATCGTCGCAACGATGACCGTAGACACTTTGGCAGCACCCGCCCCGTCGACCGCCTTCGACACGCGCGCTGCGATGCCCGCGGCCCCGGAACCGGCTGCGACGCCGTCGCCCGAAGCTGCCGCGGAGAAGCCCAAACGAGCCAAAGCGGCCGGCCGCAAGACCAAGACGCTGGAGTTGACCCTCACCGTGACCGGGACCGCTGACGGTGATTGGCGCGCGGAACTCAAGCAGGGCAGCACGTATCTGGCGCGCGACATCGCGGTGGCGGCTGCGGCGGTGTCGCGGGCGGCCAAGGAACTGCACGAGGATCTGTCCACCCCGATCGACGACATCATCGAGGAAGCACGCTCGCAGCAGGCCGCCAGGGTCGCGGCGCTGGAAGCCGAACTCGAAGCCGCCCGCAAGGCGTTGGCCGGCCTGGACTGAAAGTCCGGCGGCCCCGGACGATCCCGTCCGCTAAACGTTTCGGTGGGCGCGGAGGGTTTCGAACCCCCGACCGCTGGTGTGTAAAACCAGAGCTCTACCACTGAGCTACACGCCCGTGCCCGGGCAGGTTACACGGCGGGTGCGGGTGCAGGAAAATCCGCTCAGGCGTCCAGCGCGGCCAAGGCCTGGGTCCAGACGGACTGGTCTCGGGCCTCACCAGGCTGCTTACATTCGGCGAACCGGATGATCCCGTCGCGGTCGACGACGAAGGTGCCCCGGTTGGGGAACCCGGCGTCGGCATTGAACACGCCATAGGCCTGGGCGACAGCGCCGTGCGGCCAGAAATCGGCGAGCAACGGGAACGTGAACCCACTCTGCGCGGCCCAGACCTTGTGCGTCGGCGGCGGGCCAACAGAGATCGCGAGCGTGGTGGTGTCGCCACTGGAGTACACGCCCGGATGATCACGAATCTGGTCGAGCTCACCCTGGCAGATGGGAGTGAAGGCCAGCGGGAAGAACACCAGCAGCACGTTCTTGGTGCCGCGGAAGCCGCCGAGCGTGACGGGTTGACCGTTCTGGTCCTTGAGCGTGAAGTCGGGGGCCGGGCTGCCGACCCCGACCATCACGAGTGTCTCCCGGCCGCCTTCGATTTGGGCTGCACCAGCCGGCTAGCGCTCCAGTCACCCAGGTTGGCCGAGGACGTCTGCATCAACCCGGCGGTGGGCGCCGACTCGGCGATCTCGGCCGGCAGCACATGCCCCGGTTTGCCGGTCTTGGGTGTCAGCACCCAGATGACACCGTCGTCGGCTAGCGGTGCGATGGCATCCATCAGCCGGTCTACCAGGTCACCGTCACCGTCGCGCCACCACAACAGCACCACGTCGACGACTTCGTCAGCATCCTCGTCGAGCAGTTCCGCGCCGGCCGTGTCCTCGACGGCGACCCGGATGTCGTCGTCGCTGTCCTCGTCCCAGCCCAACTCCTGCACGACCTGATCTTTTTGGATGCCCAGCTTCTGGGCATAGCCCGGGGGGCCACCCTCCGCGACCACCGTCGGAACCTCCTTCAAATCAGGGTCGGCTGTCTAGGCCTATCGTCGCACGACACGCGAGATAACTCGCCGTCCGGTGGGAATCAGTACGTCGCGTCGCACAAGCTCAGGGCTTTCGACCTGGTGTCATTGAGATCTTTGATGGTCTTGTTGAACTGTTCGGGGGGTGCCTTGTCGGTGATCGCCTTGGCGGTCGCCCGGGCACCGTCCACCCAGCTGGCGAAAGCATCCTTCAAGTCCTGGGGGACCGCATCGGTGATGCTGCCCGCCACCGCGTCGGCGCTCTGGTTGAGCGCATCGACCGCCGGGCCCGCCGTGGCCGACACGTCGCCGGAGCCCTGATTGAACGCCCCGACGAAGGCGTTGACGGCGTCGATCGCGTCGGCGCTGGTGGTGGACAACGTCTCGCAGGTGTCGTGGGTGGCCTGGGTGGTCAGTGAGGCCTGCCGCTCGGACTCGCGGGCACTGGAGGACGCCGCGGACTGCGACATCGACACCGAGATGGAGGTCCGGTAGGCCGGCGCGTCGCCGGCCTTGACCGACGGATCACCACCGGTGACGGTCGTGCAGCCCACCACGCCGGCGGTGACTGCCGCGGCGGCGCCTATCAGCAGCCCACCGATCCGCAGCCTGCGAGCCGTTCTGATCAGCACAGCTCGGACGTTACCGGGTCACCGTCCTAATCGGCACGGCGCAAGAAATTCACCGGGCGCCTCGACGGCACTACTCGTCGGTACGGCCTCGAGTGCGGCACGATAGGGGGCAGATGGTGCAAAACCTGCGCCAGCTACTAAGGAGCTGATGTTGACCACCGAGTTCGCGCGCCACGATCTGGCCCAAAACTCAAGCAGCCCAAACGAATCTGATCGTGTCCGGGTGATCCGCGAAGGAGTCGCGTCGTATCTGCCCGACATCGACGCCGAGGAGACCGCGGAGTGGCTGGAATCGTTCGACGACCTGCTGGCCCGATCCGGGCCGGCTCGGGCGCGCTATCTGATGTTGCGGCTGCTCGAGCGCGCCGGTGAGCAGCGGGTCGCGATCCCAGCCCTGACCTCCACCGACTACGTCAACACCATCCCCACCGAACTTGAGCCGTGGTTCCCTGGCGACGAGGACGTCGAGCGCCGCTACCGTGCCTGGATCCGGTGGAACGCCGCGATCATGGTCCACCGCGCACAGCGACCGGGTGTCGGCGTCGGCGGCCACATCTCCACCTACGCGTCCTCAGCCGCGCTCTACGAGGTCGGCTTCAACCACTTCTTCCGCGGCAAGGCCCACCCCGGCGGCGGCGACCAGGTGTTCATCCAGGGGCACGCCTCCCCCGGTGTTTATGCACGCGCGTTCCTCGAAGGACGACTCACCGCAGATCAGCTCGATGGCTTCCGCCAGGAACACAGCCACCCCGGCGGCGGGCTGCCGTCGTACCCGCATCCGCGCCTGATGCCGGACTTCTGGGAGTTCCCGACGGTGTCGATGGGCCTGGGCCCGATGAACGCCATCTATCAGGCCCGGTTCAACCACTACCTGCACGACCGCGGCATCAAGGACACCTCCGACCAGCATGTGTGGGCGTTCCTCGGCGACGGCGAGATGGACGAGCCGGAGAGCCGCGGCCTGATCCAGGTGGCGGCCAACGAGGCCCTGGACAACCTGACCTTCGTCGTCAACTGCAACCTGCAGCGCCTCGACGGACCGGTGCGCGGCAACGGCAAGATCATCCAGGAGCTGGAGTCCTTCTTCCGCGGCGCCGGCTGGAACGTCATCAAGGTGGTGTGGGGCCGCGAGTGGGACACCCTGCTGCACGCCGACAAGGACGGCGCGCTGGTCAACCTGATGAACACCACGCCCGACGGTGATTACCAGACCTACAAGGCCAACGACGGCGCCTACGTGCGCGACCACTTCTTCGGCCGGGACCCGCGAACCAAGGCATTGGTCGCGGACATGTCCGACGCCGACATCTGGAACCTCAAGCGCGGCGGCCACGACTACCGCAAGGTCTACGCCGCCTACCGGGCGGCGACGGAGCACAAGGGCCAGCCCACGGTGATCCTCGCCAAGACCATCAAGGGTTACTCACTCGGCGCGCACTTCCAGGGCCGCAATGCCACCCATCAGATGAAAAAGCTTGCGTTGCAAGACCTCAAGGACTTCCGCGACGCCATCAGGATCCCGGTCTCCGATGCCCAGCTCGAGGACAACCCGTACCTGCCCCCGTACTACCACCCGGGTCCAGAGGCACCGGAGATCCGCTACCTGATCGACCGGCGGCGTGCTCTTGGCGGATTCCTGCCCGAACGGCGGACCAAGAGCAAGGCCCTGACGTTGCCCCCGCGCGACATCTACAAGCCGCTCAAGAAGGGGTCCGGCGCGCAGGAAGTCGCCACCACCATGGCGACCGTGCGCACATTCAAGGAGTTGTTGCGGGACAAGAACATCGGGCCCCGCATCGTCCCGATCATCCCCGACGAGGCCCGGACCTTCGGCATGGACTCGTGGTTCCCCAGCCTGAAGATCTACAACCGCAACGGCCAGCTCTACACCGCGGTCGACGCCGAGCTGATGCTGGCCTACAAGGAAAGCGAGATCGGCCAGATCCTGCACGAGGGCATCAACGAGGCGGGCTCCACCGCGTCGTTCACCGCGGTCGGCACGTCGTATGCGACCCACAACGAGCCGATGATCCCGATCTACATCTTCTATTCGATGTTCGGGTTCCAGCGCACCGGTGACGGGCTGTGGGCGGCTGCCGACCAGATGGCCCGTGGCTTCGTGCTGGGCGCCACGGCGGGGCGCACCACCCTGGTCGGTGAGGGGTTGCAGCACGCCGACGGGCACTCGCTGCTGCTGGCCTCGACGAACCCCGCGGTGGTGGCCTACGACCCGTCGTTCGCCTACGAGATCGCCTACATCATCGAGAGCGGTCTGGCTCGGATGTACGGCGAGAACCCGGAAAACGTGTACTTCTACATGACCATCTACAACGAGCCCTACCCGCAGCCGCCGGAGCCGGCAGACTTCGATCCAGAAGGGCTGTTGCGCGGCATCTACCGGTATCGGCAGGCGTCGCAGAAGCGCACCAACGTCGCCCAGATCCTCGCCTCCGGCGTGGCGATGCCGGAGGCACTGCGTGCCGCCGACCTGCTCGCCGAGCGCTGGGACGTGGCGGCCGACGTGTGGTCGGTGACCAGCTGGGGTGAGCTCAACCGCGACGGTGTGGCGGTGGAGAAGGATCTGCTGCGCCACCCCGACCAGCCGGCCCGGGTGCCCTATGTGACCCAGGCGCTCAACGGCACCGCAGGTCCCGTCGTCGCGGTGTCGGACTGGATGCGCGCCGTGCCCGAGCAGATCCGCCCCTGGGTGCCCAACACCTACGTCACGCTGGGCACCGACGGGTTCGGCTTCTCCGATACCCGGCCGGCGGCGCGCCGCTTCTACAACACCGACGCCGAGTCCGTGGTGGTCGCGGTGCTCGAGGCGCTGGCCCGCGACGGGGAGATCGACCCGTCGGTGGCGGTGGCGGCGGCTCGGGAGTACCGGATTGACGATGTGATGGCGGCGCCGGAGCAGACGAGCGACCCCGGAGTCGCATAGTTTGGGACGCCGACTGTGCAACCTCGTACGCCGACAGCGGCGTGTCGTGTACGAAACCGCACAGTCGGCGCAAACCGGCGAACCCGGCGTTTGGTGGGTTCTGCCACAAATTCGGCGTAGATTTTAGGGGTGAGCGACAATCCACCCTTCGATCCGCCGCGCTCTCCGCTGGAGTTGTTGGAGAACGTGCCGGAGTCGACCCTGCGTCGGCTCAAGCAGTACTCCGGGCGGCTGTCCACCCAGGCCGTGCACGCCATGGAGGAGCGGTTGCCGTTCTTCGCCAAGCTGGAAGCCTCGCAGCGCGCCAGCGTGCAGCTGGTGGTGCAGGCGGCGGTGGTCAACTTCGTCGAGTGGATGCGTAACCCGACCAGCGATGTCGGCTACACGGCTCAGGCCTTCGAGCTGGTGCCCCAGGACCTGACCCGCCGGATCGCACTGGCCCAGACCGTTGAGATGGTGCGGGTGACCATGGAGTTCTTCGAAGAGGTGGTCCCCCTGCTGGCCCGCTCGCAGGACCAGCTCAACGCCCTCACGGTGGGCATTCTGCGCTACAGCCGGGACCTGGCGTTCGCCGCGGCGGCCGCCTACGCCGACGCCGCCGAGGCCCGCGGGTCGTGGGACAGCCGGATGGAAGCCAGCGTCGTCGACGCCATCGTGCGTGGTGATGCGGGCCCAGAACTGCTGTCGCGGGCCGCGGCCTTGAACTGGGACACCACCGCCCCGGCCACCGTCCTGGTCGGCACCCCGCCGGCCGGCCGCGAGGAGCTAGCCGGCCAGGACGTACGCGAGATCGCGATGCGCCACGACCGCGCCGCACTCGCCGACGTGCACGGCACGTGGCTGATCACGATCATCTCCGGCCAGCTCTCGCCCACCGACAAGTTCTTCAACGACCTGCTCGGCGCGTTCTCGTCCGGCCCGGTGGTCATCGGGCCGACCGCTCCGATGCTCAGCGCCGCCTACCACAGCGCCAGCGAGGCGATCTCGGGGATGAACGCGGTAGCCGGCTGGAGCGGCGCGCCGCGCCCGGTGCTCGCCCGCGAATTGTTGCCCGAGCGGGCGCTTCTCGGCGACACGTCGGCGATCGCGGCACTACACACCGAGATCATGCGCCCGCTGGCCGACGCCGGCCCAGCCCTCACCGAAACCCTCGACGCCTACCTCGACAGCGGCGGCGCGATCGAGGCCTGCGCCCGAAAACTGTTCGTTCATCCAAATACCGTCCGGTACCGACTCAGGCGGATCGGCGACTTCACCGGCCGCGATCCCACGCTGCCGCGCGATGCGTACGTGCTGAGGGTGGCCTCAACCGTCGGCCGACTCGGATATCCGGTGCCCAGCCACACCATGGGAAACGGTTCTGTAGTGCAGCTCACACCTCCGCGGGTGGCCACCACGGGGACCAATTAGCCCGCTGCGCAGATCGCGACGAGATATCAGCGGAGTCGCATCACATGCAGTTTTGTGGAGAACCAACAAAAACATAAGACAAGGTTCATAATCTCTTACACCCCGCAAATCCGGTTTCACAATGTTTTCTTAATGAGTGCCTCAAGAACCCGTGATCGCCGTGCTCGCACCCGGCCAGGGATCACAGACCCCCGGCATGCTCGCCCCGTGGCTGGAGCTGACCGGCGTCGCCGAACAGCTCGCCACCTGGTCCGACATTAGTGGTCTGGACCTGGTCCGACTGGGCACCAGCGCGTCGGCTGACGAGATCACCGACACCGCCGTCACCCAGCCGCTGGTCGTCGCGGCCACCCTGCTGGCCAACGCCGAACTGACCAAGCGCGGCGGATTCACCGCCAAGACCGTCGTCGCCGGCCACTCCGTCGGCGAGATCGCGGCCTACGCCATTGCCGGTGTCATCTCCCCCGACGACGCGGTGAAACTCGCCGCGGTCCGTGGCGCCGAGATGGCAAAGGCCTGCGCCGTCGAGCCGACCGGTATGTCGGCGATTCTCGGCGGCGACGAGGCCGAGGTATTGGCTCGTCTCGAGGCCCTGGACCTGATCCCCGCCAACCGCAACGCCGCCGGTCAGATCGTTGCGGCCGGAGCCGTTGCCGCCCTGGAGAAGCTCGCCGAGGACCCCCCGGCCAAGGCCCGGGTGCGCCAGTTGGCCACCGCCGGCGCGTTCCACACGCATTACATGGCCTCCGCGCTCGACGGCTACGCGGCCGCGGCCGCCGGCGTCGCCGCCACGGATCCGACGACCACGCTGCTGAGCAACTCCGACGGCAAGCCGGTATCTTCGGGACAGGACGCGATGGAGAAGCTCGTCGCGCAACTCACCCGCCCGGTGCGCTGGGATCTCTGCACACAGACCATCCGCGAGTTCTTCGAGGGCGCAGAGGTCACGGCGATTGTGGAGTTCCCGCCCGCGGGTGCTCTGACCGGTATCGCCAAACGCGAACTTCGGGGCGTACCCACGCACGCCATCAAGGCACCCGCAGATCTGGATGGACTCACCGAGCTGTAAGTGCAGCCGGCGTCCCCCGGAACAATCACATAAAGCACGTCATCACTGTTTTACGAAGTAACACCACCAATTACGAAGGGAGCCACACTGTGGCCGCCAGCCAGGAAGAAATCATCGCCGGCCTCGCCGAGATCATCGAAGAGGTCACCGGCATCGAGCCTTCGGAGGTCACCCCAGAGAAGTCGTTCGTCGACGACCTGGACATCGACTCCCTGTCGATGGTGGAGATCGCCGTGCAGACCGAAGACAAGTACGGCGTGAAGATCCCCGACGAGGACCTCGCGGGCCTGCGCACCGTCGGTGACGTCGTCAGCTACATCCAGAAGCTCGAAGAAGAGAACCCCGAGGCTGCCGCCGCCCTGCGTGAGAAGTTTGCAGCGGAATGACCAGACCTTCCACTGCTAACGGCGGTTTCCCCAGCGTCGTGGTGACAGCGGTCACCGCGACAACCGCGCTTGCGGGCGACATTGAAAGCACGTGGAAGGGCTTGCTGGCCGGCGAGAGCGGCATCCGCGTTCTCGAAGACGATTTCGTCACCAAGTGGGATCTGCCGGTTCGTATCGGTGGTCATCTCGCCGACCCCGTCGATGACCACATGGGTCGCCTCGACTTCCGCCGCATGTCCTACGTGCAGCGGATGGCGAAGTTCGTCGGCGCGAAGCTCTGGGAGAACGCAGGTGCCCCCGAGGTCGATCCCGACCGCTTCTCGGTGGTCATCGGCACCGGACTCGGTGGTGGCGAGAAGATCGTCGAGACCTATGACCTGATGAACGAGGGCGGCCCCCGCAAGGTGTCGCCGCTCGCCGTGCAGATGATCATGCCGAACGGCGCGGCGGCGGTCGTCGGCCTGGAGCTGGGGGCGCGAGCCGGGGTCATCACCCCGGTCTCGGCCTGCTCTTCGGGTTCGGAGGCCATCGCCCACGCCTGGCGTCAGATCGTCATGGGTGACGCGGACTTCGCCGTCTGCGGCGGCGTCGAGGGCGGCATTGAGGCGCTGCCCATCGCGGCGTTCTCGATGATGCGTGCGATGTCGACCCGCAACGATGATCCGGCGGGCGCGTCGCGTCCGTTCGACAAGGATCGGGACGGCTTCGTCTTCGGCGAGGCCGGCGCGATGATGATCATCGAGACCGAGGAACACGCTCTGGCCCGCGGTGCCAAACCGCTGGCCCGGCTGCTGGGCGCAGGTATCACCTCCGATGCCTTCCACATGGTGGCTCCGGCTCCGGACGGCCTTCGGGCCGGCCACGCTATGAAGCGCGCTATGGAGACGGCGGGCTTGTCCCCCAAGGACATCGACCACGTCAACGCGCACGCCACGTCGACATCCATCGGCGACGTCGCCGAGGCGAACGCGCTGCGAGTCGCCGGCGTGGAGCACGCCGCGGTGTACGCACCGAAGTCGGCTCTCGGGCACTCGATCGGTGCGGTCGGTGCGCTCGAGTCGATCCTCACGGTGCTGGCGCTGCGCGACGGCGTGATCCCGCCGACGCTGAACTACGAAACACCGGACCCGGAGATCGATCTGGATGTCGTGGCTGGTGAGCCACGCTACGGCGACTACCAGTACGCGATCAACAACTCCTTCGGGTTCGGTGGCCACAACGTGGCATTGGCCTTCGGGCGCTACTGATACCTGTCCCCGGAGGAAAGGACGAGCAGGAAGTAATGGCAGGGTTGACGCGTTTGTCGACGGGGAGCGGCTTCCCCAACGTCGTCGTCACCGGAATCGCGATGACGACTGCCCTGGCAGTTGATGCCGAGAACACTTGGAAGAATCTGCTCGACGGGCAGAGCGGGATCCGCAAGCTGGAAGATCCGTTCGTCGAAGAGTACGACCTACCGGTGCGCATCGGCGGACACCTCCTGGAAGACTTCGAAAGCGAGTTGACACGCGTCGAACTACGGCGGCTGTCGTACCTGCAGAGGATGTCGACCGTGCTCGGTCGGCGGGTCTGGGAAAACGCAGGCTCGCCGGACATCGATACCCGCCGGCTGATGGTGTCGATCGGCACGGGCATGGGATCCACCGAGGAAATGCTGTTCGCATACGACGGCATGCGGACCAAGGGACTGCGGGCCGTTTCACCACTGGTCGTGCAGAAGTACATGCCCAACGGACCTGCCGCGGCGGTCGGGTTGGAGCTCAAGGCAAAGGCCGGGGTCACCACCCCGGTCTCGGCTTGTGCCTCCGGCTCGGAGGGCATCGCCCAGGCGTGGCGCCAGATCGTTCTCGGCGAAGCCGACATCGCGGTGTGTGGCGGCGTCGAGACCAGGATCGAAGCGGTGCCGATCGCGGGCTTCGCCCAGATGCGCATCGTGCTGTCCACCACCAACGATGATCCCGCTGGTGCCTGCCGACCGTTCGACAAGGACCGCAACGGGTTCGTATTCGGTGAGGGCGGCGCGCTCATGGTCATCGAGACCGAAGAGCACGCCAAGGCTCGTGGGGCCAACATCCTCGCGCGCATCATGGGGGCGGCGATCACGTCCGACGGGTACCACATCGTGGCGCCCGACCCCAACGGTGAGCAAGCAGGTCATGCGATCACCCGGGCGATCGAACTCGCGGGCCTGCAGCCGTCGGACATCGACCACATCAACGCTCATGCGACCGGCACCCAGGTGGGCGACGTCGCGGAGGGTAAGGCCATCAACAACGCGCTCGGCAACCACCGGCCGGCGGTCTACGCACCAAAATCGGCGCTAGGCCACTCGGTGGGTGCCGTCGGCGCGGTGGAGTCGATCCTCACCGTGCTGGCGCTGCGGGACGGCGTCGTGCCGCCCACGCTCAACTTGCGCAACCTCGATCCGGAGATCGATCTGGACGTGGTGGCCGGGGAACCCCGGCCAGGCAACTACCAGTACGCGATCAACAACTCGTTCGGATTCGGTGGTCACAACGTCGCGATCGCCTTCGGGAAGTACTAGACGCAATCAGCGCTGACAGTGCTTGAGTGACATCCGGCGCGCACTAAGGAGATGTAGATGACGATCATGGTCCCTCAGGCCGTCGGCGAATCACTCGATCCCCGCGACCCGATGTTGCGGCTCTCGGCGTTCTTCGACGACGGCAGCGTCGAGCTGCTGCACGAGCGTGACCGCTCGGGCGTCCTCGCCGCGGCTGGCACCGTCAACGGGGTGCGCACCGTCGCCTTCTGCACCGACGGCACCGTCATGGGCGGCGCCATGGGCGTCGAGGGCTGCGAGCACATCGTCAACGCCTACGACACCGCCATCGAGGAGCAGAGCCCGATCGTGGGAATCTGGCACTCCGGCGGTGCCCGGCTCGCCGAGGGGGTGCGGGCGCTGCACGCGGTGGGACTGGTCTTCGAGGCGATGATCCGGGCTTCCGGTTACATCCCGCAGATCTCGGTCGTCGTGGGCTTCGCCGCCGGCGGCGCCGCCTACGGGCCGGCCCTGACCGACATCGTCATCATGGCGACCGAGGGCCGCGTCTTCGTCACCGGCCCGGACGTGGTGCGCAGTGTGACCGGCGAGGACGTCGATATGGCGTCCCTCGGCGGCCCCGACACCCACCACAAGAAGTCCGGCGTGTGCCACATCGTCGCCAACGACGAGCTCGATGCCTACGCGCGCGCCCGCCGCCTGGTCGGATTGTTCAGCCAGCAGGGCCATTTCGACCGCAGCAAGGCCGAGGCCGGCGACACCGACCTACATGCTCTGCTTCCGGAATCCCCGCGCCGCGCCTACGACGTGCATCCGCTGGTCGAGGCGCTCCTCGACGCCGACACTCCGTTCGAAGAGTTCCAGGCCAAGTGGGCGCCGTCGATCGTCGTCGGCCTCGGCCGGCTGTCCGGCCGCACCGTCGGGGTGATCGCCAACAACCCGCTGCGGCTCGGCGGCTGCCTGAACTCTGAAAGCGCCGAGAAGGCAGCACGTTTCGTGCGGCTGTGCGACGGCTTCGGCATCCCGCTGGTCGTCGTCGTCGACGTCCCCGGCTACCTGCCCGGCGTGGACCAGGAATGGGGCGGCGTAGTGCGCCGCGGCGCCAAACTGCTGCACGCCTTCGGAGAGGCCGCCGTTCCCCGGGTCACGCTGGTGACCCGAAAGATATACGGCGGCGCCTACATCGCGATGAATTCCCGGTCACTCGGCGCCACCAAGGTCTTCGCCTGGCCAGACGCGGAGGTCGCCGTGATGGGCGCCAAGGCCGCCGTCGGCATCCTGCACAAGAAGAAACTGGCCGCCGCGCCGGACCACGAGCGCGACGCGTTGCACGAGGAGCTGGCGATCGAGCACGAGCGGATCGCCGGTGGCGTGGACAGCGCCGTCGAGATCGGCGTCGTCGACGAGAAGATCGACCCGGCGCACACCCGCAGCAAGCTCACCCAGGCTCTCGCCGAGGCACCGGCACGGCGCGGACGGCACAAGAACATCCCGCTGTAACCGGCCCCCCGGTCTTGGCCGCGACGGCGGGCTCCTCGTCGTGGCGGTCGGCCATGAACGGTCGCCGTCAGGCGGTCGTCGGTGCGGCGGCTGCCGGTGGTGTGCCCTGCAGGTGCTTGAGGATGCCCGCGATGACCTCGTCCTGGGCGAGCAGGTGCTGTTGGATCTGTTCGGCCTCCTTGAGCACTGCCTCGGCGTCCTTGTAGGTCTCCTCGGCCCGCTTGTCGGCGGCCTTGGCCTGGATGTTCTGGCCGACGATGATGATCGGCAACAGGACCAGTTGCAGGAAGCTGCTCGACAGCCACACGACGACGTAGTAGGTGCCCTGCTTGACCGCGTCGGGCAAGGCGAACAGAGCCAATGCGGTGAACACGTAAGCGGTCCACATGGTGCCGACGGTGACCGTGATGAGCAATCCGAACTTCGCGTTGAAGCGGACCCAAAGGTTGGGGTGGTTCAACCTGCGGCTGTCGCGCGTGCGGACCGGACTGCCCGCGTGCAGTTCCGCGGCGCGGGGATGACGCTTGTACTCATAGATCTTCGGCATGAGGGCATGGTCGCACGCGCCGCGCCGCCTAACGCACCGCGGCGAGCAGTTCCTCGGCGGCGCTCACGGCGGATTCCCGGTCGGCAGCCACCAATCCGATGCGGGTTCGGCGGTCCAGGATGTCGTCGACGCTCAGCGCACCCTCGTGGGTGACGGCGAATTCGAACTCGGCGCGGGTGACGTCGATGCCGTCGGCGACCGGGTCGGTGGGCCGTGCGCAGCGCGCCGACGCGATGACGTTCGGAGATTCGGCGCCATAGCGCGCAACCAGAGAGCCGGGAATCTCACTCGTCGTCCGAAGGGTGGCAACGGGATTGGCGGCTGCCCCCACCAGCGGGAGATTGTGGGTGCGACACGGCCGCGCGACGGCGAACCGAGCCGCCAACACACGGTCGACGGCGTCCTGCGCCATGTAACGGTATTCGGTGAGCTTGCCGCCGACGATGCTGAACATCCCGGATTCGGATTCGATCACCGCGTGCTCCCGGGAAAGGTCCGCGGTGCGGCCCGGCTCACCCTCGGGTCGCCGGTCCGCGAGGTCGATGAGCGGGCGCAGGCCTGCGTACGCGCCCAGGACATCGTCGTGGGTCAGCGCCGTTCCCAGTGCGGTGTTGACGGTGCCCAGCAGGAAATTCACCTCGGCCGGGGTGGGTTGGGGTTCATCGGGAATCGGCCCGGGCGCGTCCTCGTCGGTGAGACCGAGGTAGATCCGGCCCAGCTGCTCGGGCATTGCGAATACGAACCGGTTCACCTCCCCCGGAATCGGAATCGTCAGTGCGGCAGTCGGATTGCCGAATGTTGCGGCGTCGAAGACCAGATGCGTTCCCCGGCTGGGGCGCAGGGTGATCGCGGGGTCCACGTCACCGGCCCACACCCCGGTCGCATTGATGACCGCGCGGGCCCGCACCGTCAGCTCTTCGCCGGTCAGTTCGTCGACGAGTCGCACCGAGGTACCAGTGGCCGACCGCGCGGAGACCCGGGTCAGGATCCGGGCCCCGTGCTGCGCGGCGGTGCGGGCGACGGCCACGACCAGCCGGGCGTCGTCGACGAGCTGGCCGTCGTAGGCCAGCAGCGCACCGTCGAGGCCCTCGCGGCGCACCGTCGGCACCATCGCGACGGCGCGGGCGGCGTCGATGCGCCGTGAGCGTGGCAGTACCGACGACCGGGTGCCCGCCAGCAGCCGCAACGCATCACCGGCGAGGAAGCCGGTGCGTACCAGGGCTCGTTGCCCACCGCCCATGGACGGCAGCAGCGGAACCAGCTGCGGCATGGCGTGCACCAGATGAGGGGCGTTGCGCGTCATCAGGATTCCGCGCTCGAGCGCACTGCGCCGGGCGATGCCGACGTTGCCGGTGGCCAGGTAGCGCAGTCCCCCGTGGACGAGTTTGGAGCTCCAGCGGCTGGTCCCGAAGGCCAGATCGTGCTTCTCGGCCAGCACGACGGACAGGCCGCGGCTGGCCGCGTCGAGTGCGATGCCGGTGCCTGTGATGCCGCCGCCGATGACCACGACGTCGACCGGTTCACCGATACCGAGCGCACTCAGGTCGGCGGCGCGTCGGGCGGCGTTGAGGGCGGTGCGGTCGCTCATGGCGCGAGGTATCCGTTCAAGGCGTGGTCGAGTTCGGCGGACAGCGCATCCGAATCGAGGAGCGGCTCGACGATGGCGCCCGACTGGGTGGCCGACTGCGCGATGAGCAGCACCATGGCTGCCATCTGCCGCGCATCGCCGTCCCGGACGCTGCCCTCAGCCTGGGCGGTGCGGAGTTCGTCGGCGAGCAGGTCGATCAGGATCTGCTGGCTGGTGCCCAGGCGGCCGGTGATGTAGACCATCGCCAGATCCGGCGCGGTCCGCAGCACCGCGGCGATCAGCTCGTCGCGGCGCAGCCGCCGGGCCACCGTGACGACGCGCTCGACCAGCCCGGCGCGACCTGGCTGCCGGGCCGGCACCGCACGCCAGGCCCCGGTGATCCGATCGGTCAGCAGCGCTGCCACGATCGTGCGGGTGTCCGGCCAGCGTCGATACACCGTCGGACGGCTGACACCCGCGCGCCGTGCGATCTCGGCGAGGGTGACCCGTTCCACCCCGAAGTCCCGCACGCAGGTGGCCGCCGCGGTGAGTATGCGGTCGGCGATGTCCACCGACTCATCGTTACTGATTGACAGCATCTGTAATACTGTAACGCATGAGCGACGAAGCCCGCACCCTACTGCCCCCGATGGCCTGGAACGCCTGGGGCGACCCGGACGCCGCCAAGCCGCTGTCCGAGGGCATTCGCGCACTGCTCGAGCAGGCGCTGGGTGTGACAGCGAACGACATCCCCGCACCGCGCATCGACGAGGTGCAGGTGCGTCCGTCGACTCTCGGCGACGTCCACCGCGACGGACTCGGCGCGATCGTCGGCGCCGGCCACGTGCGCACCGGCGACCAGGAGCGGTTGCTGTACGCCGGCGGCAAGTCGACCCTTGACCTGTTGCGCCGCAAGCACACTCACCAGGACGCCCCGGACGCGGTGATCCTGCCAGGCAACGAGGACGAGATCGCCACCGTCTTGCGGTACTGCTCGCAGCATGACATCGCCGTGGTGCCCTTCGGCGGCGGCACCAGCGTGGTGGGTGGCCTGGACCCCATCCGCGGCCGGTTCGCCGCGGTCATCTCGTTGGACCTGCGCCGGCTCGACGCGCTGCACTGGCTCGACGAGACCTCGATGCAGGCCGAACTCGGCGCCGGGGTGACCGGCCCGGACGCCGAGCGGTTGCTCGGCGAGCGGGGCTTCTCCCTCGGGCACTTTCCGCAGAGCTTCCGGTTCGCCACGATCGGCGGTTTCGCCGCCACCCGGTCTTCCGGGCAGGACTCCGCGGGATACGGCCGGTTCAACGACATGATCCGGGGGCTCACCGTGGTCACCCCGGTCGGCGTTCTCGACCTCGGCCGGGCGCCGGAGACTGCCGCCGGACCCGACCTGCGTGAACTGTTCTCCGGATCCGAAGGTGTCTTCGGCGTGATCACCCGGGTTCGACTGCGTGTGCATCCGGTGCCGGAGACCACGCGCTATGAGGCGTGGTCCTTCCCGGACTTCGCCACCGGCGCCGCGGCATTGCGCGCCGTCAGCCAGATCGGTACCGGCCCGACCGTGCTGCGGCTGTCCGACGAAGCAGAGACCGGCGTGAACCTGGCCACCACCGGAAACATCGGAGAGCAAAGCATCACCGGCGGTTGCCTGGGGATCACCGTGTTCGAGGGCAGCGACGCCCACACGCGCAGCCGCCACCAGGAGACCCGCGCGGTGCTGGCGGCGCAGGGCGGTACGTCGTTGGGCGAGGCGCCGGCGCGGGCGTGGGAGCACGGCCGGTTCGACGCTCCCTATCTGAGGGACTCGCTGCTCGCGGCGGGCGCGTTGTGCGAGACCCTCGAGACGGCCACCACGTGGTCCAATCTCGCGACGCTGAAGGCCGCGGTGACCGAGGCACTGACGACGTCGCTGGCCGGGCAGGAGCCCAGCGATTCGGGGACCAGCCCCGCCGAAAGCGGGACACCGGCGTTGGTGATGTGCCACATTTCGCATGTGTACCCCACCGGCGCGTCGCTGTATTTCACCGTCGTGGCCGGACAGCGCGGCGACGTCGCCGAGCAGTGGCTGGCGGCAAAGGCCGCTGCCTCCGAGGCGATTTCGCGGTCCGGCGCGACGATCACCCACCACCACGCGGTCGGCGCCGACCATCGCCGGTGGATGACCGCCGAGATCGGCGAGCTGGGAGTCAAGGTGCTGCAGGCGGTCAAGCAGGCCGTCGACCCGGCGGGGATCCTCAACCCGGGCAAGCTCATTCCATGATCCGTCACGTCACGGTCCTGACGAACCCGATGTCGGGGCACGGCAACGCCCCGCATGCCGCGGAGCGCGCGGTGGCCCGCTTCCAGAAGCTGGGGATCGACGTCACCGGGGTCGTGGGCCGCGACGCCGATCATGCCCTGCAGTTGACGAGCGAGGCGCTCGAGCGCGATACCGACGCGCTCGTCGTCGTCGGCGGTGACGGGGTGATCCGGCTGGCGCTGCAGGTGTTGGCGCGCAGCGGGATTCCGCTGGGCATCGTTCCCGCCGGAACCGGCAACGACCATGCCAGGGAATACGGACTGCCCACCGCCGACCCCGAGGCCGCGGTCGAGGTGATCGCCGCCGGCCACACCGAGACCGTCGACCTCGGACTCATCGAAGGCACCGACGCCAGCAGAACCTGGTTCGGCACGGTCGCGGCGACAGGATTCGACTCGCTGGTCAGCGATCGCGTCAATCACATGCGCTGGCCACACGGCAGGATGCGATACAACGTCGCCATGATCGCCGAGATCTCCCGGCTGCGGCTGCTGCCGTTCCGGCTCGTTCTCGACGGCGAGCGCGAGATCGTCACCGACCTCACGCTGGCCGCATTCGGCAACACCCGCAGCTACGGCGGCGGCATGCTGATCTGCCCCGGCGCCGATCACCGCGACGGGCTGCTCAACATCACCATGATCCAGACCGCGTCGCGGACCAAGCTGATGCGGTTGTTCCCGACCGTCTTCAAGGGCACCCACGTCAACATCGACGAGGTCACCACCGAACGCGCCCGCACGGTCACCGTCGAGTCGCCCGGTATCAATGCATACGCCGACGGCGACTACGTCTGCCCGCTGCCTGCGGAGATCTCAGCCGTCCCAGGCGCACTGACGTTGTTCGTGCCGCAGCCGACCAGGTAGCGCGAGACGATCCGCGCGGGTCATCGCGCCGAAACTCGCAATTTTCACGGCGCAACCGGCTAGCAACATTAACGGTATACAGTCTGCGCCGTGGCACTCGGAATACCCCGTCGCGATCGGCGTCGATGGGTCCTGTCACTCAGCGCCCCCGGCGCATCCGCGAGGGGCACGAGGCGGGCAGTGCCAACTGCAGCACTCTCCGGTATGCATGAATTGACCTGTACAGCACCATATCTTGCGTCGAAGTGCGGACATCGCGACCCGGTCGGCGTCACCTCCCGGTGGCCGGCGCCAGACGCCCTCGGCTTCTGCGGCAAACGCCGCCCCAGCGTCCCGTTCGCATTTCTGTATACAAACTGTCAAGTCACCCTCCCCCCGGGGCATGAACTGACGTGACCGCAATCGCCCCGGTGACCGGGATGTTCGGGCTCCCCAAGGTGCGGCCACGCTTCGCGTCCGCGCCCGCCGGCGTGGGCGTGTGCGTGCTGCTGCTCCTGGCGACGGCAGCGATCATCGTCGCGCCGCTGCTCGCGGTCTACGACCCGGTGCAGCCGGCTGGTGACCCCAACCTCCCGCCGCTGACCGCCCACCACCTGTTGGGCACCGACGCGCTCGGCCGGGACCTGTTGAGCCGCACGTTGTTCGGGATGCGAACCAGCTGGCTTTCGGCGCTGGCCATCGTCGCGGTAGGCCTGATCGCGGGCGGTGTCATCGGCGTGGTGGCCGGCGCCGCAGGGGGCTGGATCGACGCGATCCTGATGCGGACGACGGATCTGTTCCTGGCCATGCCCGCGGCTCTGGTCGCCATCGCCGTCGTCGCCGCGCTCGGTCCGGGGCTACTGCACACGATCGTCGGCATCTGCGTCGTCTGGTGGCCCTACTATGCACGGATCCTGCGCGGCGAGATCCGCTCGCTGGCCGCGCGACCCCACGTAGAGGCCGCCCGCCTGTCCGGGGTGGGACCGGTCCGCATCACCACTCGCCACCTGCTACCCGGTGCCGTGCCCACCGCGATCGTCACCGCGAGCGTCGACATCGGCAACGTCGTGCTGTTGCTGGCCGGGTTGTCGTTCCTCGGCCTCGGCCAGCGTCAGCCCGCACCTGAACTCGGCTCGGACACGGCCAGCGGAATGCAGCAGGTGCTGTCCCAGTGGTGGGTCCCGGTCATTCCCGCCACCGCGGTTCTGGTCTTGAGCCTGGCGGCCAATCTTGCCGGCGACGCGATGAGCAAGTCGGTCGGAACCCGCGTATGACCGCATTCGCGCTGCGCCGCCTGGCATCGGCCGCCATGTTGATCCTGCTGCTGACGCTGCTGGTCTTTCTGCTCCAGAAGGCAAGTCCCGCAGACGGTGTCAAGGCCTACCTGGGCAACGGCGCGTCCCCGGAAGCGGTCGCCCAGGCGCGCCGGCAACTCGGTCTCGACCAACCGGTGTCGGCTCAGTACATGCACTACCTATCGGGCCTGATCCACGGGGACCTGGGGATGTCGCTGCGCACCCGCAATCCGGTGGCGACCGATCTATCCACCGCGGCGCCGGCCACCATCGAACTCGTCCTCACCGCCTTCGTCCTAGCACTGCTGATGGCCGCGGTCTACACGGCGACGGGGTCCCTGCGCGCCGGAATCCCGGTGCGCGCCGGGCTGCTGGTCGCGGCGTGCGCGCCATCGTTCCTGATCGGTATCGCCGGGCTGGTGGTGTTCTACGCCCGACTCGGCTGGCTTCCCGGCGGGGGCCGGGGAACGGTCGCCGGTCCGACCGGTTTCGGTCTGCTCAACGCGCTACTCACCGCCAACCCGGCTGCGCTGTGGTCGGCGCTGACCCACCTCTTGCTTCCCGCGCTCACCCTGGCGATCGCTCCCGCACTGGCCATCGGCCGGGTGCTGCGGTCTAGCGTGCGGATGACGATGTCCGCCGACTACGTCCGTACCGCCCAGTCGCGGGGGCTGCACCCGGCTCGGGTGGCGATGGGCCACGTGGCCCGAAATGCCGCCAGTCCAGCACTATCCATGGCGGGTCTACAGCTCGGGTTCATGTTTGCCGGCGTCGTCGTGGTGGAGCAGGTGTTCAACTGGCCAGGCATCGGCAACTATCTGGCGGCGAGCATCCCGGTAGCAGACTTCGCCGCGATCGCAGGCGTGACGCTGCTCCTCGCAGCCATCTACATCGGCGCCAACGCTGTCGTCGACATCCTCCAAGCGGCCGCCGACCCTCGGCTCACCCTGTGACGGCCGCAGCTCACATCTGTTGAAGGAGAATCGTTGACCCGCATTGCCGTACGCCAGCCCGCCCGACTGGGCGCGGCCGCCCTGGCGTTGACCCTCGCCCTGGCCGCCTGCAGCTCGACATCGTCGGGCGGCGGTTCCAGCGCCCCCACCGACGGCACCCTGATCCTGGGGCTCAACGGTGACATCGGCCAGCCGCCGGATCCCGACATCTACTACGCCAACAACGGTGTCGCCATCATCCAGAACGTCTACGAGGGTCTGGTGAAATACAAAGACGGCGCACAGACCCCCGAGATCGCGCCGGCCCTGGCCACCGCATGGTCGGTCGACCCGACCAACACGGTCTTCACCTTCACGCTGCGGGACGGGGTGACGTTCCACGACGGCACCCCGTTCACCGCCGACGCGGTCAAAGCCTCGTTCGATCGTCGTGCCGCGGTCAACGGCGGACCCGCGTACATGGTGGCCGGCGTCCAGAGTGTCGTGTCGACCGACCCGCACACCGTGGTCATCACGCTGAAGGAGCCGAATTCGGCTTTCCTGGACTACCTCGCATCCCCGTTCGGACCAAGGATGGAATCCCCCACCGGGCTGGCCAAGAACGCCGGCAACGACCACGCGCAGAGTTACCTCGCCAAAAACGACCTCGGAACCGGCCCCTACCAACTGAGCAAGGTCCAGACCGGCACCGAGTACGAGCTCACCGCCTACCCCGGCTACTGGGGACAGAAGTCACCCTTCACCACAGTGAAACTGCCCGTCTACAACGACGTCTCGTCACTGGAGCTGGCCATCGAACAGGGCGAGGTATCCGGAGCGGTCAACGCCCTGCCGTCGGCAGCCCTGCAGCGGTTCAACGGCAACGCCAACCTCAAGAACTACTTCCTGCCCACGTTGGGCGCGGCGTTGCTGACCCTCAACCCGCACGGCAGCTTCTTCGCCACCCAGCCCGCACGAATGGCCTTCCTGCAGCTGATCGATCAGCAGCAACTGGTCAGCAGCGTCATGGGCCAAACCTCCGAGCCGGCCACCACGATGTACGGGCGCGGGATGATCCCCGACGGCGCGGACAAGCAGACCATCACCCACGACCCGAAGGTCATGGCGGACTACGCCAAGACGTTACCGGCCGGCACCACGATGACACTGGGATACGCCACCAACAACGACAACGCCCAGAAGATCGCCAATCTCGTAGTGGCACAACTGCAAACCATGGGTATCAAAGCATCGGCCCAGGGGTACACCACCGCAACGGTGTTCTCCTGGCCGAATGACCCCACCAAGGGACCGGATGCCTTCGTCGACGGCTCCAACGGGCCGGACGGCGGCAACCCCTACATGTGGGGACATGTGTTCTGGGACAAGACCGGTGGCATCAACTACTTCATGTGCGACAACCCGGAGGTCGACGACATGCTGAACTCCGCGGTCAAGTCGGGTGACACCGCGCTCTATGTCCAAGCCGCCCAGGCCTACGAGCAGACCGGCTGCTACCTGAATCTGGCCTACAACAAGGACTGGGTCGTCGCGCAGAAGTGGCTGACGAACGTCACCGACGCGCACAACGTCGGATCGTTCGAACTCAATTTCAACCAACTCGGCATCGACACCAAGTAGAGGCGACCTCATGACGTACCACGACCAACCCGCCATCGTGCCCGCCGCCGAATACCTGACCACGACCGATCTGAGCGACGACCCCAGCACGGGTGTCTTCGAAGTTCAGGTCATCGACATCGCCCCCGCGCTGTCGCCGACCGCCACTACGGACGATATCCGCTCCGTGGCAACCGAATTGGTCCAATCGTTCGTCGAGACCGGATTCGCCGTCGTGACCGGCCACGGAGTCGCCAGCAGCCTGTTCGACGCCATGTGCGCGATGTCGAGCGAGTTCTTCGCCCTTCCGCTCGCCGAGAAACTGGAAGTGACGTTCCCCGCCCCGGAGATCATCCGGGGATACGAACCCGCGCCCGACACCGCCGAAACCGCACGGGCGTTCAACGCGATGGAGTCGTTCCTGATCAACCGGCTCGATCCGCTCGACGACTTCAACCCCGACTCCAACGAGTGGCGGTTGTGGCGATGGCCGAACCTCTGGCCGGAGCGGCCAGCGGCCATGAGGCCGGTCTGGGAGAGCTACTACCAGGCCATGGACGCACTGGGTGCGCGGCTGCTCGAGTTGGTGGCAGTCGGTTTCGGACTGCCCTCCAACGTCTTCGAGAGGTTCTTCGATCGGCACTTCAACAATCTGGCCTTCAACTACTACCCACCCCGGGACGCGGTCGAGCACAGCGACGTCATCCCCAACGGCACCCATACCGATCACGGCGCCCTGACGCTGCTGTACCGCCCGAGCGAGCCGGGTGGCCTGGAAGTCTTCGCCCAAGATCACTGGTGGACGGTGCCGTGGGTGCCGAATTCCCTGGTGCTCAACATCGGTGACGTCCTGGAGTACTGGACGGGCGGGCGGGTTGCGGCGACACCGCACCGGGTGGTGTGGTCCACCGGGCCGGGCGCCGAAGCGGGCCGGCAGTCGATCGCGTTCTTCCAGCAGCCGAATCCCGACGCCCCCCTGTCCCCGATTATCGGAACCGATGCTGCCGAACCGGCGCCCGCGACGACCGCCGGGGTCCACGTGTCCCGCAAGGAACTGGGTCAACACACCCTCGACGCGCTTGGCATCTAATTCGGCCGCCTCGACCAGTCGGCGGTTACCCTCGCACCAGACCGGCCACCGGCCCGGCGGCCGCGGCGGAAAGGAGCGGACGATCTCGCAGCCGTGTCTCGACGATGGCCGTGACGACAACGAACGTGACGGGGACGAGCCTTCGGGGTCGCTGTCGACGCAAATCCATGCGGCGCTGCGCGAGTCGATCATCCGCGGGAAGTACCCGCAAGGTTCGCGGCTCGTCGAGCAACGGCTGGCCGCCGAGTTCAACGTCAGCAGGGTGCCGCTTCGCGAGGCGGTCCCGATCTTGGAAGTCGAAGGGTTCATCCGGACCCTGCCGCGGCGCAGCGCCATCGTGACGACGTGGACGGTGCAGTCCGCGCATGAACTCTTCGATCTGCGGCTGTGCCTGGAGGTGGGCGCCGCACGGTATGCGGCGCGCCGGGTGGCGCAGGGAAGCTCTACCGCCGCACTCCGAAAGGCGCTGGCGGCCGCCGGGGAGGGAATGCTCACCGGTGACGCCTACCTGGTGGCTCAGCAGAGCACCGATCTGCACGAGGCGATCGCCGATCTCACCGGCAATGACCTCATGCGGACGATGATGCGCTCGCTCACCGGCCGGATGATGTGGCTGTTCTACATGACATCAGAGCTGGACGGCGGACGGGCCCACAGTGACCACTCCGAGATCGTCGAGGTCATCGAGACCGGCAACGAGCGGCTGGCCGAGTCCGTCGCCTACGCCCACATCGAACGCGATCGTCACGAATCCATCGAACTGCTGCACCGCCAGCATCTGATCACCACGTGAGCGTGCTGCCCGCATCCTCCGGTTGAAGGATGGCGAATCATCGCCGCAAGGGGTGAATCGCCCGATTCTGCGCGGGTGCCGTAGCCGGCGCTGTTGGTCTCATGCCGCTCGGGACACCGAAAAGCCCGGCTCGGCGACACCAGCGTCCACCAGAGCCGCTGATCGCGGCGGGCGGTTCGGTTAGCCGACTCCCCGGCTCAGCCAGCTCACTTCGCCGCTGTCGCCGCCGTCGCGGTAAGGCTCGAGGGCCTCGTCCCAGGCGGTCCCCAGCACGGAGTCCAGCTCGGCAGCCAGGGTGTCGGCACCGGAGGCCATCATGGTGCGCAGCCGCATCTCGCCGACCATGGTGTCGCCGTTGGCGCTCATCGCCCCACTCCACAGGCCCAGCTGCGGAGTGTGGCAGAACCGCTGCCCGTCCACGCCGGCGCTGGGATCCTCGGTGACCTCGAATCGCAGCACTGACCACGAGCGCAGCGCATTGGCCAGCCGCGCACCCGTACCGACAGGGCCAACCCAGTTGGTGACCGCGCGTAGCTGCCCGGGCATGGCGGGCTGCGGGGTCCACTTCAGGTTCGCCCTGGCGTTCAGGGTCGACGACAACGCCCACTCGACGTGTGGGCACACCGCCGCTGGCGAGGCGTGGATGTACACCACGCCAGTCGTCACGTCGGCGAACTGGTTCGACGCACGCATGACTTTCTCCTTCGGCTCCACGAGGGACGTCTTCCCCAACGACCTGGTGTTTCCGAGGATGCAGTTGTGTCGTGCGTGTTTATTGTGCCTTGTGGGGCGCCTGTTGCGCTAGTCCGCCCCGTACACTCTCAGAACTTCATCAGACAGGGCCGGCCAGAGTGGCTTGGCCCACTCGTCGAAGTCCCGGGCCGTCAGGACGACCAGGGCCACGTGCCGATCCGGATCCACCCAGATGAACGTGCCCGTCTGACCGAAGTGCCCGAACGTCCGCGGCGAATTCCGCAGGCCGGTCCAGTGCGGCGACTTGGCGTCGCGGATCTCGAAACCGAGGCCCCAGTCGTTGGGCCGCTGGACACCGAATCCCGGCAACACGCCGGTGAGGCCCGGGAACTGAACGGTGGTCGCCGCCGCGTGCAGCTGTGGTGACACGGTGGCGGGGACGAGCAGGTCGGCGGCGAAGGCCGTGAGGTCCGCGACGGTGGACAGCGCCCCGTAGCCGGACGCTGCCGCCCCACCCTCCAACCGTGACGCGGCCATACCGAGCGGCTCGAAGACGGCTTCGGCCAGGTAGCGGCCGAACTCAATGCCGGAGCTCTCCTCGATGGTTTCGGCCAGCACCTGGAAGCCGTAATTGGAGTACACCCGCCGCTTGCCGGGCTCGGCCATCACCTGGGGCGAGTGCATCGACAACCCCGAGGCGTGTGCCAGCAGGTGCCGAACAGTACTGCCGGGCGGACCCGCGGGGGTGTCCAACTCGACGACGCCCTCCTCGATGGCCACCTGCGCCGCCCGCGCCGCGAGCGGCTTGGTCACCGACGCCAGCCGGTACGGGCGCACCGGGTCGCCGTACTCGGCCAGTACCCCGGCTGCGCCGACCACGGCCGCCGAGACCGCGGGGACCGGCCAGTCGGCGATCATGTCGAGTGGCGTGGACATCGGGTGGACGTTACCCGCGACCGGGTTGGGCCCGCAGAGCCCGGTGCTCTACATCCCTCGGGTCGTGCACCTAGTCGGCGACCAGCGGCCCGGTCGCGGCTTTGCGATGTGCGCGTAGCTCAGCGCTAGGACCGTGTTCCCGAGCCCGGGACGGGCATACGGCATTCCGCGCGCATCACGCTAAGGTTTGACTCATGAGCCAGACAGTGCGCGGTGTGATTTCTCGCAAGAAGGGCGAACCCGTCGAGCTCGTCGACATCGTGATCCCCGATCCCGGTCCGGGTGAGGTCGTGGTCGACGTGACGGCATGCGGCGTCTGCCACACGGACCTGACCTACCGCGAGGGCGGCATCAACGACGAGTACCCCTTCCTGTTGGGCCACGAGGCGGCCGGCACGGTCGAGTCCGTCGGCGCTGGGGTGACCAACGTCGAGCCGGGTGACTTCGTGATCCTGAACTGGCGGGCGGTCTGCGGTCAGTGCCGCGCCTGCAAGCGCGGGCGGCCGTGGTACTGCTTCGACACCCACAACGCCACACAGAAGATGACGCTGACCGACGGCACGGAGCTGACGCCCGCACTGGGCATCGGCGCGTTCGCCGACAAGACCCTGGTGCACGAAGGTCAATGCACCAAGGTCGATCCCGAGGCCGACCCCGCGGTGGCGGGCCTGCTCGGTTGCGGGGTGATGGCCGGACTCGGCGCGGCGGTCAACACCGGCAACGTCGGGCGCGACGACACCGTCGCGGTGATCGGCTGTGGTGGTGTCGGTGACGCGGCGATCGCCGGGGCGGCCCTGGTCGGCGCGAAGAAGATCATCGCCGTCGACACCGACAACAAGAAACTCGAGTGGGCACGCCAGTTCGGGGCCACCCACACCGTCAATGCCCGCGAACTCGACCCGGTGGAGACCATCCAGGACCTCACCGACGGCTTCGGTGCCGACGTGGTGATCGACGCCGTAGGCCGCCCGGCGACCTGGAAACAGGCATTTTACGCCCGCGATCTCGCCGGAACCGTTGTGCTGGTGGGCGTTCCGACTCCCGACATGCGCCTGGAGATGCCGTTGGTGGACTTCTTCTCCCGCGGCGGATCGCTGAAGTCGTCGTGGTACGGCGACTGCCTGCCCGAGCGGGACTTCCCCACCCTGATCAGCCTGTACCGACAAGGCCGTCTCCCGCTGGAGAAGTTCGTCTCCGAACGCATCGGACTGGACGCCATCGAGGACGCGTTCCACAAGATGCACGCCGGTGAGGTGCTGCGCTCGGTGGTGATCCTGTAATGAGCGGCATCGAACGTGTCGTCACCCACGGCACCTTCGAACTCGATGGCGGCAGTTGGGAAGTCGACAACAACATCTGGATCGTCGGTGACGACTCCGAGGTGATCGTCATCGACGCCGCCCACGACGCCAAGGCCATCGAGGCCGCCGTCGGCAATCGGCACGTGGTGGCCGTGGTGTGCACGCACGGCCACAACGACCACATCACCGTCGCCCCGCAGCTCAGCAAGGACCTCGACGCCCCGGTCCTACTGAACCCCGCAGACGACATGTTGTGGCGAATGACTCACGGCGACAAGCAATTCCGCACGATCTCCGACGGCCAGGTGCTCACCGCTGACGGCATCGAGCTGCACGCTATCGCCACCCCCGGTCACTCCCCCGGCTCGACGTGCCTGTACGCGCCGGCACTGGGCGCGGTGTTCTCCGGCGACACCCTGTTCCAGGGCGGCCCAGGCGCGACGGGCCGGTCCTTCTCCGACTTCCCGACCATCCTCGGCTCGATCAAAGAAAAGCTGGGCAAGCTGCCCGCCGACACCGTCGTCTACACCGGACACGGCGACACCACGCGCATCGGCGACGAGCTGGTGAACTACGACGAGTGGGTCGCCAGGGGCAGCTGACGAGGTGCCGTCAGTTCGCTGCGGGGGTCGATGAGGATCTTCGCGTGCGTCTCCGGATCGCCGAGCGCACCGAAGGCCGCCGCCACGCCGTCGAGTCCCACCGTGCCGGTGACCAATGCCGAGGCGTCGAGCTTGCCGTCGGCCAGCATGTGCAGCGTGTCGCGGAATTCCATTGGCGTATAGGCGAACACAAAGCGCAGGTCGATCTCCTTGATGTTGGCCATCGAGGGCTGGATGCGATCGGCGCCCATACACACGCCGGCGACGATCACCCGGGAGTTCATCGGTGCGGCGCCGAGGATTGCGTCGAGCACTCCTGGCACGCCGACGCATTCGAAGATCACCGGCCGTTTGGGACCCGCCGCCCCCAGGGCTTCGGCGGCACGGTAGAGGTGTTGCCAGCCCGGCACCCTGCGCAACTTCTCCATGGAGCTCATACCCAGCTCGTAGAGGGCCGGGGCGCTGGTCAGCACACCCTTGGCCGCGGCGCGCTCATAGGGTGAGTCCGCCTTGGGATCGACCACCACGTGCGCACCGCACCGGGCGGCCAGCGCGCGACGACCCGGCGAGAAGTCGCTGGCGACGATCTTGCCCACACCCAGCGTCTTGAGCTGGCAGATGATCGCCAAACCCACGGGGCCGCAGCCGATCACGATCGCGGTGTCACTCTTGCCGATCTCGCTGCGCCGGACTGCGTGCAGGGCGACTGCCATCGGCTCGGTCAGCGCGGCGGTCTCCAGCGACAGCCCGTTGGGCACCAGGAACGTCATCGCCGCCTGGACCAGGACCTGTTCGGCGTAGCCGCCGGGAGCCAGCGGAGACAGGCCGGTCAGGTGCACACCGTCGTGCGCGCGCACCAGCGGGAAGGACACCACCCTGGCACCGATCTTGAAGGCTTTCGGCGTCTTGGCCCCGCGTTCGGCGATCTCGCCGGAGAACTCGTGGCCCAGCACGACGGGGGTGTCGCTGCGCATGAAGTCGTGGTAGCCGACCCCCTCGGTGACGCCTCGCAGTTCGTCGGCGTGGTCCTTGGCGTGCAGGTCGGATCCACAGATCCCACAACTACGCACGTCGAGAACCAGTTGTCCGTCAGCGGGGACCGGCGCGGGCAGATCGACGACCGACAGGGTTCCATGCACACAGCTGACAGCCCTCACGCGCGTGAGTGTAGACGGCTGCGCCGGTCAGCCCCGTAGGATTCGGCGCTTCTCGGCGTCGAACTCGTCCTGGGTCAGCGCACCGGAATCGCGCAATGCCGCCAGCGTTTTCAGCTGCTCGAGTCGCACGCCCTGGTCGCTGGGCGTGAATGGGCCCGACGCCGGCACATCGACCCCGCCCGTCGGCTGGGAGCGCGGCCCGCGACCGCGCAGGAACAGCGAGAGGATCATGTCGAGCAGGCCGAAACCGAACACCGCGGCGAACACCCAGTGCAGGTAGTCGTAGTCGCTGCCGCGGCCGAAAGACAAGCGCGGATTGATATAGCCGGTCACCTGGCCCTCGGTGCGGATCTGGTACGTGCCGGCGGCGGCGACGTCAGCGGTCCAGATCCGCACATGGGTGTCGCTGTTGACCGTTGTTGTGGCGCCGTGGTTTTCGGTGAGAACCGGATCCGGGTCACCGGCCGGTGGGACGATGCTCAACCGCACCGCGGGCAGTGGGAAACCGCTCGCCGGCGAACCCGTCACCGACGTGTGGAAGCTGATCTGCACCTCGCCGGCGGGCAGTTGGACCTGTCCCGCGCCGGGGATCGGCACCTCGCCGTAGGCGTCGAACTTGTCGAGGACGAACGCGTTCAGTGCCATCACGACGATGAAGCCAACGCCACCGACGATCATCATGACGACCCCGGACGCACCCAGGAAGCGCGAGGCCGACTTGGCTGCGGACATGGCCGAAGTGTGTCATGCCGGAGGCGGCGCCGCGGCTCCGATCAGCCAGTTAGCCACCCGGTTCGCAGGCCGAGGTTACCGGGGGTGCCGGGCAGTTGTGGAAGCTTTCCGCGCAATTGACTGGCGTGAGTTATCCGACTAACGCGCCCTCAGCGACTAGCGTCCTTCCTGACAGCAACGACGGGAGGTCGCCATGTCCGGAGACGAAGTATCACCGCGGGCCGGCGGTGCGGTACGCCGATTCGCCCTGCGCTACTGGTTGGCGATCACGCTGGTGGTGCTGGCGGCGGCGTTCATCGCCCAGAACCGCGATCGCCAGCGGGTGCACGTTCTCTGGATCACCGTGGAGTCACCGATGTGGTTGTTGCTGACGGCGATGCTGGTGGTCGGGCTCGTCGTCGGGCTGTTGTTGCACCGCCGCCGCCGGGGCTGACGTGCCCGAGTCCAGTATCGTGGTGCGCCCGCAACCGATGGACAGCGCCACCTACACCGCCTCGTCGCGGTTGCAAGCGGCCGGATTACGGCCTGCGATAGCGCTTTTCGAGGAAGCTGCCCGCAGTGTCCCGCTGCCGAAGGCACCCCAACCCATCGCGATAGCCGACTACGGGGCGGCCACCGGCTACAACTCGCTGCTGCCGATCGGGGCGGCGATCACGATCCTGCGCGCGCGGACCCGCACCGACCACGCCATCCTGGTGGCCCACACCGATGTCGCCGACAACGACTTCACGGCATTGTTCAGCACGCTCACCGACGATCCGGACAGCTATCTGAAATACGACCGGGCCACCTTCGCCTCCGCGGTGGGGCGGTCGTTCTACCAACAGATCCTGCCGTCGGACAGCATCGTGCTGGGCTGGAGTTCCTGGGCCGTGCACTGGCTGAGTCGCATCCCGATGCCGATCCCCGACCACGTGCAGATCTCCCACAGCACCGACGAGGCGGCTCGGCTGGCCTATGCCCGGCAGGGCGCCGAGGACTGGCACGAGTTCGTCGCGTTCCGTGGTCGCGAGCTCGCGCCGGGCGGTCGACTGGTGGTACTCACCGTCGGCCTGGAAGCCGATGGCGGCGCCGGCTTTCAGGCCGCATTCGACGCGATCGTGACCGCGCTGCGCCAGTTCGTCGACGATCGGCTCATCACGGCCGAGGAGGCGCGGCGCATGTCGATCCCCTCGATAGGCCGCGACGAGAAGGACTTTCGTGCACCATTCGCCCCGTCCGGGCGATTCGAGGGACTCTCCATCGAGCATCTGGAGTTGTTCAACGCCGAAGACCGGTTCTGGGCGCAGTTCACCAAAGACGGTGACGCCAAGGCCTTCGGCGCGAACTGGGCTCAGTTTCTTCGGGCGTCGATCTTCCCGGCCCTGGCAGCGGCGCTCGATCCCGGCTCGGTCGACGAGCGGGCCGGCCAATTCGTCGACCGGTTGGAGGCATCGGTGGCCGCCCGGCTGGCCGCCGCGCCCGAGCAGATGTCCATCCCGTTGGCGCAGGTCGTACTGGTCAAGCGCCGCGGATCAGCCTGACGCCCGCGGCTGCAGGAACTGCGGCAGCCCCGGGATCGTCGGGATCGGCGGAATGGTCGGGATGATCGGCGCCGGCTGGGCCTGCGACGATTCGACGGTGGCGGTCTCGGTGACCGGCGGCGGGGTGGACACCGTGGTGCTCACGACGGTCGTGGTTTGGGTCTCGGTGACCGGCGGGGCCTCGGTGGTCACCGGTGCCGGCGGTGGTGCCTGCACGATCTCGGTCTGGGTGACCGGCGCGGGCGCCTGCACGACGGTGCGCGGCTGAGGTGCCGCGGTGGGTGCCTGCACGGCCTGGTTCTCGACCGGCGCCGAACTCGGATCGGCCGCCGGCGCGGTCGACGCCGGCGCGGCCTGCGGGGTGGTGGTGACGCTCGGGGTCGGTGTGCCCGGGGCGGCGGTGCCCTCGGAGCGCAACGCCACCGCGGTTCCCGCGCCGGCCAGCGCGATCACCGCCAGCGCGGCGGCGACCACCGGCATCGGGCGCCGGTACCAGGGCAGCGCGGCCTCACCGGCGGGAACCGGGTCCGGCTCGAACGCCAGTTCCGGGCGCGGGTCGACCGCGGCCGGCGGCCCGAACACCGGCGGGTCGAACACCGGCGTCGAATCGTCGAAACCCACGGCGTCGTCGTCGGCCTGCGACCAGGCCAGGGCACGGCCGGTCGCCGGCGCCGGTTCCACCGCCATGATCGGCGCGACGACGACGGCGGGCGCGGGCGCCAGGGCGGTGGCGCTGTCGTCGGCCGGTCCGCGGGCGGCACGCAGTGCCGCACCGATGGCCCCCGACAGGGCGGGGCGAGGTGTGGTGATCACCGGCACCCGCAGGTGCTGCGACAGCGTCGTGGTGATAGCCGGGATCGCGGCAACACCACCGACGGATGCCACGGCAGCGATGTCGCCGGGCCGCACACCGGCCCGCGAGATGGTGTCCTCGACCATGGCGACCAGGTCGGTCAGCGAGCGCCTCATCACGTCGTCGAGTTCGGTGCGGGTGAGCCGCACATCACCGCGGAAGCCGGGAAGGTCGGCGGGCAGAGCGGTGACCGTGACGGTCGAGAGTCGTTCCTTGGCGGCGCGGCACTCGGCGCGCAGCCGGGTCAGGTTTCCGATGGCCGAGGTGCCCGTGACGTCGAGCGCCGTACCGGCCGACAGCTCGGCGACCACGTGGGCCAGCAGACCCTGGTCGATCAGGTCACCGGAGAAGTCGAGGTGGCGCACCGTCGGCGCGACCGGCGCACCGGAAGCGTCCAGCAGGGTGATCGACGTGCCGCTGCCGCCGAAATCACACAGGGCCACCACGCCGCGGGCGGGCAGGCCCGGGTCGGCCCGAAGGGCGCTGGACGCCGCGGTGGTGTCCGCAATGAGCAGCGGCTCGTCGGCCGACCATTCCGGCACCCGGCGCAGCGCGCGGCGCAGCGCGTCGACGGCGACGGTTCGCCAGTGCGCGGGATGGGTGATCGCGGTGACCGGGGGCAGCGGCCGTCCCGCGGTGGCGGCGTAGGCCAACGCCCGCAACGCATCGGCCAGCAAAGTCTCCGCCGGGTGCACCGACCCGTCGGCGGCGACGATGCCGACAGGGTCACCGACCCGGTCGACGAAATCGGTGATCACCAGGCCGGTCTCGTCGAGGTTGGGGTTCTCCGCCGGCAACCCCACCTCGGGCGGGCGATGCCGGAAAAGCGTGATCACCGGCCTGCGGGTGACCGAACGCTCGGGGGTCACCGCGACCAGCATGCTTGCCCCGATCGACAAGCCGAGGGCCGGTCTCGTTGGGTCTGTCATGTCGTCCAATCCGGGCTGCCGACCTGATCTCCAGGCGTGCGGATGCCCCAGCGCCGATCTTCGGATTCACCGAAGATGTCGGTGCGGACGCCGCCGGCGTTACTCAGCGAATGGTGCCCCGACCGGGGATGAGCGGCAGATCCAGCGGTGTGACCCAGCCTGGCGGGAGGTCGTTGACCGCCGGCACGGCGTTGAGCGCGCGCAACCCGGTGGACAGGCAGCCCGCGGTGGCGGCGTCCCGGTGCGAACCGTCGGTGAACCTGAACGCCGTCTCCTGGAAGATGCTGGGAGTGCCCTGGATGTCCACCCGGTAGACGTCGTCCTGGTTACCCGACGGCCAGTCCGGTGCGGCGTCGGACCCGATGCGGTTGACATGCTCGAGCTGGATCCGGGTCTCGCCACGGTACACGCCGTTGATGGTGAACCGCACCGCCGCGACATGGCCGGGCGGGATGACGCCCTTGACGGTCTTGCGTTCGGTCGGGGTCACCCACTTGTCCCAGGTGGTGGTGATCTCGTCGAGCTCGATACCGGCGGCGTAAGCGATCATCGGGACGGTCGCCCCCCAGGCGAAGACCAGGATGTCGGAGTTCTCCAGCAGCGGCTTGAACTCGGGCTCACGACCGATGCCCATCTCGAACTCGTAGTCACCCTCGTAGTTGGTGTAGTCCAGCAACTCCGAGGCACGCACCTGGCGCACCTGAGAGGTCAGGCCCATCAGCGTCATCGGGAAGAGATCGTTGGCGAAACCGGGGTCGATCCCGGTGGTGAAGCACGACGACTGGCCGGCCTCGCAGGCCTGGGTGATCGGGTCGATCCAGTTCGGCGGGTTCAGATGCATCTTCGGCCACACCCACGGCGTCATCGCGGTGGAACACACGTCGATACCCGCACGCAGGAACCGCGAGATGAGGTCGATATTGGCATCGGCGTGCGCGGCGGTCGGACCGTAATGCACGAGCGCGTCGGGCTTGAGCGCGATCAGCGCGTCGACGTCGTCGGTGGCCGCGACGCCGACTTCACCGATATCGCAGATCTTCCCGACGTCGACGCCGACCTTGGCGGGATTGCTGACACCGACGCCGACCAGTTCGAACTCGGGATGCGCGAGCACCTCGGGGATGACCATCCGGCCGACAAAACCAGTACCCCAGATCACGATTCGCTTGGCCACGGATGGAGATTAGCCGGGTTGCCGGCCCAGGCGGGTCGGTTGTCCCAATGGCCGGGCCCGCGGGCCGCTCGACGGTCGATTTCGGTAGTAGCGAAATTGCTTGTTACGAGCGGACGCGAGACGGTGCGCCGGGATACCGTCGTCGGGTGTCTCGTCCAGACCTGCTGCAGCTGGCTCCGCAGCTGTATCGACTGCGCATTCCCGGTGCTGCGGCGCATCTGTTGAACTGCTATCTGTGGGTCGACGAGACCGGTGTGACGCTCGTCGATACGGGCTGGCCCGACAGCGCGAACCTAATCGCCGACGCGGTGCTCACGTTGGGCAGGCAGCGCAACGACGTCAACAGGATTGTGCTGACGCACTTCCACGAAGACCACGCGGGGTCTGCGGCGGAGATCGCCGGATGGTGCTCAGTCGAGGTGGTCGCCGGAGCCGCCGATGCGGCGTTCGTAGACGGTAGCCAGCGCGGCCCGCTGCCGGTGTTGACCGCCAGCGAACAGGGCATCCATCCCGGTGTCATCGAGGTCCCACACGCACCGCAGTGTCGGGTCGACCGGGTGGTGCGTACCGGCGACGTCATCGAATTCGGTGGCGGCGCCAGAGTTTTGGACGTTCCGGGGCATACGCCGGGAAGTATCGCTCTCTACCTGCCCGCGGTGGACGCGGTGCTGACCGGAGATGCTGTCGCGGAGTTCGACGGTCAGGTCATTCTTGGTGTGTTCAACGTGGATCGACAGGCTGCTACCGCGGCGTTGTCCACTCTGGCCGGCACTGGAGCACAGATTGCCGGATTCGGTCACGGTGAAGCTGTGTTGACCGACGCCGCAACCCGGATCGGCGAGGCGGTAGATGCGTTCGCCTAGCTGTCCCGAACAGCGAATCGACGCTCGGCGTAGGCCAGGTCGTCGCGCCACAGCCGCGTGGCCGCAAAGCGCATCAGCGGGGTGATCAGCGGCGCCGCGCGCAACGAGTGCCGAAACCCGGTGCGGTCGGATTGCGCGACAACGGCTTCGATCACCGCGGTACGGGGGCGCCCGTCGGGTCCCGGCCCCACCGGGGTGGCGTGCGTCTCGACGACGCTGCCGGTGCCCTCGCCGTCGACGATCCGCATAACGATGGTTCGGGGCTCCGGTGCGGTGAATTCTGCGATCACCGGCACACCGAGGCGTCCCATCCGGAAGGTGACCGCCACCAGGAATCGGTCGGCATCCTCCGACGCCTCGACCGAGGGGGCGCTGAGCACGTCCAGCGCTGTGAACGAGTACGGGTGAAACCACGCGCCGTGCCACGGGTCGAGGCGGTTGGCGATGATGTCGGACGGTTCGCACACCCCCTCCAGGCGGGTCACCGCGGCCAGTCGCGCCCCGCCGGGACGGGCCGGGATGACGGGAGTTTCCAGTGCCGGCTCTCCGCCGACCCGGTCGAGGCGGACCCACGCCAGCACGCCGTCGTCGAAGGCCGGCAACGGCTTCCAGCCGAACTCTCGCCGACCCCCGAGTCGCAGACCGTGCCACGGGCAGATCAGGTCGCCGCACTCCACCTTCCCGGTGGTGAGATCGGCGCCCAGATGGGGGCACGCCGCCGGCCCCACGTGCAACGCCCGCTGCTGATCGCGCCACGCGACGATCTCCATCCCCCCGACCCGGGTGCCGAACGGCCGACCGGCCCTGATGTCGGTGCTGGCCGCGAAGACATACCAGTTCCCGCTGGGCCGCGACTCGGCGCGCCGGAGCGCCGCCTCGATCAGCGCCGGCTGGGCATCGGAGTAGGTGGGCCGCTGGCGGGCCCAGTCGGCCTTCGGGATGATCTGCAGCGGAAGAGCTTTCATCCGCGACCTGAAGCTCATGACACCCGCCTCTCGCGGCTGGCCAGCCGGCGCAGCACCGGTGACCGGCCCTGCACCGGAACGGTGTGCAGCGTATGGCCGCCGATGCCCCAGCCGGCCAACAACCGGTTGGCCGCCGACCAACCGGTTGTGGCTGCTCGCTCCATCAAGGCTACCGGCAGGTCGATGCGGATTCCGTCACCGGCGAGCACCAGCCCCGTAACCGGGGTGTCAACGGTGGGGCGGCCGGCGAAGGCTCCCGGCCAGAACAACGGGCAGTCGTCGCGCAACAGCAGCGTCTCCCCCACGATGCGGGCCTGCGTGGTCTCCGGGAAGAGCTGGTGCAGCCGCCCCAGCATGCGGTCGCGTAGTCCGTCGAACGGCGGCGTGTCCACCACCGAGTACGAATGCACCTCGACGACCGAACCGCCATGCGCGCGAGCCCATTCCGCGGCCTGCCGTTCGTAGCTGCTGACGACGCTGATGTTGTCGACGGGTTCCAGACCGCCAGTGCCCAGGAAGGCCGGGCGTCCCGGGTCCACCGGTCGGTCCAGCCACAGCCGCTGCACCATGAACGGCGGCGCGGTGCGCAGATCCGCGACCCGGCCGCGCCACCCCTCGTCGCCGAGGCCCGGTGAGGCGGCCACGATCTTCTGCAGCCCGGCGACGTCGGTGGCCAGCACCACGCCGTCGGCGTCGATCGTCGCCCCGGTCGAGTCGCGCACCTGCAGCACCCGGGTGCCACCGAGGCCGACGGACTCGGCGCACACCTCGGTGCGGAATTGCACCCCGCGGCCGATCAGGTACTCGCGCAACGGTTCCCACAGCGCGGTGTCGAAATTCGATTCGGCGACGTCGAACACGAGGCCCTCGCTGGAGCCCAGGAAGTAGATGTGGAACATCGTCGCCAGCTCTGCCGCAGAGAGCCGCTCGGGCCGGGCGAAGAAGCTGCGGGCGAATACCTCGAAGGCCAGGTGGCGGGCCGCCACCGGGAAGTTGATATCGGTCAGGAACGTCTCCGCGTCCCGGCCGTCGAGTTGGTCGTAGATCTCGGGCACCGAGACCGCGGCCAGCGGTGCGGCGGCGACGGCGTTGAGCCGCAGCATGTCCCGCAACCGGAACGTCGGGCTACGCAGCGCGAAGAACAGCGCGTTCCACGGGGGCGTTTTGGGCAGGCCGCGGAAGGTGTCGCGGCGGCCCTCCCCGTCGACCAACGGATAGTCCTCGACGGCGCGCAGCCGCCGCAGTCCCGGATCGCTGCGGCCAAGCAGGGCGCGCAGGTTGTAGTACTGCCGGAAGAACGCGTGGAATCCGCGGTTGTTGGCCACCTCGGTGCCAGCCAGGTCCCCCTCGCTGAGCTGCTCGCTCCACCCGCCGACCCGCCCGCCGAGATAGGGCTGCCGTTCCAGGACCTGGACAGCCACCCCGCGCTCGGCCAGACCGGCGGCGGCCGCCAGACCTGCGATGCCGGCACCGACGACGACCACGTGCGGCACCTGGGCCAGTGCGCGGGCATTCGGAAGTCCGGGCGCGGCGGGATGGGTGACGCGGCGCGGATCCATCATTGCGGTGCGTCCGCGAGGAAGGTGTGCACGATGTCGCGCTGCCAGCCGGGCATCGTCTCGCTGTGCACGCCGGTGTAGCCCGCCGCAACGAGCCGGCGTTGGAAGGCGGCCGCCCCGTCGAAGGTGTTCACACTGCGCCACAGATGCCGGTAGAGGGTGCTGTCCCCGGTCTGGCGCCGTCCGGCCGGAATGATGATGCCCCAACACACCGCATTCCAGATTGCTTTGGCCGCACGGGAATCGCGCACCGAGTACTCGTGGACCGCCAGCGTGGCGCCCGGGCGAAGCAGCTCGCGGAAGGTCCGCAGCTGCGCGTCCGGGTCGGCGAGGTTGCGCAACAGGTAAGCCGCGAGGATCCCGTCGAACGGACCATGTACGCCGGCGTCGGCGATCGCCTCGATAGGGCTGTGCACGAACCGCACGCTGTCCGGCCACGACTTGGCCCGGGCCTCGGCCAGCATGCCGGCCGAGGCGTCAACGGCCACGATCTCGGCGTGCGGGGCGGCTGCCAGCAGGGCCGCGGTCGACGCACCGGTTCCGCACCCGGCATCGAGCAACCGCAGTCCGCGTCCGCCGTCGGGAATCCGCATCCGCCGCGTCGAGATCCGCAGGTGGTCGTGATAGCCCGGGTTGGCGCCGACGAGCTTGTCGTAGGCGCTGGCGCCGACGTCGAAGGCGCCGGGCACCTCTTCGCGCTGCAGTCCACGATTGCCGACGCTCACCACCGCGGGTACCCCTTTCGATCGGAGCGGGGCAGTTGCTTCGCCCCCACCAGCAGGCCGGCGGTCAGCATCGCCCCGCCGAACAGCAAGCCCATCGCGATCCAGTATTCGGCCTCCGGGCCCAGTCCGGAGCGCAATGCGGCCGATCCATCAGGCTGCGCCGTACTTTCTGGCGCGCCGGGCGCGGACCAGGCCGGAGGTGAACACGCGCAGCCGCCGGCCAAGGCCGACCGACGCACGCTGGCTGAACACCGCGAAATCCATCGCCTCGATCCGGTCCAGGATCTCCGAGTACAAGGTGAACGCCGTCGTCACACAGGGCCGCGACTGTGGGGCCAGTAGCGCGATCCCCTTGCGAGCCTCCCGGTACTCGTCGCGGGTGATCGCGTGCTGCGCCGCCAGCGCCTGGCGCAGCTTCGGGTCGGTGTAGCGGTTCTGCTGACACCAGGTCAGCAGGTCGCGGTCGACGCCGTAGGCGGCGAGCTCGTCGGCGGGCAGGTACACACGGTTGCGGACCAGGTCTTCGTCGACGTCGCGCAGGAAATTGGTCAGCTGGAAGGCGCGGCCGAGCGCTTCGGCGAACGGTTGGGCCTCGACGGCGGGGACCACCGTGCCCAGGATGGGCAGCATCTGCAGGCCGATCACCTCCGCCGACCCGCGCATGTAGCGGTTGAGGGCGGCGCGGTCGGGATAGTCGGTGACGGTCAAGTCCATGCGCATCGAGGACAGGAAGTCGTCGAACAGGTTCACCGGGATGCGGTAGGTGCGCGCGGTGTGCAGCACCGCGGGCAGCACCGGTTCGCTGGCATCGGGGGTCCCACTGAAGAACTTGGCCGACAACTGGTCCAGCCGTTCGCGGCGCTCAGCCACCCCGGCCGCGGAATCCATGTCGTCGAGGATGTCGTCGGCGTAGCGGGCGAACCCGTACAAGGCGTGCACGGCGGGCCGCTGCGAAGGAGCCAGCAGCCTGGTCGCCAGGAAGTAGGTGCGGCCGTGCTGGGCGTTGAGCTGGCGACAGTAGCGGTAGGACTCGACCAGGCGCGCGTCGTCGATCCCCGCGGCGTGCAACTCGGTGTGGATCATAGCTACCTGCTTCCCGACCTGATGGTGCTTCTCCCTGCCAGACCGCTGCCGACCCCGGTGACGCGATCAGCGGCCAGCCGCCCCGACAGCAGCGCGGTGGGCATACCGACGCCCGGAATCGTCGAGCCGCCAGCGAGGACCGCGTTGTCGATGCCGCGCACGGTGTTGGCCGGCCGGAACGGACCGGTCTGGCCGAAGGTGTGCGCCAGGGCGAACGGCGTCCCGGCCGCCATCCCCTGCCGGGCCCAGTCCGCAGGGGTGACGACGTCGAGAATGTCGGCGTCCGCCTCCAAGCCCGGCACCAGGCGCTGGACGGCGGTGGCGACCACACGGCGCGCGTAGTCATCGCCGGTCGAGGCCCAGTCAATCCTGCCCACGTCCAGATTGGGCGCAGGCGCAAGGACGAAGAGCAGGTCCCGCCCCGGCGGGGCCAGCCCGGGGTCGCCGGCGGTCGGGCGGGTGACCAGCAACGAGGGGTCGCTCATCAGTTCGCCGTCGCGGATGATCTCCTCGAAAGTGCCGGCCCACTTGGCCCCGAAGCTGATGTTGTGGTGCGCCAGCCGGTCCCCGACGGACGGACAGCCGACGTGGACGACCACCGCCGACGGCGCGGGCCGTATCTTGATCAACCGCCGTGGCGTGCGCCCGAGCAGCTGATAGGTCAGCGGCAGCTCGGTCGTGAGAACCACTGCGTCACAAGCGATCCGATCACCCTCTGCGGTACGCACCGCGGTCACCCGGGACCCGGAACGCTCCAGGGAGCTGACGCTGGTGTTGTACCGGAACCGCACCCCGGCCCGCTCGGCGACAGCGGCCAGGGCCTCGGGCACCGCCCGCATACCGCCGCGCGGGAAGTACACGCCGGCAACGGTGTCCATGTAGGCGATCACCGCGTAAGCAGCCAGCGCCTGCTGCGGCGGCACACCGGCGTAGAGCGCCTGGAAGGTGAAGATGCGTTGCACGCGTTCGTCGGTGATGAACTTGCCGATCATCCGCTCCCAGCCGCGGAAGCCGCCGATGGCGGCCAGTTTGGCGAGTTGAGGGGTCAGCAGCGACAGCGGCGAATCGAAGTTGTCGGCGATGAAACCGTTGAATTCCAGCCGGTAGAGCTCGGTCAGCCAGGCCCGCAACCGCCGGTAACCCGCGGCCTGCTCGGCACCGGCGAAAGCCTCGATGGCCGAAGACATCTTGGCTTCGTCGGTGTGGACGTCCAATGCGCTGCCGTCGGCGAACGTCGCTCGGTAGGCGGGGTCGACGGGCATCAGCTGGAGGTGATCGGCCATCGAGGCACCGACTGCGGCGAACGCGTCCTCGATGATGTCGGGCATCGTCAACACGGTCGGACCGGTGTCGATGCGGTACCCGCGGATGTCAGCCTGGCCCATGCGCCCACCGGGGAACGGGTAGCGCTCGACGACGGTGACGGCGCGCCCGCGACCGGCCAACTGCAGAGCCGCGGACAAACCCGATAGCCCCGCTCCGACCACCACGACGTGGTCGGTGGGACCCGGTACGGTACGCATCACTGTCTCCTCGTCATCAGGTCACCCGCAGGGTGCACACCGCAGCCATGTTGGCCAACGCGGACTGCGCCCACGTGTCAATTCTGTTGTCACAAATGTATTCCCGGGCCGTTTCGATCCGTTCGAGAATGAGGTCGTCGATCCACTCGACGGCGCCGGTGGCCACGATCAGGTTTCGCCAGCGGGCGATGTCGGTGTCGTCGAGTTCCTCTGAGTTCATCAAGTCGGTGAACTGGCGCCGGATCGCGGCGTCGGCCATCTGGTATGCGGCCACCACGACACTGGTCGCCTTGCGCTCGGCGAGGTCGCCGCCGATCGGCTTCCCGGTGACTGCCGGGGAGCCGAAAACGCCCAGGACGTCGTCGCGGAGTTGGAACGCCTCGCCGACCGCGCTGCCGTAGGCACCCAGAACGTCGATCAGATCCTCGCGGCCGGCCATCGCGGCGCCGAGTTCCAGCGGTCGGCGCACCGTGTAGTTACCAGATTTACGGCGGGCCACGTCGAGAACCTCATCGAGGGTGGGCAGCCCGGCGACGTCGTTGGCGACGTCGGCGAACTGGCCGACGGCCAGTTCGACGCGCATCAGGTCGTAGCGGCGCCAGGCCCGGTCCAGGGCGGCGTCAGGCACGCCGCTGTCACGCATCATCTGTTCGGCCCACACCAGGCACAGGTCGGAGAGCAGAATCGCCGCCGAGGCGCCGAAGCGCCGCCGCGACCCGGACAACCCGTGGTCACGGTGCCAGTGACCGAACTGCACATGGGCGGCGGGCTGGCCGCGGCGCAGCGGGGAATCGTCCATCACGTCGTCCTGCAGCAGCGCGAAGGCATGCAGAAGTTCCAGACCCGCCGCAGCGCGCAGCGCCGCGTCGTTGGGTTCCGCGCCGCACAGCCAGCCCAGGTACATGAAGGTCGAGCGCAGGCATTTTCCGCCGCTGAGGAACTGCCCCAGGACGTCGGCGGCGACGTCGATACCGGTCTCGGCCAGCGGTCCGGCGCAATGGGCGTCGACGAATTCCGCGACGTGAGCCAAGGCGGCCTGGCGGACCCCGTTGCGCCAGATCTCGAACTGCGCGTCGGGCGGCCCGAGCGTTGCCTCGGCCGCGGCCGGCAGGCGCGCGCCGCTACGAGAGAAGGCGTCGAATGCGCGCAATGGCTGCTCCTTCCCCATCGAGGGCTCTGTTCGCCCGGCCGAGTGCCTCGCTCGCATGCGGTACCCACGCGGGTGCGGCTGCAATCAGGCGCTCGTCGTCTCGATACCCAATTCAAAGCGAGGTGGGCCGCCGGCGCCGTCTCCACGGGCACATGGTCACGCACGCGTAATTTTCTGCAATCCCCGTTCAGCTGCGGATACCGCGCTCGACACGCGGACGAGCATCGCGTACTTCTCGTTCGAGGTCCTGGAGAACGTCGTCGACACGTTGGTCGAGCCCGACCAGAACCGCGAGATGCGGCCGGCACGACCCGGTGCGGGCTGACATGCTCATCGGGTGAACGCACATGACGTCATGGGCCCGCCCAAGGTATCGACGGTCGCAGGCTCGGTATCCACCACCGACAGCGCCGTCGTGGCCGGATCGGTCACCACGATCCGCAGTGCCGTCGTCACCGGTTCCATCGCCACCGCCGGCAGTGCCGTCGTCACCGGTTCCATCGCCACCGCCGGCAGCGCCCTCGTCGTGGGGTCGGTGGCCACCGCCGGCAGTGCCCTCGTCGTGGGGTCGGTGGCCACCGCCGGCAGTGCCCTCATCGTCGGCAGTGTCCTGAGCGTGCTGTCGGTGCTGTTGCGCAAATGCGTGGCGTGCGTGGCCTGCGTGGCCTGTCGCCGCTGCTCGGCATGTGTCGGCTGTGTGAGATGTACCGACTGCATCGGGTGTGTTGGGTGCTACAACTGCTCGGGACTGCGCAATGCGGTGGGGCTCCGCGACGTACACGCCTAGGTGATGTCGTCGACCGCCCATCCGAACAAGCATCCGAAGGGTTGAGTCATGACACAGCTGAGCGGAAAGGTCGCCCTGGTGACGGGCGCCTCGTCAGGCTTAGGGGCGGCAGTGGCGCGGGTGTTTGCCGAGCGCGGCGCCACGGTCTTCGGCATCGCGCGCGACACCGACCGGATGGCCGCGGTGTTCGAGTCGGTTCCCGGCGGGGGCTACGCCTCGGTGGACATCACCAGCGCGCAGGCATGCCGCGACGCGGTAACACTGTGCGCGGAACGCTTCGGCCGGCTCGACGTCCTGGTGAACGCGGCGGGCTTCCACCAGATGCGCCACACCGCATCGGTGTCCGACGAGGACTGGGACTACGACCTGGCGGTCAACCTCAACGGACCGTTCTATCTGTGCCGGGCCGCATTGCCCCACCTGCTGGAGTCCGGGGGCAACATCGTCAACGTCGCGTCGATCGCCGGCGTCGAGGGCGAGGTGTATTCGGCGGCGTACTGCGCCGCCAAGCACGGACTGGTCGGGCTGACCAAGGCGCTGGCCATCGAGTACACCAAGGATCGGCTGCGGGTGAACGTGGTGTGCCCCGGCGGTATGCTCACCCCGCAGGTGACCGAGTTCGCCACACCCGAAGACGCCGACTGGAACCTGATCATGCGGATCGCCGCTCCCCGCGGAATGATGGACCCCGGCGACGTGGCGAAGGTGATTGCGTTCCTGGCCAGCGACGACGCCGCGACCATCCACGGTGCGGTCTATACCGTCGACAATGGCAAGACGGCGGGCTGAGCCGGGGACGAACTCACGTGCGGCAGAAGACGTCTCGGTTGGGGCGCACCGACGGCACAGGCTATGCGCCGTCGCTGACCGGACCGCCCTCCTCCGCGATACTTGCGATCGGTCTCTGCTGTCGGCCCGGTGCTGTCAGCTCAGCCGCGGACCGTAGTCGACCGGTGTCAACAGAGGCGACGGCCGGTCGAGGTCAGCCCAGTATCGGTTCCGTATCGCGGTGGTGACCGGTCCGGGCGCACCGTCGCCCAGTGCGATGCCGTCCAGCGAAGTGATCGGGGTGACACCACCTGCGGTCGTGGTCGCGAACAGCTCGTCGGCGGCATACAACTCAGTGGAGGCGACGTCGCGAAGCTGGCTCGGAATCCCCAGCACGGCAGCAATTTCGAGTGCAGTTCGGCGGGTGATCCCCGGCAGGCAGTTGCGGCTGGGCGTGGCCAGACAACCGTCCTTGACGACGAACACGTTGAACCCCGGCCCCTCGGCCACGCAGTTGTCGGCGTCGAGCAGGATCGCCGTGTCGGCACCCCTATCCGCTGCCTCCCACTGGCTCGCCGTCAGGTCACCCCACTGGTGGTTCTTGATCGTGGGGTCCACGGTGTTGCGGCCGGCGCGGCGGACATGGCGGGGTACGACGGCGCTGGCGCCGGACATCTGCTGGTGCACCGGGAACACCCACAGGTAGGGGATCGCGTAGGCGTAGACCTGCGGGGCCAACTTCGTCAGGTCCTTCTCACCCGGAATCGCGCCGAAGCCACGGGTGATGGAGATGTGCAGGAACGCTTCGCGCAGCTGGGAGCGGGCGACCACGCCCAGCGCGATCTCCCGGATATCGGCTCGGCTCAGGGGTGCCGACAGCCGCAGCCTGGCGGCGCCGTCGAGAAGACGTTCCAGATGATCCTCGAGCCGGAAGACCTGGCCATGCCATACCGCGGCGACGGTGTAGGTCACATCCGAGTGGCCGTAGCCGGCATCGAAGATCGAGATCCGGGCCCGAGAGTGCGGCACGTACTCGCCTTCGATCCAGGCACAGCCGCCTGCGAACGGCGATGACCAGTCCACGGCATAGTCGCTGTAGGCCATCACCGCCCCGGTGGGCATGGGTTCACTCACCGGCAGCACTGTGGTGTTCACGCCACACCCGCTAGCTCACCGAGCCGGGTGAGCACGTCGTACACCGCCCCCACGATCTGGTCGAACTCAGCAGTGTCAGCCACCAGCGGCGGTGCCACCGACATGATGGGATCGCCGCCCTCCAAGGAAACCCGCAGCAGCACACCGCGTTCCACTAGCGGATCGCCCAACAGTTCGGCGCCGTAGAAGTGGCTCTTGTCGGCATCGCTGAGCGGCCGCCCGTCGGGGTAGGTGCTGATCATCTCGATGGCGTGGAAGTAACCGCTGCCTCGGGTGTCTGCGACGATCGGAAGTGCGCGCAGGGTCGCCAGTTTCCCGGTCAGCTCCGCTTCCTTCGCCCGCACATGTGCGTTGATCCCGAGTTCATCCATGAGTTCGAGGTTGCGCAGCGCCACCGCCGCCATCACCGGATGTCCGCCGAAGGTGTTGCCGTGCCGGAACATGGTGCCCTCGGCACGGAACTGCGCTGCGACTTCCTGGGCGACCAGGACCGCTCCGATGACAGCATGGGCAGAGCTGAGACCCTTTGCCGTGGTGATGATGTCGGGCTCGACATCGTATCGGGTCGACCCGAACCACTCGCCGAGGCGGCCGAAGGCGGTCACCGTCTCATCGGCGACCAGCAGGATTCCGTATTGGTCGCAGAGCGCGCGGACACCGGCGTGGTAGCCGGCGGGAGGTACCAGCGCGCCGCCGTGGCTCTGGACCGGCTCCAGGATCACCATCGCCACCGTCGACGGGTCCTCGGTTCGAATGCGACGTTCGAGGTCTTCGAGCAGGAACGCAGTGAACGCTTCCTCAGTCTCGCCATCCGGGCGCCCGAGCCTGCGGGTGTTGGCGACGTGCGAAGCACCGGGCAGCAGTGGTTCGAACGTTGTCCGGATGTCGGTGATGCCGTTGAGGGACAGTGCGCCCAGCGTGGTCCCGTGAAATGCCATCTCCCGGCCGATGGCCTTCCACCGGTGCTCGCCCCGAAGCCGGTGATACTGCCGCGCGATCTTCCACGCGGCTTCCACCGACTCTCCGCCGCTAGGAGTCAGGAACACGTGGCTGAGGTTCTCGGGCGCCAATTCGATCAGGCGCGTGGCCAATTCGATGGCCGCAGGGTGGGTGGAGCCCCAGCTGGAGTGGTAGCCAAGCTGACAGTACTGCGCCAGCGCGGCCTGGCCCAGTTCCTCACCGTAGCTGTAGCCGAGGTTGACACAGAACAGGTTGGACAACCCGTCGAGGTATCGCCGACCCTCGGTGTCGATCAGGTAGCAGCCTTCACCGCCGACCATGACGGGCAACTGGGTCCGGTCGGTGGCGGAATGCGCGGCGAAGTGCCGCCACAGATGGGCGTCGGCGTCGGCCCTGAGGCCATCGGTGGTGTGCAAGGTGGTGACGGTCACGGGTACTCCTGTGTACGTAGCGTGGAATCAATTTTGAGTCAGTGCAAGGACATTCGCGTATCGCTCGGGGCGGTTCTTGCGCAGCCACATAGCCGCACCAGCTCCGAGTGCGGCAAAGGCTGGGACCGCGAGCGCCATGGAGTAGGCGAATCCGGGTTCCTTACCCACCAGATCCGGGAAGTACCAGAACGTCACCAGCACCAGACCGGCGAGAGCGACAAAACCGGCAGACGGCAGAATCTTTGTCTGCCAAGGCTTGTCATCAGCACCGGTACGGACGAAGAAGACGACTGTGGACAGACAGGTCAGGCCCAGCAGGGTGAAGAAGCCCAGGGCGGACAATCCGGCGAACCAGCCGAAGATCTCGGTCACGGGGTCGAGTTGGAAGCCGAGGGCGACCACGAACAATACCAGCGTAACGATCGTGGCCAGGGCGGATGCGGCGTGCGGCGAACCGTAGCGCGAGTGCACCGAGCCGAGACGGGTCGGCAGCACTCCGGAGCGTCCGAGGGTGTGACCGTACCGGGCGAGGATGTTGTGCAACGACAATGCGCAGGCGAAGAGGCTTGTCGCGACCAGGATCTGGATGACGTCGGACAGGATTGGGGCGACGAACCGTTCAGCGGGCCCGAGCAGGTATTGAGCGCCCTGCAAAGACGCGCCTTGGAGTTCCGCGGCCGACCAACCCTGCGAGATGATCCACGTCGACAGGGAGTAGAACAGGCCGATGAACCCGATCGCCAGGTATGTCGCGCGCGGTACGGTACGGTCCGGGTCCACCGCCTCGTCTCGGTAGACTGCGGTCGCCTCGAACCCGATGAAAGCCGTGCCGCACAGCATGGCGCTGACGGCGAACGACGAACCGCTCGGGAAGATCGTCGAGGGGGTCAACCCGGTCGCGGAGATGCCGTGGTCGCCGCCGTGCGCCAACACCCCGACGTCGACGATGACCACGACCAGCACCTCGAGTGCCAGGGCAATGCCCAGCACCTTGGCGGTCAGGTCAATCTTGTTGTAGCCCAATATCGCAATCACTGCGACCCCCAGCAGAGTCAACACCCACCAGGGGACTTCCGGGCCGCCCAGCAAGGTGATGACGGCCGAGGTGTTGACGCCCATGAACGCGCAGATACCGAACTGGATCGAGGTGTAGGTGAGCCACGAGACCGCGGCCGCAGCCATGCCTGCCACCGGCCCGAGTCCGTGGCCGACGTAGGCATAGAAAGCACCGTTGTTGGCGATCTTGCGCGACATCGCGGCCAGCGCCACGGCGAACAGCAGCATGGCGAGGGCGACCAGGGCGAAGGTCCCGGCAGCGCCGGTACCGTTGCCCAAACCGATCGCCAGTGGCGCGCCACCTGCCATCACACCCAACGGCGCCGCAGTGGCAACCACCATCAGCGTGATGGCTGTGACGCCCAGGTTGCCGCGCAGCCGCGCAGAGCCCTCTACCCGCTCCATCTGTTGGTGTTCTGTCATGGTGATCCTCTGGTCTGGTCGCTGGTACCGATGAGTCAGCCAGGAGTTCGTTTCCGAGATGTTTCAGATGCAGATGCTTCGAGCGGAACCATCGGCGCGTAGCCGAAGCAGGCAGAAAAACCAACCTGACGTTCGTTCAGCCGAAGATTCTGTGGCCATGCATCAACTCAGCGGTGGTTTTATGCTCGAACGGACTCTCGAACGAAATGCCCCTGATTGGAGTCCGGATGCGTTACCTCATCGCAGAAGACGAACCGGCAGCCGCACTTGATGACATCGACGAGGTGCTGCTGTGGGAGTTGACCCGGAATTCGCGGATCTCCAACGCGGCGCTGGCCGAGGCGGCGGGCATCGCCCCGTCCACCTGCCACCACCGGGTGAAGGCGCTGCAAGACGCCGGCGTGTTGCAGTCTTACCACGCGCAGATCGACCTGGACGCCGTCGGACTGCCGCTGCAAGCGATCATCTCGATCCGGTTGCACACACAGGCGCGGGGCCGAGTCCGGGAGTATGCGCGCAAGGCGATTCTGCTGCCGCAGGTGCTCAACCTGTTCTACATCGGCGGGCAGGTGGACTTCCTCATCCACGTAGCCTGCACGTCGAGCTCACAACTACGCGACATCGTGGCAGCCAAGCTGAGCTCGGACCCGATCGTTGCGTCGACCGACACCAGCATCGTCTTCGACCACATGGCTGGGGTGCAGTACATGGACCACGTCACGGGATTCCGCGACGTCCGCATGCCCATCGACGACACCCCACTGTGGCCGCCGGCGGATCCGCGAGTATCACGTCGAGACCACTGAACCATCCTTTCGATCGGCGACCATCCGCAGCCGGCTGATCACAAAGCTCGAGGGTCTCGTCGCGTTTATGGAAAGCGAAGCGCGCCAGGCGATTCCACTGTGCGGCGTGCGGAGCACCGGCCGCAGAACGCGGATAACGGACTGCAGCCGGCCGGCAACCCGGTTCTAGTGGCTGCCCCGACGCCGCAACCGCCAGTGTCAACTGCTGACGGCGGCATCAGTCCGGGCGGCACTGGAAATGGCGGCGGATGCCGGCCAGCATCTGGGCGTGGGCGGCCAGCGCCTGGGCTACGGTGACACCGAGCAGCGGCCACGGCCCGCGGAACCGGCGAGCGTTCGCTCCTCGAAACGAGCCATCAGTGCTCGTCGTCGAGCCTCAGACGGCCGCCTGCTGCAACACGCCGACCTGGTCCGGGCAATAGGTGCCGATGGCGGCGCCGAGGAACTGCAACGCCTGGCCCTGGTCGGTGCCCATCGGGAGGTTGGTCAACAGGAACTTGGCGGAGGCGTACGCATCCTTGTCCAAGCCGGTGGCCAGCCGCTTGCAGGTGATCTTGCCGATCCACGCGTTGTAGTCACGAGGCCCGTAGATCCCAAACGTGTGCAGCTGGTTGGCGAAGTCGGTGTCCGGATCGGCATGCGACGGCGCGGCCAGAACGACGGGCGCGACAACGGCCGCCGCAGCGACCATGGCAAGCCTCGTAAGCTTCATGTGCGAGATTGTAGGCCAGCTAAACACCTCCGCGACACCCATCGGCCCAAGTGATATCCGAAAACTTCGGTTGGGCTCTCCCCCAACGCGAGTTGCACTGACCCCGACCGGCGGAATGACCCGCGACAGGCCCGCCACCCGTCACACCGGCGCCGATTGTGCCGTCAGGCACCAATACCGGACGAGAATCGGGTAGCGGAACCAACCGGGGTATCGTGCGATCAGTTAAGTGAGCTAATCTCTCAGTTAAGTCGGCTAACCTGTCGCGACGCGGGAAGATGGGGATCAGATGACACGGACGGGCGCCTGCCGATGAACTCAGCGGGACCGACCTCGTTGTTCGTGTCGGCAGCGTTCGTGCCGGCTGCGTAGCTCTTCGGGGATTTCAATGGTCAAGCTCTTCAGGCGGGTGTGGATGCCGGTGGTCATCGTGATCGTCGTGGCGATCGCGGGCTTCGCCGTATTCCGGCTACACGGCGTGTTCGGCAAGACCGAACTCACCCGCGCCGGCAGCGGCCTGGCCAACGACACCAAGCCGTTCAACCCCAAGCAGGTCACCTACGAGATCTTCGGCCCGCAGGGCGCGGTCGCGACCATCAACTATCTGGACCTGGACGCGCAGCCGCAGATCGTCCGCGACGCCACCTTGCCATGGTCACTCACGCTGACCACCACCGCGCCTGCGGCCAGCGCCAACATCGTCGCCCAGGGTGACACCGACACGATCGGTTGCCGCATCTTCGTCAACGGCGAACTCAAGGACGAGAAGACCTCGACCGGCGTCAACGCCCAGACCTTCTGCCTGGTGAAGTCCGCATGACCGACCAACACCACGGCGCCCGCCCGGGTCTGCCCCGGTTCATCCGGATGTTCTCGGTGCCGATCCTGCTGTTCTGGCTCGGACTGGTCGTCGTGCTCAACGTCGCCGTACCCCAGCTGGAAGTGGTCAGCCAGGAACATTCGGTGTCGCTGGCCCCCGATGACGCCCCGTCGCTGAAGGCGATGAAGCGGGTCGGCGCGGACTTCCAGGAATTCAAGTCCAACAGCTCGGTGATGATCCTGCTCGAGGGCGACCATCAGCTCGACGACGAGGCGCACCAGTACTACGCCGGTCTGGTCGAAAAGCTTCGGGCCGACACCAAACACGTCGAGCACATTCAGGATTTCTGGGGCGATCCCCTCACCGCGGCCGGGTCGCAGAGCTCCGACGGCAAAGCCGCCTACGTGCAGCTCTACCTGGCCGGCAATCTCGGCGAGGCGATGGCCAACGAGTCGGTGGACGCGGTCCGCAAGATCGTGGCCGAGGACCCGCCGCCGGCCGGCCTCAAGGTCTACGTCACCGGCCCCTCGGCGTTGAGCCACGACCAGCACACCGCCGGCGACAAGAGCGTCAAGCTGATCACGGCGGTGACCATCGCCGTCATCTTCGTCATGCTCCTGCTGGTCTACCGCTCGATCACCACGGTGGTCCTGGTGCTGGTCATGGTGTTCGTGCAACTGTCGGCGGCCCGCGGGATCATCGCGTTCCTGGGTAACGCCAACATCCTCGGCCTGTCGACGTTCGCGGTGAACCTGCTGACCACCCTGGCGATAGCCGCTGCCACCGACTACGCGATCTTCCTCATCGGCCGGTACCACGAGGCGCGCCTCAGTGGTGAGGACCGGGAGAGCGCGTACTACACCATGTTCCACGGCACCGCCCACGTGATCCTCGGCTCCGGCCTGACCATCGCCGGTGCGACGCTGTGCCTGCACTTCACCCGGCTCAACTACTTCAAGTCGCTGGGCTTCCCACTCTCGATCGGCATGCTCATCGCGGTGCTGGCCGCGCTGACCATGGGCCCCGCGTTGATCACGGTCGGCAGCCGGTTCGGCTTGTTCGAGCCCAAGCGCAAGATGAACACCCACACCTGGCGTCGGGTCGGCACGGCGGTCGTGCGTTGGCCCGCACCGATCCTGGCCGCCTCCATCGTGCTGGCGCTGATCGGCCTGCTTGCCCTGCCCTCGTACAAGACGAACTACAACGACCGCAACTACCTGCCCAAGGACATCCCGGCCAATCAGGGTTACGCCGCCGCCGACCGGCACTTCCCGCAGGCCAGAATGAACCCCGAGCTGCTGCTTATCGAGTCCGATCACGACGTCCGCAACCCGGCCGACATGCTGGTCGTCGACCGGGTGGCCAAGTCGATCTTCCACATCCCGGGCATCGGCCGGGTCCAGACGATCACCCGCCCGCTGGGCACCCCGATCGAGCACACCTCGATCCCGTTCATCATCAGCATGCAGGGCACCAACCAGACGATGAACATGTCCTATCTGCAAGATCGGATGAAGGACATGCTGAAGATGGGTGACGAGCTGCAGGTCACCATCGACACGATGGAACGCATGCTGGCCCTGACCACCACCATGGTCGGGATCACGCACAGCATGGTCACCAAGACCAAGCAGATGGTCGCCGACACCAACGAGATCCGGAACAACCTGGCCAACTTCGACGACTTCTTCCGGCCGATCCGCAACTACCTCTACTGGGAACCGCACTGCTACGACATCCCGGTCTGCTGGACACTGCGGTCGATCTTCGACGCCCTCGACGGAGTCGACGCGCTCAGCGACGATCTGGGGTCGATGGTCGTCGACATGGACAAGCTCGACATCCTGATGCCGAAGATGGTCAAGATCATGCCGCCGATGATCGCGACCATGAAATCGATGAAGACGACCATGCTGACCTTGCAGGCCAGTATGGGCGGGCTGCAGGATCAGATGCAGGCCATGCAGGAAAATGCCACGGCCATGGGGCAGGCGTTCGACGCGTCCAAAAACGACGACTCGTTCTACCTGCCGCCCGAGGTCTTCGACAACCCGGAGTTCAAGCGCGGCCTGAAGATGTTCGTCTCACCGGACGGAAAAGCCGTGCGGTTCATTATCTCCCACGAGGGCGACCCGGCGACGCCGGAGGGCATCTCGCACATCGACAAGATCAAGAACGCCGCGTTCGAGGCGATCAAGGGCACCCCGCTGGAAGGGTCCCGGGTCTACCTGGGCGGCACCGCATCGACCTACAAGGACATGCAGCACGGCGCCAACTACGACCTGCTAATCGCCGGGATCGCCGCCCTGTGCCTGATCTTCATCATCATGCTGATGATCACCAGAAGTGTGGTGGCCGCCGCGGTGATCGTCGGGACGGTGGTGTTGTCGCTCGGCGCCTCGTTCGGCCTGTCGGTGCTGATCTGGCAGCACATCATCGGGCTCCCGCTGCACTGGATGGTCATCGCGATGGCCGTCATCATCCTGCTGGCGGTCGGATCCGACTACAACCTGCTGCTGGTCGCCCGCTTCAAGGAGGAAATCCACGCCGGACTCAACACCGGGATCATCCGCGCGATGGCCGGCAGCGGTTCCGTGGTCACCTCGGCGGGACTGGTGTTCGCGTTCACCATGGCTTCGATGGTTATCAGCGACCTCCGGGTCGCCGGGCAGGTCGGGACCACCATCGCGCTGGGCCTGTTGTTCGACACTCTTGTGGTGCGCTCGTTCATGACACCCTCGATAGCCGCGCTTCTCGGCCGGTGGTTCTGGTGGCCGCAACAGGTTCGGCAGCGGCCGGTGCCGGCGGCCTGGCCGACGCCGCGGGACGCCGCCGAGCGGCAGGCCGTACCCACCGGTCAGCACGGCGAACCGACCAGCTGACCCACGGTCCGACCCGACGGCCCGACACACCACGCCGAGCCGTCGAGGATCGACCCTGATGTCGCTCGAACTGCGCCACATCACCGCACTGCTGATCGGCGCCGGCATGTCGATTGTGCTGGCCCCTTGGCCGTTGCCGATCCACCGAACATCCCTGAACCCGGTTCGGAGTCGGCCGCCGCCACCATCCGCGACCTCGACGCCGCCGGTTACGACGCGCAGTGGCAGTACGAGAACGGCGCGCCCACTGCAACAGGTAGTTTCAGCGCTGTTGGCGCAGCGCGGTAACGGTTTCGAGGTCCTCAAGTGCCGCTACCGCGCGCCGCAAGCCCTCGAGGGCGATCGCGTCGTCCTGCATTCCGCCCAGACCTGCCGTGGCCAGCGCTGAAAAGTACGGGTGGACAACGGCTTGCCGATACCGGGTCCACAACTGGTTTTGGTCGAGGTGTGGCCCACCGTGCGCGGCCAGTGCATCGCGGTAGGTGTCGAGCAGCCGATGTTCCATCTCGGGCCGCTCGGCGCCCGGGGTGCCCAGGACGATGGCGTAGGCGAGGTCGCGGGCGGGATGCCCCCGACGGACCACCTGCCAGTCCAACAGCCCCGCCCGCCCGTCACGGAAGTAGGTGTTGCCGGGGTGGCAATCACCGTGCAGCACGGTGTGCGGTCCGCTGTCGATCGTGGCGGTGATGGCGGCGAAGTTCGCCCAGAGGTATTGGCCCGCATGCACCGGTATCGCCGTCGAACGCGCCAGGCGCCGAGCGGACATCCGCATCACCGCGGGCGTCAGCAGATTGGCGGGATCCTCCGACGGGGCCATCAACCAGCCGAATGGTCCACTGCCGCCTGACTTTTGCGGCAGCCGGCCCCAGAACGTGGCGTGCAGGCGAGCCAGCATCTCGACGACACCGGCCATCTGGTCGGCGGTCAGCGGGTGCAGGGTGTCGGGGAACACGCAGTCCTCGACCGACAAATCCTCCAGGACCACAACGTAGCGACCGGTCAACCGGTCGAACGCCGATCCGTACGCACGGGGAACACCCCCCGGGAGGTCCGGGGCCAGTTCGCGGTAGAACCGGGCTTCGGTCTCCCCCAGTGCGGCCAACTCCCCCAGCATCCGGATCCCAGCACGGGCGGCCGACATCTTGACGAAAACCGATGCCGGCACCCCGTCACCGGTCAGCGCCAGCCGCGCGCGCGTCGAGGTGCCCGCAGTAGCATCGAGGCGAGTCACCGTCGCCACCCGCGCCCCGACGACGGCCGACAGCGCCTCCGGGGTGAGCTCGCCGATGCGGCGCGGAAAGGGCCGTCGGCCGCCCAAGGCCCCATCGATGCCCACGCGGCGGACGCCACGACCGACATGAGCGCCGAAGCGCAGAACCGAACGCACCGTTGGACCCTACTCGCAGTGCCACCACCACGATTACAAAATCGGCCTAAAGTGTAAACTCCGCACAGAGTGCACAAGAAAGGCAACGTAATTGGGCATCGTGACCACCAGCTCGGCGACGGCGTTCAGCCATTCACCGGAGACGCTCTACGACTTCGTCACCAATCCGGGCAACTGGACCAAGACCTACCCGGGCAGCAATTACGTCGGAAAGCTCGACAAGCTGCCCCTGCAGATCGGCGACACCTGGGAGGAAGGCGGCCCCGACGGGGAACGCATCTTCACCTGGCATCTCGCGATCGCAGAGCGGCCCAAGTTGTGGATGTTCACCTCGGTGGGCCGACTCGGCCACGACCGGCAAGGCCAAGGCGGGATGGACGGCCGGATCACCGTCGAGTACCACTTCACCGAGCCCGGCGCCGGCATCACCTTGTTCACCAGAACGATGACCATCGAGGCACCCAAGGACGCCCCGATGCCCGACGGCTTCTTCCGGATCGTCAACCCGGCGAACATCGACCGCTATCACGCCGCGATCGAGCGGGAACTCACGGCAGGCCGTTGAGCCCGTGATGATGCGTGCCCGGCGGCATGGTCGGCGGCGGCGCTGCGGTGCTGGCAACCCCCACGCGCGCGAGAGCCTGTTTGCCAGGTAGTGATGTCCGAGATGTAGGCCCTGGTGAGTGAAAAGTTTGCGAGACTCGTGGCCAGAGTGAGTACTGAGGTTAGTCGGGTGCGGTACCGTCTGGTCAGGCACTGACAGCATTCACGCGATACGCATGCCGGGGGGTTTGCGACGGCGCCGGTGTCGGGAACCGAGCCAACAGGGGTGGACGTGATGAATCCGAACAAGAAAGCCTCGGCCTACGTGGGACGCCTCGGCGGTCTGGCGGTGTCGCTGGGCGTCGGAGCGGCGATCCTCGCCGCCGCGGGCGCAGCGTGGGCCGACTCGTCCGATTCGGGGAACTCCGGGTCGTCGGCAAGCGGCACGTCGGCGAGTTCAGCCAAGTCTGCCGCCGGCCCGCAGCGCACCAAGGCCTCCTCAGCACGGACGTCGAAACCCACCGCCCGTGCCACCGTCACCCCGGCGTCGCGCGCAGCGGCCTCGCGCACCCAGACTGCCGGGGCCACCCAGGCAACCGCGGCCGCGGTAAGCGCCCCGCCCGCCCTGACCCGGTTGCTGTCCGCCGCCGCCGTCGCAGTCACGAGCACCACGCCGGCCGTCCCCGCCCCCGAGCCGGTTGCGCCCCGGTCCGGGCTGGCCGGCTCGGCGCGGACCACGACTGCGGCGTCCACGGTGACGCCGAGTGCCTCCGCGGTGACGCCGAGTGCCTCCGGCACCGATGCCGCGACACTGACCGCGGCGGTGGCAACCTCGCCGAGCAGCCTGTCGTCGGCACCGGTGGGCTGGGTCACCGGCCAGGTCAACAGCGGGGGCTGGCCGCAGACCAACAACACCGCGGGGTTCGGGATCTGGGGCACCGACCTCGGGATCATGTGGGAGAACGGCCTGACCGGCAAGATCCAGCTGGCGTTCGGCGACACCTTCAGTGGGCCCGGCATGACCGGTGACTGGCGGTCCAATGTGCTGCTGCTGAGCACCGACACCAACCTGACCAACGGCCTGAGCCTGCTGCCCACGGGCTACGCCTACCAGTTCATCCCGCGGAATTCAGGTGCACTGTTCCCGTTACTGGGCTCCGAGGTGACGGTCATCCCGACCTCGGCCATCTCGGTGGCCAACCAGCAGTACGTCAACTACATGTCGGTGAAGTCCTGGGACACCCCAGGTCGGTGGACCACCAACTACTCGGCGATCTCGATGTACAACGAGGCGACCGACAAATGGGTGACGATCTCGTCGACGATCCGTTCGGCGAGCTGGTTCGGCTCGTCAAAGCCCTATGTCCCCGGCAATCAGAACTTCCAGCAGGCCGCCTACGTCCTGCAGCCCGCCGACCAGGTCGCCGAGGGAGAGACCCAGTACCTTTACGCGTTCGGCACGCCGTCGGGCCGCGCCGGCTCGGCCTACCTGTCCCGGGTTGCCGTCGACGACGTCACCGACCTGGCGAAGTACCAGTACTGGAACGGCAAGGACTGGGTGACCGGCAAGCCGGTCGCCGCCACGCCGATCGTCGGTGACTCCACCCGTTCGGCCGGCCTGTTCGGCCCCATCATCGACTGGGCGAACAACCCGAACGTATTGGGCGGCATGCTCGGCGGACTGTTCGGCGCCAAGACAGGCGGCAACGTCAGCGAGATGTCGGTGCAGTACAACGACTACCTCGGCAAGTACGTGATGATGTACGCCGACGGCAACAACAACGTGAAGCTGCGGTATGCCGACGAGCCCAACGGCGAGTGGTCGGCACCGATCACGGTGGCCACGTCGGCGACGTACCCGGGGCTGTACGCGCCGATGATCCACCCGTGGTCGGGCACCGGCAAGCTCGTCGACAACAACGGCGATCCGGACGTCAGCACCCTGTACTGGAACATGTCGCTGTGGGGCAACTACAACGTCGTGCTGATGAAGACCGATCTGACCCCGCTGAAGACCACGCTCGTCTAGGGCCGCCGGCACCGCTTTCCACGCCCGGCAGCGCAGTGGTGTGACGTTCGGCGCGTTCAGTGATTGCTGACAGACTGTTTTCGATGGTCGACAACACCGAGCCGCCGGTCGTCCGGCGATGGCCGCACGTTCTGCGGCTCGTGCTGTTCGTCGCGGTCCTGCTGAGCCTGTTCTACCTGGTCGCGGTGTCCAAGGTGATCGACCTGACCGGGGTGCGCGCCGCGGTGTCTGCCACCGGTCCCGCCGCTCCCCTCGCCTACACCGTCGTGTCGGCGGCACTGGCCGCCGTATTCGTCCCGGGTCCGCTGCTGGCCGCCGGCAGTGGTCTGTTGTTCGGGCCGCTGCTCGGCACCGTCGTCACACTCGGCTCCACGGTGCTGACGGCGATCATCGCCGCCCTGCTCGGCAGACGCGCGGGGCGCGACAGCGCCAGGGCCTTACTCGGTCCCGACTGGTCGAGCCGAATCGACGCGCAGATCCAGCGCCGAGGGCTCTGGGCGGTGGTCGGTCAGCGGTTCGTCCCGGGTATCTCCGACGCGCTGGCGTCGTACGCATTCGGCGCGTTCGGAATGCCGTTGTGGCAGATGGCCGCCGGAGCTTTCATCGGTTCGGCGCCGCGGGCGTTCGTCTACACCGCGCTCGGCGCGACCATCTCGGATTTGTCTTCACCCCTGGGCTATACGGCGATCGCGGTGTGGTGCATCACCGCGATCGCCGGAGCTTTCGCCGCTCACCGCGGGTACCGCGGCTGGCGTGCACGCAGCAGTCCGCCGACCCTGGATACTGACTCCCATGGCTGATCTCAATGTGCTGGGTGGTCCGCTGCAGCCCTGCGGAACCGACCCGCTCACCGGGTTCTACCGCGACGGGTGCTGTTCGAGCGGACCCGAGGACGCTGGCAGGCACACGATTTGCGCTGTGGTGACCGCCGAGTTCCTCGAACACCAGCGCTCGATCGGCAACGACCTGTCGACGCCGATGCCGCAGTACCGCTTTCCGGGTCTGGTGCCCGGTGACCGGTGGTGCGTCACCGCGCTGAACTGGCTGCGCGCCCACAGCGACGGCCACGCCGCACCGGTGGTCCTGGCGTGCACCCACGAACGGACCCTCCAGTACGTGCCCCTGGAGACGCTGCGCCAGTACGCCGTTGACGTGCCCGACGACCTCGGCGGCCTGTGATCAGAAGTATCCGTTGGCAGCCGGCCACACCCCCTTGACGGCGTAGTTGCCCGCGGCGTGCGCCTTGTAGGCCAGCGGGTTGTGGGTGGCGACGGTGCGGACATTGCGCCAGTGGCGGTCCAGGTTCAGCGCGCGGGCCGTCGCCGAGGCGCCACCGGTGTCGAACAACCGCTCGACCGCGGCCAGCGCCGAGGCGTTCAACCAGTACGGGTTGGCATCTGAAGCACCCGAACGCAATTCGATGCGAGTCGCGCTCGGTGGGTCCTCCACCAAGGAGCGCACGGCGGCGCTGCGATTGTCGCGGCTCCAGTTCACGGTGTCCGGGGCGAACGAGTCCGGGGTATAGCGCCGGTAGGCGTGGATCTCGGTCTGGATCGGTGAGCCGTCGGAGTTCAGCAAGTAGAACTCGAACTCCACCCCCACCTTCGCGGTGAAGCCGAGCGAGGCCAGCCGGGTGATCACCCGGCGCAACGCGCCGCGCGGGTCGAGCAGCGACGGGCTGCCGTCCGGGCGGGCGATGTCGGAGATCACGTGTCCCACAGCGGCACGCCACGGTAGCGGCTCGAACGTCGAGAAGTCAGGGACCGCACGGACATCGGGATAGCCGCTATCCCAGTTGGTCAGGCGAAGACCGTCGATGACCGTCCCGCCGGTGTTCCAGCCCAGCGCTGCCTCGCAGAACGCGAAGCCGTGGTGGGCCCGCTCGAGGAACTGCCGCGCGGGGATGCGTTTGCCGGCGGCGTGGCCGAACGGATCGCTCCAGGCCACCTCGATCTCGGTGAGCGAACCGTCGTGCAGGCGCCGCGACAGCGTCGTGCACCTGGGTCACGATCGGGCTCTCGATGCGGCCTCGGCGCGGGTGCCGACGACTGTGCCGATCACGAACGCTCCTCCCAGCAGCCCGACGATCACCCAAGCCAGCACACTGGAACCACCGACGAGCAGTTCGAGGTTGGCCAGGATCAACACCAGCGACGCCGCCAACCCGAGCAGCCCAAGAGCTGGCGCGATCCGAATCCGCCACAGCGAGTACTGCTTACGATCCCTGGCGAAGAACACCAGAACGGCGACACTGGTGGCGATCAGCAGGATCACGATGCCGACGGTGGTAGCACCGGCGAACCAGGTGTAGAACTGTGCGGCCGGATCCAGCCGGAAGACCACCGCCAGCGCCACGCCGATGAACACGACGAGTGAAATCCACAGTGACGCCTGGTGTGGCGAGCCGTGCTTTTCGTGGGGAACGCTCAAGGAGGCCGGCAGCACGTCACGCTGGGACAGCGCAAAGATATAGCGCGAGACCACATTGTGGAACGACAGGATGCAGGCGAACAGCAGCCCGACGCCCAGCTATCCGGACGTGATGGCGTCCGGATCGACGATTCCACTCGATAGTCCGTGCTCTCCACCGCGGGCCACGATCACCAGGTCCAGGATCGCCACAATCGCGATCTCGGCGGTCAGCAGGATCGCCAGTACCCGGCTGGACAACTCGATGCTGCGGTAGCCGAGGTAGGTGGTGACCGCGAACGCCGCTGCCGCGAACAGCCACCACGGCAGCGCTGGGCCACCGGAAAGCCCAATGATGTTCGCACGTAGGAGAAGAACGCGCCGGCCTCGTCCACGTACGGGGTCATCGCGGTGAACCCGACGGAGAACAGCAACAGCACCACCGTCGACACCACGAAGGTGGCCGGGAAGCCGGGACCGTTGCCCAGCGCAATGCCCAGCGGCACGACGCTACCGATGACGCCGAGCGGGGCGGCGGCGGCCACGACCATGACCATGACCATGACCATGACCATGACCGAGGCGACACCCTGGGTGCCGCGCAACCGTCGCTGCGGCGGCGCCGCCACGGTGTCCAGCGCGCCGGGCGGGACGAGAGCTTCTGACATCGGTGCTTCCTTGGCATGAGAGATCGGCTGAGTGGCCATCACTGTTGCCCGGGGAGCACAGCGGAAGAAGATCTTTCGTCGGCATGAGCGCAACCGCGATGAGTTTGACTCGCGGTGAGTACAGACATTCCCAGCTGCCTCCCAGCGGGCAAAAGTGTTCGGGTGTCCGTGTTCGTCGACGTCGTGCCATCCGGGACTTCCGGGGCTCCACCAGCGAATTCCCCTCTGAATGCCAGGTGGCCCGGATGGCTCTCGCGGGTGGGCCTGCCCCTGCTGTCGCTACTGGTGTTCTTCGCCCTGTGGCAAGGCGCCGCGGCGAGCGGCATCTGGAACCAGACGTTCGTGCCCTTCCCCAGCACGGTGTGGCGCGCCTTTCTCGACATCTCGACCACCCATGACGGTGTCCGCGGCTACGCCGGCTACCTGTTGTGGGAGCACCTCTACATGACGCTGCGGCGAGTGTTCGTCGGCGTGGTCGTCGGTGTGGCCATCGGTGTCGCGCTGGGTCTGCTGATGGGCTCCATCTCCTGGGTACGCAGCGTGCTCGAACCGTGGCTGACCTTCCTGCGGGCCCTGCCACCCCTGGCCTACTTCTTCCTCCTGGTCATCTGGCTCGGCATCGACGAGGCCCCCAAGGTCACGCTGCTCGCCCTGGCCGCCCTTCCACCCGCTGCGGTGGCCACCACCGCGGCGGTCGTGGCCGTCCCCGTCAGCCTGGTCGAGGCAGCCCGCGCACTGGGCGCCTCCCGGCGAGACGTGGTGCGCGACATCGTGATCCCCTCGGCGCTTCCCGAGACGTTCACCGGAATCCGGCTGGCCGTCGGGATGGCGTATTCCTCGGTGGTCGCCGCCGAGCTGTTCAACGGCATTCCCGGCATCGGCGGCCTGGTCAAGGACGCCAGCAACTACAACAACACCCCCGTGGTGCTCGTCGGCATCTTCGCCATCGGCATCTCAGGTCTTGTCATCGACGGCCTGCTGCGCGCAGTCGAGCGTCGAGCCGTCCCCTGGAGAGGAAAAGTATGAAGTTCACCAAGTTCGCCACCCTGGCTGCGGTCGCGGTCACCGTTATCGGTATGTCCGGTTGCTCGGTGGACCGCTCGAAGTCGGAGGCGGGCAAGCCGACGCTGCGCATCGGCTACCAGACCTTCCCCAGCGGCGACCTGATCGTGAAGAACAACCGGTGGTTGGAGGACGCGCTGCCGGACTACAACGTCAAGTGGGTCAAGTTCGACTCCGGCGCCGATGTCAACACCGCGTTCATCGCGAAAGAACTCGACTTCGGTGCCCTGGGGTCCAGCCCGGTGGCGCGCGGGCTGTCGGCACCGCTGAACATCCCCTACAGCGTCGCGTTCGTGCTCGACGTCGCCGGCGACAACGAGGCCCTCGTGGCCCGCACCGGCAGCGGTATCAACTCCATCGCCGACCTCAAAGGCAAACGGGTTGCCACTCCGTTCGCATCCACCGCGCATTACAGCCTGCTCGCCGCACTGGCCCAGAACGGGTTGTCGCCCAACGATGTTGCGTTGATCGACCTGCAGCCGCAGGCCATCCTGGCGGCCTGGGAGCGTGGTGATATCGCGGCCGCCTACACCTGGCTGCCGACCCTGGACCAGCTGCGCAAGACCGGCAAGGACCTGATCACCAGCCGTCAGCTGGCCAAGGACGGCAAACCCACCCTGGACCTGGCGGCGGTGTCGAATGCGTTCGCCAAGGACCACCCCGACGTCGTCGACATCTGGCGCAAGCAGGAGGCCCGGGCACTGACGGTCATCCACGAAGATCCGGCCGCCGCCGCAAAGGCCATCGCCGCCGAGATCGGTCTGAGCCCCGCCGACGTGGAGGGCCAACTCAAGCAGGGCGTGTACCTGACGCCGCAGGAGGTGGCCTCGCCGCAGTGGCTGGGCAGCCAGGGCAACCCGGGCAATGTCGCGGCCAACCTGGAAAGTGCCTCGCAGTTCCTGGCCGAGCAGAAGCAGATCCCGTCGGCCGCCCCGCTCAAGACCTTCCAGGACGCCATCTACACCCAGGGACTGCCCGATGTCATCACCCAGTGAGACCGCGGCAACGACATCCCCGCTGTCGGGTGCCCACACCGACGGTGGCGTGCACATCCAAGGGGTCGAGCACCGCTACGGGACGACGACGGCGCTGGGACCGGTGGACCTCGACGTCGAACCGGGCTCGTTCCTGGTTCTCGTCGGCGCATCGGGGTGTGGCAAGAGCACGCTGCTGCGGTTGATCGCCGGCTTCGAAGCACCGACCGAGGGGAGGCTGACCGTGTCCGGGCGTACCCCGGTTCCGGGCCAGACGGCCGGGGTGGTCTTCCAGCAGCCCCGGCTGTTCCCGTGGCGCAGCGTCGGCGGCAACGTCGAGCTGGCGCTGAAGTACGCGGGCACCCCGCGCGAGCGCAGAGTGGCGCGCCGCGACGAGCTGCTGAACCGCGTCGGCCTGGAGGACATCGCCCACCGCAAGATCTGGGAGATCAGCGGCGGCCAGCAGCAGCGGGTCGCGATCGCCCGGGCGCTGGCCTCCGAACGTCCGGAGACTTCACTGCTTCTGCTCGACGAGCCGTTCGCCGCGCTCGACGCGTTGACCCGGGAGCGACTGCAGGAGGACGTCCGCCGAGTGAGCGCGGAATCGGGGCGCACCACAGTGTTCGTCACGCACAGCGCCGACGAGGCGGCCTTCCTGGGCTCGCGCATCGTCGTGCTGACAGCCCGCCCTGGGCGGGTCGCGCTTGACCTGTCCGTCGAGCTGCCCAGAACCGGCGTCGACCCCGACGAACTGCGCCGCAGCGCCGAATACGTCCGGCTGCGCCAGGAAGTCAGCCGCGCCGTCAAGTCTGCGGCGGCCTGAGCCCGCCATGACCGCGACCTCTGCCTGTCCCGTCCTGTCACCCGCCGACGCCGTCGCCGTCGCCACCGACCTGGCCGCTGATTTCTCCGTCGATGCCGCTGCCCGAGACCAGTTGCGCCAGTTGCCGTTCGAACAACTCGACCGGCTGGCCGCCAGCGGCCTGCTGGCGGTGACGGTGCCGGCCGCCCACGGCGGTGCGGACCTGCCGCCCAGCGTCGTCGCTGATGTGATCCGCATCTTGGCTACCGCCGATCCCAACATCGCCCAGATCCCACACAGCCATTTCGTCTACGTCAATCTGCTGCGGCTGGCCGGCTCCGACGATCAGTTGCGGCACTTCTCGGAGCGGCTGCTATGTGGGGCGCGCATCGCCAACGCCCAGACCGAACGCGCCAGCGCGACGGTGGCCGATATCGCCACCACCGTGCGCCCGGCCGGCGACCGATTCCGCATCGACGGCGCGAAGTACTACTGCACCGGCTCGCTGTTCGCCGACATCCTGGCCGTCTTGACCCGCCTCGATGATCCGGCCGGCGAAAGTGGGCTTCCCGACGGCCAATACGTCGCCTTCCTGCCCGCCGACACCGCCGGGGTGCGCATCGTCGACGATTGGGCTGCGATGGGTCAGCGGACCACCGGCAGCGGCACCGTCGTCTTCGAATCGGTATTCGTCGAACCCGCCGCGCTGGTTCCCCGCGCGCCGGCCGTCGGGCACCCGACCGGATACGGCGCCTTCGCACAGTTGCTGCACACCGCGATCGACGCAGGTATTGCGCGCGGCGCGCTGCAGGCCGCCGTCTCGTTCGTGCGGGAAAAGAGCCGGCCGTGGTTCGAGGCCGACGTCCCGCGCGCGATCGACGATCCGCTGCTGATCCAGCGGTTCGGCGAACTGTCCGTCGCGGTTCACGCCGCCGAGGCCACCCTGGTCTCGGCGGGTCTCGCCGTCGACGCCGCGTTCGGCGCCGCGCCGACCGACGCCGCGGACCGCGCCGCGCAGGCCTCGCTCGCGGTCTCCGGCGCGAAGATCCTGGCCGACAAGGCCGCCAACGAGGTATCCAGCGCACTGTTCGAGGTCAGCGGAACCCGCAGCGTGGCAGCCGAGCTCAACCTCGACCACTTCTGGCGCAATGCGCGTACTCACACCTTGCACGACCCGATCCGATGGAAGTACCACCACCTCGGACGGGCGCTGCTGCACGGCACAGCTCCCCCGCTGCATTCTGCGATCTGAACGACAACCCGGCCTCGATAGTTACCGACCTCACACCCACACCGCGGCATCTGGTATGACTATCTAAATAATCCGCGCAGGGAGGATTCGCGCCGAGGTGCCCAGATGGGGCGTTGAGCCGAAGGGGGCCTGATGAGCACCCCCACCGAAGAACGTGTGGTCCACGCGAAGCCACACCGCCCAGCACTGGCCAAGTGGATCCGCCGGTTGGCGGTGCCAATCATCTTGGGCTGGATCGGCCTGATCGTCGTCCTCAATGTGGCGGTGCCCCAGCTGGAGGAAGTGGGCCAGCTGCGGGCGGTCTCGATGTCGCCGAAGGAGGCGCCGTCGGTCATCGCGATGATGCGCTCGGGCAAGGTCTTCGAGGAGTCCGACTCCGACAGCTCGGCGATGATCGTGCTCGAGGGCGACCAGCCGCTGGGCCCCGACGCGCGCCGTTTCTACAACGACATGATCGCCAAGCTGCGGGCCGACACCACCCACGTGCAGCACATCCAGGACTTCTGGGGTGACCCGCTGACCGAGTCCGGCGCGCTGAGCGCCGACTCCAAGGCCGTCTACGTCCAGGTGGCACTGGCGGGCAACATGGGCGAGACACTCGGCAACGACTCTGTCGAGGCGGTCCAGAAGATCGTCAAAGGTCTGTCACCGCCGCCCGGTGTCAAGATCTACGTGACCGGTGGACCCGCGCTGCAGGCCGATCAGCAGCACGCCGGCGACAAGAGCATCCGGATCATCGAGCTCACCACCATCGCCGTCATCATCGTGATGCTGCTGTTCTTCTACCGGTCGATCGTCACCGTCGGGCTCGTGCTGATGATGCTGCTCCTCGGGCTGACGGTCACCCGCGGCGCGGTGGCGTTTCTTGGCTATCACAACCTGATCGGGCTGTCGCCGTTCGCAACCCAGCTTTTGGTGACACTGGCGATCGCCGCGACCACCGACTACGCGATCTTCCTGATCGGGCGCTATCAGGAGGCCCGCTCGGTCGGGGAAAGCCGCGAAGACGCCTACTACACGATGTATCACGGCACCGCGCACGTGGTGCTGGGCTCCGGTATGACGATCGCCGGGGCGACGTTCTGCCTGTCATTCACCCGGCTGCCGTACTTCAAGTCCCTCGGTGTGCCGCTTGCCGTCGGCATGGTCGTCGCGGTGGTGTCGGCGCTGACCCTCGGCGCCGCGATCGTCACCGTGGCGAGCCGGTTCGGGTTGCTCGAGCCCAAGCGCGCCATGCGAATCCGGTTCTGGCGTCGACTGGGTGCGGCCGTCGTGCGCTGGCCGGCAGCCATCCTGTTCGTCACAGTCCTAATCGCTTTGATCGGCCTGATCACCCTGCCGGGCTATCAACCCAACTACAACGACCGCAAGTACCTGCCGGCCGACCTGCCGGCCAACGAGGGGTTCGCCGCGGCGGAGCGGCACTTCCCCATCGCCCGGATGAACCCCGAGATGCTGCTGCTCGAAACCGACCAGGACGTGCGCAACTCGGCCGACTTCCTGGTCATCGAGAAGATCAGCAAGGCGATCGCCAAGGTGCCGGGGATCGGCCGCGTGCAGTCCATCACCCGGCCCGCGGGAAAGCCGTTGAAATACAGCACGATTCCCTCACAGATGAGCATGGGCAATACCAGCCAGACGATGAACCGGTCCTACCTGCAAGACCGGATGGCCGACATGCTGGTTCAGGGACAGCAGATGCAGGACACCATCAACACGATGACCCAGATGATCAAGTTGATGGAGCAGATGTCCGCCACCATGCACGCCATGGTCGGCAAGATGGACCTGACACTGGCCGATGTCCAGACGCTGCGCAACCACATCGCCGACTTCGACGACTTCCTGCGCCCGATCCGCAGCTACCTGTACTGGGAACCGCACTGCTACGACATTCCGATGTGCTGGTCGATCCGCTCGGTGTTCGACACCCTCGACGGCATCGACACGATGACCGACGACATCCAGCGGCTGTTGCCCGACCTGCATGCCCTCGATGACCTTCTGCCCCAGCTGATTCCGCTGATGAATTCGTCGATCGAGTCGATGAAGACGATGCGCGTGATGATGCTGACCCAACAGGCCACCCAGGCCGGCATGCAGGATCAGCAGGCCGCCTTGAGCGAGAACCAGTCGGCCATGGGTGCGGCGTTCAACGACGCCCTCAACGACGACACGTTCTACCTGCCGCCGGAAATCTTCGACAACGACGAATTCAAGCGGGGCATCAAGAACTTCATCTCCCCCAACGGCCACGCAGTGCGGTTCATCATCTCCCACGAAGACGACCCGCTGTCCGCCGACGGCATCAACCGCATCGACGCGATCAAGAATGCCGTCTTCGAAGCCATCAAGGGCACCCCGCTGGAGGGCTCCAGAGTGTATCTGGGGGGCACCGCGTCGACCTTCAAAGACATGCAGGAAGGCAACAAGTACGACTTGCTGATCGCCGGGGTGGCAGCGCTGGCGTTGATCTTCATCATCATGCTGATCATCACCCGCGCCATCGTGGCAGCCGCGGTGATCGTCGGCACGGTGGTGTTGTCCCTCGGTGCGTCCTTCGGGCTCTCGGTTCTGTTGTGGCAGCACATCCTCGGGATCGAGCTGCAGTTCATGGTGATGGCGATGGCGGTCATCATCCTGTTGGCCGTGGGTGCCGACTACAACCTGCTGCTGGTGTCCCGGATGAAAGAGGAGATACCGGCCGGCATCAACACCGGCATCATCCGAGCGATGGGAGGCAGCGGGTCGGTGGTGACGGCAGCCGGCTTGGTGTTCGCGTTCACCATGATCTCGATGTCGGTCAGCGCGATGGTGGTCGTCGCCCAGATCGGTACGACGATCGGGCTGGGCCTGTTGTTCGACACGCTGGTGGTGCGGGCGTTCATGACGCCGGCGATTGCCGCGCTGATGGGCCGGTGGTTCTGGTGGCCGCAGATGGTGCGACCGAAGCCACTGGCCACCCGGCCGCAGGGCAAACTGCTCCGGTAGCTTGCCCGGCGCGCGAGCGCGCTACCAGCGTGCCGACCTGGCATCGATTGGTGACGAGGCTCACCTCTTACGATTTCGCCAACCGCGTCGAACGCCGGGTTTCCCCAAGCCGTGACGGCCTGCTTCGCCTCGGCCGCCGCTGGTACCAGAGAGGCTGGCGTGCACTCGAGAGAAAGTTGTGACGGTCGAACTCGGACGCCTCCCCGACACCCGGCCGCGGCGCGGTGCGATGTCCGCGCCGTGCCCTATGTTGGACCGTCCGACCACCTACACCGAGGAGGAGAACCAGTGGACGACGACACCACTCTGTCGGCCGCTGACCTTCTCGAAGTCAATCGCGACATCCAGGGCTCCCCCGCGCTGCGCCTGCTGGCGACCCTCAACCTCGGTGTGTACGCCACCCTGATGGAGCGTCACCTCAGCGGCGGAGTGGTGGGCGAGACCGAGTTGGTCGTGCATCTGGAACGTGACCTCGACGAGCTCGGGCGGCCCGGCAGCGAACAGTCCGGCCTGGGTCTGATCAAGACCTGGGCGAGCCAGGGCTGGCTGCACCGGGTGGCCGATCAGCGCAGCGGCGTGGAGCGAAACCTGTGCTACCTGACCCAGGACGCCCGTCGCGCCCTGGACTTCCTGCGCGGCATGCGCCGGCAGGACACAATCGCCACCGGCGGCTCCATCAACGGCATCGCCTCGCGCCTCAAGCAGATCGCGCTGCGCGTCGGTAACGACCCGGCACGCATCCGCGCCGGGATCCAGGCCGAGATCGCCGCGCTGCAGGCCGAGCTCGACGCCCTGGCGACCTGCGAGGGCGACGTCGTCGAACGCGATCTTGGCGATGCGGATCTGACCGACGTCTACGACGAGGCCCATGCGATCGCCCTGCAGATGGAACGGCTGATCACCGACATCGGTCAGTACGGCACGATGATCGAGCGGGCGACCGCCGCCCTCGACGAGCCGATCGACAGCAACCTCGCCTACCGCGACCGGCAGCGCCAGATGTACACCGACTACCAGGCCGCCTGGGATTCGCAGGGCAGAGACTCCCACCGCGCGTTCCTGCGGATGATCAACGACCCCGACCAGCGGGCCGAGTTCGAGGCCAATGTCGCCGCCGTCGCCGGGGCGCTGCCGGCGCTGGATCCGGCCCTGCGCAAGGTGATGGCGGGATTCTTCGAATTGGTCGGTCACCAGATCGACGAGGTGGAACGCATCCAGCAGCGCTGCGCCCAGCGGGTCAAACGGTTCACCGCATTCGGCACGCTGGAGCAGAGCCGGGGCGTGGCCCGTCAGTTGAACGACGCCATCGGTGCCGCCCGCGCACTGCTGAAGTCCTCACTGACCGACTCGCGCCTCGACATCGAGCTTCCACTGGCCCGCCACGCGATCACCTCGGTGGGTGCGCTGAGCTTCCGCATCGGCGACCTGTCCAACCCGAGGCCGGCCCAGCCGGCCGGCGGTGAACTGGACCTGTCCAGCTTCGCGGCGTTGACCACCCAGGTCGACGCGCCCGCGATGTCTGAGATGATCAACGCCGCCCTCGACTCCGGTAGGCCGCTGTCGCTACCCGATGCGGTGGAGCTGGTATCGGCCGACGGCCAGGGCGCCTACCTCGGCCACGTCATCGTGCTGTGGTCCTGGGCGCTCAAGCAGCACGACTCGACACAGCCACCCGAGTCGGTGACCGTCCGGTTCCAGTCTCTGGACGGACGCGACCGTCAGATGGAGGTTCCGCACCTGATGTTCACCCAACCGATCTCCAGCCTGGCCGGAGCCGGCGCGTGACGACCAACCCTGAGGTGGACATCGCAGCGCTGTCCGCGCTGCCCGAGGTGGACCAGACCGCTCGCGCCCCACACCAGCGCCGGCCCCGGTTCGACGGTGACGTCAGCGAGCTGCCCGACCGGGCGTGCTGGGCGCTGCAGCAGCTGTTGACCCGCCGCTACATCAGTGCCGAAGCCGACCCCGACCTCTACAGCTGGGTGTTGGAATACCGCGGGCAGTTGTCGGTGCGGCTGTCCGAGCTGGACTTGCTGCTGCGGGTCGCCGAATCCGCGGATGTCGCGTTCGTCGAGCAGGCTCGTTACGAATCTGCGCGCGGGGCAAAGCTTCTGCGGCGCGAGCCGCTGGGCACCTATGATTCCATCCTGGCCCTGCACCTGGCGCAGATGATGCGCGCCTCCGCCGGGCAGAACGTGGTGATCAGCCGCGACGAGGTACACGGGCTGTTCACCGGTGTCCTCAACGACGTCGACCGTGACACCGTCGCGTTCACCGCCCGTATCGACGGCGCCATCGCGCGGTTGGCCGGGCTGGAGATCCTGCGCAAGACCCGCGACGACGAGGACAGCTATACCGTCAGCCCGGTCATCAACGCCGTGCTGACCGCGTCGGTGATCACCGAGTTGCAACAGCAGTTCGAGCTGCTACTCAGCGGCGGCACCGGCGCCGACCGCGATCAACAGGAGGCCTCGCTCGATGGCTGAACAGTTCCACCTGTCCCGACTACAGGTCATCAACTGGGGTGTGTTCGACGGCTATCACGACATCCCGTTCAGCGAAGGGGGCGCCCTGATCGCCGGCGCCTCCGGCAGCGGCAAATCATCTCTGCTGGACGCGATTTCGCTGGGCTTCCTGCCATTCAACCGGCGCAACTTCAACGCCTCCGGCGACAACTCGGCGGCCGGCTCCAACGCGGGACGACGAACCGTCGACAAGTACGTGCGCGGCGCCTGGGGGCAACGCACCGACGCCGGCGCCTCCAAGGTGATGTACCTGCGCGGTGAGGGCACCGCATGGTCGGCCGTGGCCGTCACCTACACCAGCAACACCGGGCGCACCATCACCGGCCTGGTGCTCAAGTGGCTCACCGGCGAGTCCCGCTCGGATTCCTCGAGTCGCTTCGTGCTGGCCGACGGCGACCGCGACATCGAGGACGTCTGCAACCGCTGGGCGGCGGGGCGATTCGACGCGAGTGTGTTCAAAGACGACGAGTGGCGCTTCTCCACCAAGGTCGAATCCCAGTATCTGGCGCAGCTGTACGCCACCATCGGGATCCGCGCCTCCGATGCCGCCCAACAGCTGCTCGGGAAGGCCAAGTCGCTGAAAAGTGTTGGTGGACTTGAGCAATTCGTTCGGGAGTTCATGCTAGACGAGCCGGGTAGCCTGACCCGGCTACCCGAGGCTCTCAAGCAGATCGACCCGCTGGTGGAGGCCCGCGAACTGCTGGCCGTCGCTCAGCGCAAGCGCAAGATCCTCGGCGACATCGAGAAGATCCAGCAGCGTTACGCCTCGGAGTCCTCGGATCTGGGCATCATCGACCTGGTGGACCAGCCGATGGTGCGGGCCTACACCGACCACGTGCGGCTGGCGCAGTGCCGTCCACAGATCGAGTCGCTCGACGCCACCATCGACCAGCTCGGCAACGAGTACGAAGACGTCACCCGCGCGCTGAATCTGGCTAAGGCCGAAGGCGATTCGCTCAACGCGCAGATCAGCGGCTCCAGCGCGAGCCTGGGCCCGCTGCAGTCGCAGGTGGCCGCGGCGGAGGCGCAGGCTGAGCAGGTTTCGCGGCGGCGGGCGGCCTACGAGGCCGCGCTGGGCGCACAAGACATCGACGTTCCCTACAGCGCGGACGAATTCTGGAACCTGCGTGAGGAATTGAGCACCCGCGCCACCGAGCTGCTGGCCAAGCTCGATCGCGGCCGCGAGGCGTCCACCGACGCGGAGTACGCGCAGAAGGTGGCGCGCATCGCTCGAGACGACGCCGCCAAGGAACTCAAGCGCGTCGAGCACGTCGGCTCGGCACTGCCGGAGTTCGCCATCACCATGCGCGACCAGATCTGCGCCGCCGTGGGCGTGGAGCCCGGCGAATTGCCGTATGTGGCCGAGTTGATGGATCTTCGACCTGACCAGGGTCGCTGGCGAGTGGCGGTGGAGAAGGTGCTGCGCGGTGTGGGCCTGCGGCTGCTGGTGCCCGACCACCGCTACGCGGCCGTGCTGCGCTTCGTCAACGAAACCAACATGGGCGGCCGGTTGCAGCTGCACCACGTCCGCGCCGGCTCGGTGGGCACCGAGCCGGTCGAGGCCGAGCCGAACACGTTGGGCGGCAAGCTTTTCGTCGTCGATCCGGCCCATCCGTGCGCCGCCGAGGCGGCGGGCGTCGTCGCCGCGGCCGGTGACCACGTGTGCGTCGACACCCCCGACGTGTTCCCCCGGTTCCGCCGCGCGGTCACCGACACCGGCCTGTACAAGGACTCCGAGCGGCTCGCCGTCAAGGACGACCGGCGCCCGCTCAAACAAACCGACTACCTGTACCAGGGTGACGTCGCCGCCAAGATCGACGCGCTGACCGTCGATCTGGCCAAAGCCGAAGAGGCCTACCAGTTGGCGCGGCGCACCGCCGACGAGATCGCCGCCGAGCGCCAGCAGTGGCGTGACCGGGCCGCGGCGTTCAAGACGATCTGCGAGCAGTTCCCGCAGTGGAACCAGATCGACATCGAGACCGCCGACGGGCATGCCGACCGGCTGCGGGAGCAGTACGAACTGCTGCTGGCCGACAACCCCGACATCGAGGCGCTGTCCGCGCGGGCCGACGAATGCTGGGAGGAGATCCAGACGCTGATGACGCGGCGCGGGGCCATCCAGACCCGCCGCGACGATCTGGACCGCCGGCGCACGCAGCTGCTCGAGCTTCAGGATCGGTTGACCCCGGCGTTCGTCTCGGAACCGTTGACCGAGCTGCTGAACCGCTACGCCGCCGACGTGCCGGTGCCGCTGGAGGTGCTTAACCCCGAGCCGCACCGCGACGCCCTGTTCGGCGCCATCCGGCGCGAACGTGAGCAGCTGCGGGAAAGCCGCAGGCGCTCCTACGACGAGCTGGCCCGCATCCTGAGCACGTTCGACACCGCTTTCCCCGACGCGGTGCCCAACGACAGCGACGTGTTCGACGAACGGGTGCACGACTACGTGGCGCTGTGCCGCCACATCGACGAACGCGAACTGCCCGAGGCCTACGAGCGGATGATGCGGCTGGTCACCGAGCAGGCGCCGGACGCGATCCTGACGTTGCACCGGGTGGCCGAGCAGGAGGCCCGGCGGATCAGCGAGCAGATCGAGCGGGTCAACACCGGTCTGGGTGCGGTGGAGTTCAACAACGGGACCCGCTTGACGCTACGGGCGACACCGCGCAGCCTGACCGCCGTCGCCGAACTGACCGAGATCGTTCGGGCGATCTCCCGGCGCATCGCCGAGGTGGGCCTGGGCGACAAGCAGGCCATCCTGGATCAGTACGCCGACATCCTGCGATTACGGAATCGGTTGGCGTCCACAGCTCCCGAGGACAAGGCGTGGACGCGGGATGCGCTCGACGTGCGCAACCGGTTCACCTTTGACTGCGCCGAATGGGACATCGACACAGGCGAATTGATCCGCACACATTCCAACGCAGGCGACAACTCCGGCGGTGAGCAGGAGAAGCTGATGGCGTTCTGCCTCGCCGGGGCATTGAGCTTCAACCTGGCCAGTCCCGAGAGTTCCGACAACAAGCCAGTTTTCGCGCAGTTGATGCTCGATGAGGCCTTCTCCAAGTCGGATCCGCAGTTCGCCCAGCAGGCACTGCAGGCGTTCCGCAAGTTCGGCTTCCAGCTGGTGATCGTGGCCACGGTGCAGAACGCCACCACCATCCAGCCCTACATCGACAGCGTGATCATGGTGTCCAAGACCGAAGCGACGAGCCGAAATGCCCGCCCGGTGGCGACCGTGGTGGCCAAGACGATCTCCGACTTCACCAGTCTGCGCCAGCAGATGCGCCACTCCGCGGCGCGGGAACGGGTGCCCGCGCCAGTGTGATCGACGGAACGAACCGAACGGAAATTTGCCGCGTCCTCTCGGCGCTTCGGGTCTGACCTGTTAGGGTTGACCCGACTCCGCCGAACCCGGCTGGACGATTAACTATTTCGCGCGGGCGACGTGCCCCAGCTGATTGAGGCGGGGTGTGATGTCGCGGCAGTTCACGGACGCCGATCTACTCGACGAACTCGAGCAGATCGCCGAGGCCGAGTTGAACCGGCATCTGTCGGTCAGCACCGAGTGGCATCCCCACGACTACGTGCCCTGGGACGAGGGCCGCAACTTCGCGGCCATGGGCGGCGACGACTGGGCACCGGAGCAGTCGCAACTCAGCGAGGTCGCCAAGGCGGCGATGATCACGAACCTGCTCACCGAGGACAATCTGCCGTCCTACCACCGTGAAGCGGCGCAGCATTTCTCTCTCAATAGCGCATGGGGAACCTGGGTCGGCCGCTGGACGGCGGAGGAAGCCCGGCACAGCATCGTGTTGCGCGACTACCTCGTCGTCACCCGCGCCGTCGATCCGGTTGCGCTGGAACGAGCCCGTATGGCCCACATGACCGGTGGTTTTGCCGCCACCGCCGAGGAAGAGGCCCGGCACAAGACCGACTTCCTGCTGTCGGTGGCCTACGTGTCGTTCCAGGAGCTGGCCACCCGCGTCAGCCACCGCAACACCGGCAAGGTGTGCAACGAGCCGGTCGCCGACCGGATGCTGGCGCGCGTTGCCGCCGACGAGAACCTGCACATGATCTTCTACCGGAACATGTGCGCCGCCGCGCTGGACCTCGTGCCGGATCTGGCCCTGGAAGCCGTCGCCGACGTGGTTGAGAATTTCCGGATGCCTGGGCGCGGCATGCCCGACTTCCGCCGCAACGGTGTGTTGATGGCCAAGCACGGGATCTACGACCCCCGCCAGCACCTCGAGGAAGTCGTCGCGCCCACGCTGCGCAAGTGGCAGATCTTCGAGCGCACCGATTTCTCCCCTGTCGGCGAGGCACGCCGCGAGCAGCTCGCGGCCCACGTGACCAAGCTCGAAGGTGAAGTGCTCAAGTTCGAGGAGCAGCGCGACCGGTTGTTGGCCCGCGAGGCCCGCAAGAAGGAACTGCAAGCGACCTGACGGGTCCGGCCGGCCGTTCCCGGTCTGGCGTTCCCGGCTCCCCCGCGTCCTCGGCGAGTGTGTGGTTTCATCCGCGACGCGCCGATCGTTGTGCGGAATCCGCCTCTTTAGCCACAACAGCAACATCAGAAACAGGCGGCACAACGACCGCCCATGCCGTTGACCAATTCGTTGCCACTCCTTGGCAATACAGTTATATTGCGTGCCAAGGAGGAACTGTCGGTGAGGAAAATATTAGCTGTGGCCGTCACCGCCTCGGCCATCGGAGGGTTGTCGTGGGCCCCGCCGGCAAACGCGGACGTACAACTCGGCTGCGAGAGCGTTCCGTGGGGATTTCTCGGCACTCAGACTCGCAGCATCTGCGACGGGCCGATTCAGCCGGACGGCAGCTGGGTGCGATTCCGCATGGTGTGGGTGCCTGCGCATCAGGTGCCGATCAGCACGAGCTGTGGGACCTACAGCTGCACCACCAGCGGCGGCTATTGGCAGGACGAGCGGGTCTACGAGAAGGTGAAGTATCCGGTTACTCCGGGCACTGTTGTGCCGGGTGAGCCCGGCTGGCTGCCGCCGACCTACACCGACGCGGGCGGTTTCACCCCGATCAACTTCAACTAACCAGCCGAGAATCCTTGTCGCAAAGCGGATTACCGCACCGCGTTACCGGCGAATGTGCGGTTTCATCCGCGACGCGCCGTTGATCGCGCGTCGGAACGCACACTCGGGCGATGGGTTCGGCCGGTGCCGGCCAGGCCGGACGACGTCTGCGCACGGCTGACCGCCGGTTTCGGTGACGGCCGGTGACGGACCGCGATCGATGGCCTGCTCCGCGCAGTCACAGGCGACACCCGTTGGGTCGGCGCCGGTGAGTACGGCGTCGGTGGACCGTAGGGGTCCACCGCACCGGTGTAGACCGGCGGACCGCCAACCCCATACACACCCTGCGGCGCCGTGCGGAACGGGCGATTCGCCGGATTGCCGGTGATGGTGGCAATCCCGTTGTCCCATCCGGTCGGGATGGCGACCAGGAAGTCGATCGCCGTCTTGATCGGGTTCGGGGCGTACAGGTACTTGGCCGGCGTCGGCTCGCCGGGGTTGGTGGTGCGGTCGTAGCCCGCCTCCACCAACACCCGCAGCGGTGGGTCCAACGTCGCAGCCAATGCCGGCCCGATGAGCGGAATCTGTTCCAGCGGCATGAGCAATGGCAGGGTCTTGGCGGGCGCAAGGTAGAAGGTGGTGTCCTGATATTGCCCTTGGAGCTCAACATCGTCGACTGCGAAGAAGGCCGTCTCGGGGTGGAAGTAGAGGAACCCGAGCGCCACGTTGAGATCGGCCAAGATGTTCAGCGGGTTGGTCGGGAAGTCCGACACCGGGTCGTACTGGTGGGCGACGTCGACGGTGATCACCGGATTGGGCTGTGGCGAGTTGGTGGTCATGGCGCCGTCGAAGCTCACACCGAGGATCGGGATGTAGGCGCCGACGAAGCGCTCCAGAATTCCGCCGTTGGGGCGGTTGGGGTTTGACGTCAGGACGAAGCTAACGGTGGTGCCGACGGGCGGGTGGGCGATGAGGTCGTATTTCTCCTGAGCGGCGATGGTGGCGCTTTGGGAATAGCCGAACACGACATAGGACGTATCGGTCAGCGCGGCAGGACCGGTGGTCGTGAACGGTGGTTCCGTCACAGTGCACGGCGCGGCCCGCAAGCAAGCGTCCAGATTCGCCAGCCCGATCGCCACCGAGTCGTCGAACGGCAGGTCCCACAATCCGGTGTCGAATCGGAATTGCTCAGGGGTATAGACCGCCACCCGCGCGCAACCCGGGCTGCCGCCACTACACAACCCCGAGGGGGCGACGTACTTGGCGTCCGCACTGTCGACGTAGTTGGCGATGTACTCGGTGGTGTCCTGCGGGATGCTCAGCGAGTGGCCCGTGCCGCCCATGAACAGCGCCGTCGCCGCCATGGCGACGGCCACCGAGGTGATGGGCGTGAGCGCCAGAAGCAGCACGCCGCCAAGTGAGGCCACGATGGCCACCATCGGCAGGCGCGCCCTAGGCATGGCGACCCCCTTGTCCCCCACAGTGGCCGGTCTCGACCACGATGCGCTGGATCAACTGTTGCGCACATCACACTGGGGCGCTGCGGCCTTTAGTCACCGAGACCGTGGACCAAGGGTGGCACGACGGTCGACGCGAGCCGGAATACGTAGTAGATACGTAGGTATGCCGCTGACTGCTCTCAACCCGACCCGACGCCTGCCCACTGCGGTGAAGGCCGTTGGCGCCGGAGTGTCGACGGTCCTGGTGGTCGGTGTGCCCACCGACGTGATCGACACCCCGTGGTTTGGCCGCGAGGTTCCGGTGCGCTGGTGGGAGTATCCGACGCTGGCGGCGGTCGGCGTGTTGACCGCGCTGTGGTTCGGCATCTCTGGGCCTCGCCGCGCAACCGGCGCGGCCGGCGGTGGGCTGATGTTGGCGACGTTCGCGGTCGGCTGCCCGGTGTGCAACAAGCTTGTGCTGGCAGCCGTCGGCACCTCCGGCGCGTTGGGTCTGTGGGCGCCGCTGCAGCCGTTGCTCGCAGCGCTCTCGGTGGCATTGCTGGCTGGTGTGGTGGTGTGGCGGTGGCGGCAGCGGCCGTGCGCGAACGGTGCCTGCGAGCTGGCCGCCAGCGAGCACGGCCGCTAGAAGCAGAGCGCAAACGCCACGACGGGGGCTACCGCCGCCATCAAACTCACCGCAAGGAGGACCGCCGCTCGCGGGCGCCGCGGCGGGTGATCGGCCGCTCGCGCCAGTCGGGTCGCCCGCTCCAACACGGCGGTGGTGGCCGCCGCCAACGCGCCCACCGGCGCTCGGCCACCGGCACCGAGCGCGATCATGCTCCGCAGCAGCGGCGCTCGGCCGTGCCTGCGCACGGCGGCGTCGTCGGCGCACATCTCCAACAGCGTCGGCACTGACCGCGCGGCAGCCGTCATCAGGGGCAGCCGAGGCAGGGCCGCGGCCAGCCCCTTCAGGGTGGCGGTGATGTGGTGGTGGCGGCCGCGAAGATGCGCCCTTTCGTGGTCCAGAACCGCCGCCAGCCCGTCGGCGTCCAGCTGTGCGACGGCAGCCGAGGTCACAACGACGACACTGCGGCCGCCGCCCGCTACGCAGTACACGGCCGGCCGCTGCGAGGCGACCATCACCACACCGGGCCCACCCATCGGGCGGCCGACGATGCACGCCGCTTCGACGTGGCGGCTGTTGGAGCGCCGGGTTCGGACCAATGTGATGATCACCCGCCGGACGGTGTGCGCGGCGACGGCGGTGGTCGCCCCGAGCAGGCCGATCACCAACGTGGTTGCCAGTGGAGCGGGTGGTTGCAGATGGCCCGACAGCCCTAGCTTCTCGACGCAGAATGTCGGCGCGGTGTGCGTCGTCAGGCTTCGCAGTGCACCGGCGGCCAGAATCACCAGAGCCGACATCCAGGTGAGCACCGCAGCACCGACCGTCACCAACCACGCCGCGACACCGACCCGCGGATTCGCCCCGGCGACGAGCCGGCTGCCCAGCGCCACCGGTGCCACCCAGGTCAGGGTCACGGCATAGGTGAGCAGCACCGTCACGGTATTCACGACGCCCCCTCGTCGGTGGATCGCTGCAGCAACGCGCGCAGCTTCTCCGATTCGTCGGGACTGATCTGCTCGAGGAAAAAGTTGAGCACCAGCTCGCTGTCACCGCCGGACTCGAACACCGTGCGCATCAAATTTGCGGAGTATTCCTCGCGGCTCACCGCCGGCCGGTAGTAGTAGGCCAGACCGACCTTGTCACGCACCAGCCAACCCTTGCGGAACAAATTGTCCATCGTCGACATCGCTGTGGTGTAAGCGATTTGGCGGGTTTGCTTGAGTTCGTCATGCACACTGCGCACGCTGGTCGGCTCGTCGCGCGACCACAGCATGTCCATCACGACGGCTTCGAGGTCACCGAAACCCCTCAACGTCACTATCCGCACCACCCGTCCATACCTACGTAGAGCGATAGTAGCGCGCCGCGCTGGGGGCTTCGCTGGCCGCGATGGACCGCGCCCGCCGCTGACGCCACATTCGTGCGACGACGATCGCTATCAGGATCACGACGACCCCAAGCAGCACTCGGGCGTCACCGGCTGCCGCGGCGATCCGGCGCAGCCACATCTGTAGGCCGTACTCGTCGTCGACACTGAGCACCCCGCCGATGTTGGCCGTCCCGTCGGTGCTCACGAATAGCACGCCGATCGCGACAAACAATGCCCCCGAGACGACGGCGGTGGTGTGGGTGTTGATCGGACCCCATTGAACGGGCCTGCCGTGCAACCATTTTCGGTCGCCGAAGCGCAGGTGATCCCACAGTGCTGCCAGCACGAACATCGGCGCTGCCATCCCCAGTGCGTAGCTACCCATCAGGACCCCGCCGTAGAGCGGATGGCCACCCATGGCCGACATGGTCAGGACACCGCCCAGCAGCGGGCCGGCGCAGAATCCGGCCAGTCCGTACACCGCCCCCAGGGCGAGGACCGACACGGCCGACGAGATCCTGATTCTTCCCAGGGCCCGCTGAATCCCGGGAAGGCCGAAGCCCTTTCCCAGCGCGGTGGCCACCCCGATACCGATGAGCACGACCCCACCGATCAGCGTGGCCTGTTCGCGGTGGCGGGTGACCATGCCGCCGACGGCGGCGACACCGGCGCCGAGAGGCACCAGCACCAGGCACAGGCCGAGCCAGAAGGCGGCAGTTCGCTGAACCAACACGTGCGTCTGATCGAAGGCGTAGGCGAAGAACGATGGCAGCAACAGCGCTGAGCACGGGCTGAGCAGTGCGACCAGGCCGCCGAGGAACGCCCCTGCGAGCCCGATTCCACTCACCGCTTCGGCACCGCGTTGTCGATAGCGGCGACGAACTCGTCGACCGGTTGGGCTCCGACCATCGGGACGTCGTTGATCAGGAATGCCGGGGTGCTCGGTACACCGATGCTGTTGCCTTGATCCAGATCTGCGTTGATTGCGCTGTCGTAGGCGGTACCTCGCATACCGGCGGTGAATGCGGCGATGTCGGGAACGCCGGCTTGCTCGGCGAAGTGGATCAGCGTGTCGTCGGTCAGGTCGGCATGCCCCTTTTCGGGCGCGGCGGCGAACACCACCCGGTTGAACTCCCAGAACCTGCCCTGCTCGGCGGCCGCCCGGCCGGCGCGAGCCGCCGTCATGGACTGGGCACCGAAGATCGGAAAGTCACGCCACTCGATGCGCAGCGTCCCTTGGTCGACAAAACGCTTCACCAGCACCGGTTCGGTGTCGCGGCTGAACTTCGCACAGAACGGGCAACGGTAGTCGGCGAACATCACCATCACGACGGGTGCCGCCGGGTTGCCCAGCGCAAACGGATCGTTGGGCTGGCGGCGTTCGACGGCCAGAAGATCCGCGGCGGTGGTCGCCGACGGCGGGGGTACGCCTTGCGTTCCCGACGCGACCGGTGAAGACGGAGGCTCCGACGCCGCCGGACCGGGTTTGTCGCCAGAGTGCAGCACCAAGTAGACGATCAGCGCCACCGCGACAATGACCAGTCCCGCGAGGAACACCACGTCTTTGCCGATGTTGCGCCGTCGCGAACTGTCCACCACTTACCTCCGCACCCGAATATCTACGCACCTACGGCGTAGGTACGTAGAACCTTTCTAGCACGTCACCCGAGCGTCGGATACGGCGCGCGATCCCCTAGTGCGCGTTGTTGGCCGCGGCGGCCGAAGCCGCGATCTGCTGCAGCAACGGCGGCACGTCGTCGGCCGGCAGGATCACTTCGATGAGGACCATCCGGTCCTGATCGCGGCCGGCGGCCTCGAGCACTGCCGCCAATTCGCCGTAGGTCCGGACCTTTGCGGTCAGCGCGTCGGGCACACCCAGGGCGTGGGGAAGCTCCGTCCAGTGCCATCCGGGGATGTCGTTGTAGTACGCGTGCGGGCCGTGAATGGCCCGTTCCACGGTGTAACCGTCGTTGTTCACCACGATGATCACCGGGGCGATCCGTTCGCGCCCCATGACGCCGAGTTCCTGCACCGTCAACTGCGCCGCACCGTCACCGATCAGCAGGACAACCCGCCGGTCCGGATGCGCCAACGCGGCTCCGAGCGCGGCCGGCAACGTGTAGCCGATCGACGCCCACAGCGGCTGCCCGATGAACGTCACGCCGCCAGGCAGCCGGTGTGCGGCCATTCCGTAAAAGCAGGTGCCCTGGTCCGCCAGCACCACATTACCCGGCGTCAACGCCCCGGAAAGCGTGTCCCACAACAATTCCTGCGTCAGCGCTACATCAGGGGCCGGAACCGGCGACGGTGGTGCCGCCGCGGATGCCGGCAGCGGCGGCGAGATGATGTCCCGGTCACGCAGAATCTCCGCCAGCGCCGCCAGCGCGGCGCCGATGTCCAGCGGAGCGAAAACCTTACCGGCCACGGTGGACTGGACCGGGCCGACGTCGATGGTTCGGGCGGGGTCGATCTTCTGGGTGAAAAAGCCGCTGACCATGTCGGTGAACTGCACGCCGGCGGTCACCAGTACCGGTGCCTCCTCGACCGCCTGGCGCACTTCTTCGGCGCTGGCCGCGCCCGCGTAGATACCGAGGTAGTTGGGTGCGCTCTCATCGAGCAGGCTCTTGCCCCACATCAGCGTGGCGTAGGGCACGGTGTCGGCGGCCAGGAGTTCCTCCAGCTTGTCGACGACGTTGAGCCGGTGCACCAGCAGATCGGCGAGCACCGTGACCCGATGGTCGGCGATCAGCTGGCGGGCTGCCTCGACGAACATGTCCAGCGCCCGCGGACTGGTGCCGTTGGCGTACACCGGGAGCGGCGCGCTGGGCGGGTCGACGGCAAACCGGGCCACGTCGGTGGCCAGCAGGAGATAGCCCGGCCGCTTCTGCTCACGCACCTCACTGAGCACGCGGTCGATCTCACGAGTTGCCGTGGCGGGCACCAGATTGGCTTGTGCACAGGTTATTTCGCGGGCGACCCGCAAAAAGTGCTCGAAGTCGCCGTCACCCAGCGAGTGGTGCACGCTGCGGCGGGCGCCCTGGGCGTCCTTCGACGGGGCCCCGACGATGTGCACGACGGGCACATGTTCGGCGTAGCTGCCGGCGATCGCGTTGGCTGCCGAGAGCTCACCGACCCCGAACGTCGTCACCAAAGCGGAGATGCCGCGCAACCGGCCGTACCCGTCAGCGGCGTAGCCGGCGTTGAGTTCGTTCGCTCCACCGACCCAGCGGATGCTGTCGTGGGCCACCACATGGTCGAGGAACTCTAGATTGAAATCACCTGGAACACCGAACACTTCGGTGGCGCCGAGCTCGGCGAGCCGGTCCAGCAGATAGTCGCCCACGGTGTACTCGGACATGCTGTCGAAGGTACTACCCCGCCGCCGCAGGATCGACGATCAACCCGTGTTCAGCTGGACACACCACCGGGTGCGATCATGACCCGATGACGGATAGGAACGACACAACGGTCAACGGTGTGCCACGCAGCCGCATCGTCGTCGCCTCGATGGTGGGGACCACCATCGAGTTCTACGACTTCTACCTCTACGCCACCGCCGCGGTGACGGTGTTCCCCCATCTGTTCTTTCCCAAGGGGAATCCCACCACCGCCCTGCTGGCTTCGCTGGCGACATTCGGGCTGGCGTTCGTAGCACGGCCGGTGGGCTCAATCCTGTTCGGCCACTTCGGCGATCGGATCGGACGCAAGGCCACCCTGGTCGCTTCCCTGCTGACCATGGGTATCGCCACGTTCGTCATCGGCCTCCTGCCCACCTACCACCAGGTGGGCCTGATCGCCCCTGCCCTGCTGGCTCTGATGCGATTCAGCCAGGGGCTCGCCCTCGGCGGGGAGTGGAGCGGCGCGGCATTGCTGGCCGCCGAGACCGCCGTCCCCGGCAAGCGGGCCCGCGCCGGGATCTGGCCGCAGTTCGGCGCTCCGGCCGGGTTCCTGCTGGCCAACGGCATGTTCCTGGTGCTGCTGGTCTGGCTGGGACACGGCAACACCGCACCGGACCTGGACGGGCCGTTTTTGACCTGGGTGTGGCGGATTCCGTTCCTGCTCAGCGCGGTCATGGTGGCGATCGGGCTCTATGTCCGCCTCCAGCTCACCGAAACCCCGGTGTTCGCCAGGGCGCTCGAGCGCGGCGAGAAGGTCCGCGTGCCGTTGGCTGAGGTGTTTCGCACCAGTTGGCGGCAGCTGATCATCGGCACCTTCGTGATGCTGGCGACCTACACGCTGTTCTACACGGTCACCACGTGGGTGTTGAGCTACGGCATCGCCAAGCGTCCGCCGGCCGGAAGCGGCCTCGGGATCGGCTACGTCGACTTCCTGCGCCTGCAGTTGATCGCGGTGTTGTTCTTCGCAGCCGCCATCCCCATTGCCGGTGAGTTGGCCGACCGCTACGGCCGGCGCCGGACACTGCTGGTGATCACCGCGTTGATCATCGGCTACGGCGGGACCTTCCAGCTGATGCTGGATCCCGTCGAGGCCACAACGTCCTCGACGCTGCTGTTCCTCATCGTCGGGATGACGCTGATGGGTCTGACCTTCGCGCCGATGAGTGCGGTTCTGCCCGAGTTGTTCCCGACGAACGTGCGCTACACCGGATCCGGCATCGCCTACAACCTCGCCAGCATCCTGGGTGCGGCGGTCGCGCCGTTCATCGCCACTTGGCTGGCCACCAGTTATGGCGTGGCGTGGGTCGGGGTGTACGTCAGTTCGGCCGCGGTCCTGACCTTCGTTGCGCTGCTGATCATGCGGGAGACCAAGGAAGTCAGGCTGGACGAGCCCGTCCTGCTGTGAGGCTTGCGAGGCAGCGCTTCGGCCGACCAGCCTCGGCGGGCGGCTGGTCAGCTTCTGTAGCCGCTGGCTTGGTCTCCTCCCCCGGTCGAGCTGCCGTGTAGGCGACCCTGCTTGCGAGCGACGGATCGGTCGTGTCCTCCCAAAGCAGATTGGGCGCAGATTGGGCGCAGATTGGGCTAGGTATCAGTTCCCTCGCGCCACCGACGACGAGGGCTTGTCGGATCGCAGCGACGGCGCAATAGGTGATTGAGAAGTGTTTGCGGTGTCAGTATGCATTTCGCACTCTTGGGGGGACGAAATGCATACTCGGGAGCAGAAATGGTGCAGGACCGCAGTACCCCGCTGCCTACAAGGCTGGAGCAGGCACCGATGAAGACAATTCGGCCTACCGACGCGGCGCACTACTATGCCCACCCACGCGCGCAGGTGCCGCAGGACATGGTGGGGAGCGGCTGGATGCCGGGCTTAGAGACCGCCGCGGCGGGCATCGCCTCACCGATCTACGGGCCGGACAGCATCGTCGTCATGGGCGTCAGTGCCGCGCGGCTGCACGGAACGATTCCACGCACGCTGGCCACCGCGGCAGTCGCCACGCCCCGGCAGCACCGGCCCATCGTGTTGCCTGACCGCACTGCGGTCGTCCGATTCGTCAAACGCAACACCCAACAATTGGATGCCGAACGCTACGACACCGAACTCGGCCCGACGCTGGTGACCACACCCGAACAGACAATCTTGGACCTCGCCCACCACCCCAAACTAGGCGACGCCGAAATCGATATCCCGAGCGCCGTCGCAGTACTGCACGAGCGCAGCGACAAAGGCCACCTACAAGCCCTGGCGACCGAGCAGAAACGTACAGCATCACTGGAACGGGCGGAAACCTGGGCGCGGCAGTCAACCTACGACAACGCAATGATCGAATCATTCTGGGGCAGAATGCAAACCGAGCTACTCAACCGCGAGCGCTGGGAGACCTAGGCCTGGCCCGCCGGTTCAGCAGTCACATTTCGAAGGGCTGTGAGGCACGCGCGCACGGCAGGATTTTCAGCGGTAGGGCGCCAAGCGGCTGTGATGCTGCGGAAGAGTTCGGGCGAAGTTGATACGTACGCGACAGCATCTTGGTGTGGATCCTGGGCAATGGCAGGAACGAATGCGATGGCAAGTCCGGCGGCCACTAAGGCAAGCTGGCTCGTGTAATCGCCTACGTTATAACGTATTTCAGGTTCAATTGCCTGGCCACGAAGCGCCTGCAGCATCGATTTGAGAGACTCTGAGCCCTGCGGACAGGCGGCCCAGATCTCGTCGCCAAGGTCGCGCAGTGAAGCAACTGTTTGCGCAGCCAGGCGATGAGTGGGCGCGACGGCTAGGTCTACACGTTCGCGCGCGACGACATCGACAGCAAGTCGCGACGGCAGCGGTACTGGACGGTTGTCCCAGCTCTCAATGAGAACGATGTCGAGGTCTCCGCACGCCAGTTGCGGCACCATATCAGTCGCTTCGCCATCGACAATGCTTGGTACTAACTGAGGGTGCCGGCTACTGAGGTCTGCAATCAACTTCGGCAGGAGATGCCGAATGGAACTGCTCATCGCACCTATCCGCAGCGGACCAAGGACATCGCTATTGACGCGGAGCAGGTCAGCCTCGGCGTCGGCGACATGAGCCAAAATTCGGTCAGCGTGCAACACGAGCATGCGCCCCGTGGGCGTGAGTCGCACCGATCGCCCATTGGGCTGGAGCAGCTGTTGGCCAGTCTCTCGCTCAAGTTTTGTGAGCTGTTGCGACACCGCAGAAGGTGTCGTGTGCAAGAAATCGGCAGCCCGGGCGATAGTGCCGTGTTTGGCGACCGCGAGCAACGCGCGGAGACGGTCCACGTTCAACACATAAGCAACTCTACTGGATATTGCGTAGAAACATTCACTTTTGCTTATCGACAGCTCAATGCATAGTTCTGGGCATGGCGAATTTCGGTTACTCGAGTGCCCAGAGCGCAGAAGACCTGGCAGCACAGAATTTCGGCCTTGACGAACTTCCCGCCCGCGAGGAACGGTACGCCCGAGCGGACGAGTTCGTCGAGGTGGTCACGGAACTCTTTGCGTCCTGGGATCCAGATGCAGTCGTACTCGACCGGACCAACGGTGTGTACGCCGATCCGTCGAAGATACGGCCGATCCGTCATCGCGGCAAGCATTTTGCGGTGCGCGGACCTTTGAACACGGTGCCCTCACCACAGCACCGCCCGGCATTCATCCAAGCCGGTGCTTCGCCGCGCGGCCGAGCGTTCGCCGCCACACATGCCGACTCCGTCATCGCGATCGCTCACGGCAAGGAGGGAATGAAGGAGTTTCGCGATGATGTTCGTGCCAAGGCTGCGGCCGCTGGAAGGGACCCGGACTCGATAAAGGTACTGTTCTGCATCACGCCCACGGTCGCTGAGACTGTCCATGAGGCACAGATCAAGCGGGAGCGAGAAGTCACGTCCCCTCAGTTCATCACTGAAATTCTTGCCCAAGTGTCTGCGATTACCGAGATAGATTTCGCCGCATTCGATCTCGACCTACCGCTTCCTTATAGGTTAACGACCAACGGTGAGCAGGGCTCCCTTGATCAGCTTCAGCAATGGGGCAGCGGTAAAACACTGCGAGAGCTCGTTCTCGACAGTGCAGGGGGACTCGTGTCGTCGCTCGATCTTGTTGGGACGCCGGACTCCGTCGCTGAACAAATGGGCGAGGCAATGGAGTTCGCGGGTGGTGACGGGTTCATCATCACCACCCCACTGCTGAGGCTCAGCCGCCATTTCGTTGCCGACATCACCGAAGGTCTAGTGCCCGCTTTGCAACGACGCGGGCTGACACGCACCGAATACACGGTGGGAAACACGTTGCGCGACAACCTTACCGAGTTCTGAGTCCAATCGTGGCCTCTTTCGCCCCGGACGGCGGCGGCCAAGCCCGACCGACTGCACCTGGCAGGGAAGGACGCAGGCGGTGGGTCGTACTGGTAGTACTGTGTTTCAGCTTGTTCCTCGCCGGAATTGATCTCACCGTCCTGCACATCGCAACTCCTCGCCTCACCGTGGCCCTGAGGCCAAGTAACGTCTCCTTGCTGTGGATTCTCGACGCCTACTCTTTGACCGTCGCTGCACTGCTTGTCACATTCGGCACGCTTGGTGACAAGTTTGGGCGCAAGAAGGTTGTTTTGAGCGGCTTCATCGTGTTCGGAGCCGCGTCGCTCGCCTGCGCATTCTCAACCAGCGCGACCCAACTCGTTCCCGCGCGCGTGGCGTTAGGCGTCGGCACGGCGATGATCATGGCATCCACGGTCTCGATCATCAGAGTGGTTTTCACCGACGACAAGGAACGCATGTTCGCGATCGGTCTATGGACGGCGGCCCATAGTATCGGGGCATCGCTCGGACCTCTGATCGGTGGCTTCCTCGTGGAGCACTATTGGTGGGGATCAGTGTTCCTGGTCAACGTACCCATCGTGGTGGCAGTCGCCGTGGCTGGGTTCATCGTCATCCCGGAATCGAAGAACCCTGCGCCTCCTCGATGGGATGCGCTCAGCGCAGCGATGTCTGTCGTCGCCCTTGGTTCTATTGTGTATTCGATCAAAGTTACTGGGACCGAACTCGCATTCGTCTTGCCTGCGATCTTGATCGGCATCGCTGGCCTCGCTGTTGCAGGCCTATTTGTGCACCGCCAACTCAGACTTCGAGAGCCCCTGCTTGACCTCCATCTGTTCGCAGACAGACGCTTCTCCGTTGCGACCGCATGTGTTCTCGTGTGCTTTGGCAACTACACTGCGATGCTCTACTTCTTCGCCCAATGGTTTCAATATGTGGGCGGCTACACAAGTTTGGTCGCAGGTGCCGCGTTATCTCCCATGGCCTTAGCTAACGCCGTCGGGGCAGCGCTAGCTGCACGCACCGCTGAGACTATAGGGCTGCGCTGGTCTATCGCAGCGGGACTCAGCATCTTCGCGACTGGACTGATCCTGATAAGTGCTGCCGGGGACCTTTCCAACTACTGGTGGACGATCTGCCCCATGCTTGTCCTGATCGGCGGCGGAGCAGGAATAATCATGACACTTGGCGCTGACGCCATCATGTCAGCGGCGCAACCCGAACGCTCAGGGGAAGCCGCAGCCATCCAAGAGACCTCATTCGAGCTAGGGGCCGGCCTCGGAATCGCGCTTCTCGGCACTCTGCTTGCCAGCGCCTACCAGATACTGTTCACAACGCCGGCCGGCGCAGCCAGTGTCAGCCAAAGCGGCATGCCCCCATCGCTTTCCGACGCATTTCATACCCAGCTATCGCCTGCCATGGTCGATACAGCTCGAACCGCATACAACGGTGCTATTCACGTGGTCTGCTATTCGGCTGCCGCGAGCCTCCTCAGCGCCGCCGTCCTCAGCTGTCTACTACTGCGCTTCAGTGAGAGCCAATCCCCATCAGATGCCGTGGTTCAAGGTTGACCCGGCGAGTCCGAACGTGCAGCGATCTAGCCCCCGTATGCCCCGCAACGGGGACTCGGCAAATTTCAGCCCCTCGGCCAGCCGGGCGCAGACCCGTCTGAACATGTTTAGAGCGAATTGGGGCCGAGTTCGCCTCAATGAATCGCCCCGGCATGTCCGGAGACTCCATTTGTTGGGAAGGATGGGGTGAAGTCAGGTGGTTCGTCGAGAAGGTACCCCCCGGAGCTGCGTGAGCGGGCGGTGCGGATGGTCGTCGAGATCAGCGATCAGCATGAGTCGGAGTGGGCGGCGATGACCGAGGTCGCCCGGTTGTTGGGGGTCGGCACGGCCGAGACGGTCCGCAAGTGGGTGCGCCAGGCTCAGGTCGATTCCGGCGCCCGCCCCGGGACCACGACCGAGGAATCGGCCGAGTTGAAGAAGTTGCGTCGGGAAAACGCTGAATTGCGCAGAGCCAATGCCATTTTGAAGACGGCGTCGGCTTTCTTCGCGGCCGAACTGGACCGGCCACACCACTGATCTGCCGGTTCATCGCCGAGCATCGGGGTCATCGAGACGGTTCTGATGGTCTGCGGTGGGGTGTCCAGTCGATCTGCGCCGAGCTCGTCGGGCTCGGTCCAACTACGGGGTCTACGGCGCCCGCAAAGTGTCGCTGGCGCTGCACCGTGAGGGCATTGAGGTGGCCCGATGCACCGTCGAGCGGCTGATGGCTGAGCTCGGTCTGCGTGGGGCGGTGCGCGGGAAGGTCAGACGCACCACGATCGCCGACCCCGAGGCCACCCGGCCGGCAGATCTGGTGAGCCGCCAGTTCGGGCCGCGTGCTCCGGACCGATTGTGGGTGGCGGATCTGACGTATGTGTCGACTTGGTCGGGATTCGCCTACGTCGCGTTCGTCACCGACGCCTACGCTCGGCGGATCCTGGGCTGGCGGGTGGCGGCGACCATGGCCACCTCATCGCACGAGGAATCGCGCGATCTGCTGCTTGCTGCCGACGAACCATCGAACACCCTCCAAAATTCCAGGGTGTTGCTTCGACCGGTTGAACCTAGTCAGTACACGTCGATCCGGTTCGCCGAGCGGTTGGCCGAAGCCGATATCCAGCCGTCGGTCGGGGCGGTCGGCAGCTCGTATGACAATGCTCTAGCCGAAACGATCAACGGTCTGTACAAGACCGAGCTGATCAAACCACGTAAACCCTGGCGCACCATCGAGGACGTCGAGTTGGCGACCGCGAGATGGGTCGACTGGTTCAACCACCACCGGCTCTACGAGTACTGCGGCGACATCCCGCCAGCTGAGCTTGAGGCCGCCTACTACGCTCAACGACAGAGACCAGCCGCCGGCTGAGTTCTCAGATCAGAAAGTCTCCGGACTCACCGGGGCGATTCACTCAGCGCTGAACTACCGCACCCCGATCGAGCACGAACTATCCTTCACCAACGACACCCTCACCGCCGTCAGTTAGCCACCACAACTGGAACCCAACAGGTAGGGCAGGTCAAGATGTCACCTGATCGTGCAGCAGACCCCATTGACCGTCGCCAGCGACGAGACGAAGCCGCTGTTCACCGAACTAAAAGTGGCAGCCGCGGTGTACGGCCAGAGCGCCCCACATCCGAAAAAGCAAGACAGCCCCCGCACAGCGGAGACTGTCCTAACATCCTCGACAGACCTGCTCACCTTGTCCGATCTCTTTTCGGTCAAGGTTTCGAGTAAGCCTGTAATGGTAGGGCGGGCGGGGCTCGAACCCGCGACCAAGGGATTATGAGTCCCCGGCTCTAACCAACTGAGCTACCGCCCCTTGTGCGGCACCTATGGTCGCATGCCGCCCGGCCCCGCTGTCAGCAGGATCGGATCAGCTCAGCGCGTTGCCGCCACCCTCGATTATCCGCTCCACCTCTCCGGCGAACGCCACCAGCTGGGCGCGCTGGTCGTCGGTGTACTCACGCGGGCTGTCGTCAAGCACGCACACCGTCCCCACCACCGTGCCCGCGGCGTCGTGCACCGGCAGGCCGAGGTAGTTGTGCAGGCCGAACTCGACCTCGTCCTCGTTGCCCGCGACTCGTCGGTCAGCGCCTTCTTGCCCGCGGCGTCGACGGTGTAGTGCTGGGTCGCTTCACCGGCGGTGGCGGCGACGACCATCGAATCGGCCTCCGAACGCATCACCAAGACCGACTTCACCCCCAGCTGCGCCGCGATCCGCTCGAGTTCACCCGCTAGGAGCCTGCTGAATTAGGGCGTTTGGGGCGGGGTGCCTCAGAGCGCTCTGTGGCGCGTGTGTTCCCTCAGACCTGAGGGCCGACAATTCGAGGGTCACCCCGCCGTGTCGAGCGTGGCATCTGTGCTGTGTGACGGCAAGACCTGGTGGTCTGTGCTAGGCGATGGCCCAGGTGGTGCCGGTGTGGGTCAGGCCCATCGTGATGAGGCGTCGCAGGTTCAGCGCGGCACTGCGATGGTGGAGCCAGTAGCCGTTCTTCGCGATTCCGCGGTAGCGGAGTTTGCGGTTTCCTCGGGTGAGCCAGGCGATCGAGCGTTCCACCATGGGGCGGTGTTGGCGGTACTCGTCCTGCCACTCGGGTGTGCGGGCGACTGCTCGGGCTGCGCGTAGACGCTGTTCGTGTTCACCGATGGTGAGCTGGCGTCCACGCTTGGCAGTGGTGCATTGCGTTGTCAAAGGGCATGAACGACAGTGCCTCTCGAACTTCACCCCACCCCTGGGTGCGATACCGGCGGTGTGGCCGGCCGGGCAGGTCACGGTGCGGGCATCGAAGTCGATGCTGAAATCGTCGCTGGTGAATCCACCGGGCACCGGCGCGCGCAGCGGCGTCGGTTTGATCACGGCGATGTGCTTGCGTTCGGCCAGTGCGGCGCGGGCGTCGCCGGTGCCGTAGGCCGAATCCCCGAGCACCCGCACTGGAGCGGGTTCGTCGTCGAGCAGGGCCAACCCGACCACGGCTTCGTGGTTGTCGGGGCCGTTGGCCTTGGTCAGGGCGCAGTCGGTGATGATGCCGGTGTCGGGTTCGACCGCGATATGGGCTTTGAAGCCGTCCTGGCGGCGGTGCACCGTCTTGTGAGCGTGGCGGGTGTCAGGATCGACAGTGGAGATGATCCGGTCCGGGGCGACCTGCTGGGCGATGCGCCACTGCCCGTCGGTGCCATCAGAGCCCTCGACGGGTTCGACGTCCTGGCCAGTGATCAGCGCCAACAATGCCACCGCTTCGGCGGCGCGGGGCCCGAGATCCTGCTCGGGGAGGTGACCGAGCAGTCGGTGCGCGTCGCTGACCAGGGCATCAACGAGCTGGTCACGGGCTGACTTGTCGTTCCAGGCGATCGCGGGTTTGCCCGGGTCGTCGTAGTCATGCGCAGTGCACTGGGCCTCGATGACCTGCGCGGCGTCGGGTACGTCGCGGCGGACCCGGCGGATCGCGGCAATCAGCTGCGTGACGGTGTCCTGGGTGGCGACCGCGTCGTCCAGGACGGTGGAATCCAGCGCCCGCCGTGTCTTCTTGGCCAAAACTCCGGTCTCGGTGACGACGGCTTTGACCGCCTCGAAGATCCGGTTCGGGCGCTCTGAGGCCGCCAACCGGCGCCGCCAGTAGGTCAACGTGGTGGAGTGAAACGCCGTCGCGGTGATCGGCATCCCGCAGGCCGCCTTCCACCGCAGATCGAAGGTGACCGCCTCGACGGTCTCGTTATCCGACAGGCCGTGTAGCGCCTGCAAGGTGATCACCGAGGCCATCACCTCGGCTGGAACACTCGGTCGGCCCCGTCGTGACGGAAACAGATCGACGAACATCTCCTCGGGAAACAACTGCGAACGATGCGCCGCCAAGAAAGCAAACATGCTGTCGGACTTCAACAAATGCCCGGCAACCGACTCCGCATCCAACAACTCACGCTGATCATCCGAGCGACCTTGCACCCACCAATTGTCCCCAAAACCCCAGCACAACCGGCCCCGCCACGCGGGATTAATTCAGCAGGCTCCTAG